>JBGPFS010000041.1:0-14696 GCA_041483455.1 Candidatus Limnocylindria bacterium | reverse complement strand
GATGGCGTCGGCGATCTGGACGATGGGCGCCTCGACGCACGCGTACTCCACCTCCTGGTGGTGCGCGGCGATCGCGTTGACGACCTTCGCGGGCAGGTTGTGGCGTGCCGCGATGGCCGCCCCGATGGCGGCGTGCGGCCCCTCGACCTCGTGATCGACCGCCTTGCCGATGTCGTGGAGCAGCCCACCCATCTTCGCGGCCTGGATGTCCGCGCCGACCTCGGCCGCGATGACCGCGGCCAGCCGGCTGGTCTCGACGACGTGGTTGAGCACGTTCTGGCCGTAGCTGGTCCGGTATTTCAGCCGGCCAAGGAGCTTGACGATCTCGGGCGGCAGGCCCGGGACGCCGGCATCGTAGGCGGCCTGCTCGCCGGCCTGGCGCATGACCAGGTCGACCTCCGCCCGGGCCTTGGCCACGACCTCCTCGATCCGACCGGGGTGGATCCGCCCGTCGGAGATCAGCTTGGTGATCGCCAGCCGGGCGATCTCGCGCCGGACCGGGTCGAACCCGGAGATGACGACGGTCTCGGGGGTGTCGTCGATGATGAGATCGACCCCGGTCGCCTGCTCGAGGGCCCGGATGTTGCGGCCCTCGCGGCCGATGATCCGACCCTTCATCTCGTCGTTGGGCAGGTGGATGACGCTGACCGTGTGCTCGGCCGTGTGGTCGGCGGCGACCCGCTGGATCGCGGTCACGACGACCTCGCGGGCCTTCTCCTCCGCCTCGTCGCGCGCCCTGCGCTCGATCGAGCGGGCCAGCTTCACGGCATCGTGCTCGGCCTCCTCGCGGACCGCCTCGAGGAGGATGCCCTTGGCGTCGGCCGCGGACAGCTCGCTCACCCGCTCCAGGGCCAGCACCTGCTCGGCGTGCGCCTTCGCCACCTCCTCGCGCGACCGCTCGAGGTCGCGCTCGCGGTCCATCAGCTTGCGATCGCGCTGCTCGAGCATGTCGGTCCGCTGGTCGAGCTGCTCATCGCGCTGGAGGAGCCGCCGCTCGAGGCTCGAGAGCTCGCCTCGCTTGGCCCGGGCCTCGTCCTCCGCCTCGCGCTGGAGACGGATCTTCTCCTCCTTGGCCTCGAGGATCAGGTCCTTCTGCTGGCTCCGGGCCTTCTCGACGATCAGGGCCGACTTCTCCTCGGCGTCCTTGATCGATCGGTTGGCGAACATCGTGCGCGCGACGAATCCGAGTGCAGCGCCGCCGGCGAGCGCCACGATGGCGATCGCCGCCACGAGGACGGGTTCCACGTTCTCCTCCCGCCCGACCGTCGCCGGTCGGAGGTCTGTCGTCAGGGTCGAATCGCGGACGGCCAGGGCCCGGCAGGTCCGCGTTCAGGTTTGGACTGGCGCCGAGAGGTCATGCCCCCGGCGCGGCACTGATCTGGCCGTAGGGTACGGCCGAGCGGGGGGGAGGGTCAACCGCCGAGCGGCGCGCCCGGATCGATCTCGCCGTCCTCGTCCGCGCCTGACCCGGACGGCTCGAGGGACTCGGCCGCCACCCGGGCCGCGACATCGGGCGCGAAGCCGCTGCGGGCCAGCAGCGCGTACGCTCGCTGGCGGCGCTTCCCCGGCTCGGCCACCCGCTCCAGGTCGCGCCGGCGACGCCCCAGCAGACGACGGGCGGCCGCCTCATCCGGATCGCCAGGGGTGTCGCTGTCCGCCTCGACGCCGTAGGCCGGCGCCCCGGCCAGGGTCTCGGCCCGGCGTTCCTCGAGGGCGGCCTCGACCGCCTCCGACTCGACGCCCCGGAGGCGAAGCTCGCGCCGCAGCGCGATCTCCCCGCGCGGACGCGCCCGGTCGCGCGACTCGATCCAGCCGCGGGCGAACGCCTCGTCGTCGAGCAAGCCGATCTGGCGCAACCGATCGAGGGCCCCGTCGATGAGCTCGGCTCGGTAGCCGGCCTCCGTGAGCCTCCGGCGCGTCTCGACGACCGAGCGCGCCCGCGCCTCGAGGAAGCGGAAGGCGGCCGCCAGGACCACCTCCGGGTCGTCGACCGCCGCCCGGCGGGCCTGTCGCTCGGCGCGGGATCCGCGCGTGGGACGACGGGGCCCGGGATCGGCGGTCACGGTCGCGTCACTCGGCCTCTTCGATGCCCTCGACCGGGACGGTCACCTCGCTGATCCGGGAGCGGATCCGCCCATCGATCTCGGTCGCGATCGACCCATTCGCCTTGAGGAACTCCTTCGATGCTTCGCGGCCCTGGCCGAGCCGGGTGTCGCCGAAGGTGAACCAGGCCCCGGTCTTGGTGACGACGTCCATCGCCACGCCGACGTCGAGGAGGCCACCTTCCCGACTGATCCCCTCGCCGTACATCACGTCGAACTCGGCGACCCGGAACGGCGGCGCGACCTTGTTCTTGACGACCTTGACCCGGACCCGGTTGCCGACCGACTCGGTGCCGACCTTGATCGTCTCGATCCGCCGGATGTCGAGCCGGATGCTGGCGTAGAACTTGAGGGCCCGGCCGCCCGGCGTGACCTCCGGGTTCCCGAACATGACCCCGATCTTCTCGCGGAGCTGGTTCGTGAAGACGAGCGAGGTGTTCGAGCGGCTCACGGCGCCGGTGAGCTTGCGCAGGGCCTGGCTCATGAGCCGGGCCTGGATGCCCACGAACGAGTCGCCCATCTCGCCCTCGATCTCGGCTCGCGGCACGAGGGCGGCGACCGAGTCGACCACGACACAGTCGATCCCGCCCGAGCGGATGAGGGTCTCGGTGATCTCGAGCGCCTGCTCGCCGGTGTCGGGCTGGCTGACGAGCAGCTCGTCGACGTTGACCCCGCAGGCACGGGCGTAGCCCGGGTCGAGCGCGTGCTCGACGTCGATGAAGGCGGCGACCCCGCCCCGGCGCTGGGCCTCGGCGATGATGTGCTGGCAGACCGTGGTCTTGCCGGACGACTCCGGCCCGAAGATCTCGGTGACCCGGCCACGCGGGATCCCGCCCACGCCGAGGGCCAGGTCGAGGGCGATCGATCCGGTCGGGATCGAATCCACCTGCTGGCGCTCGGCGGAGCCGAGCTTCATGATCGACCCGCGACCGAATTGCTTCTCGATCGCGAGGATCGCCGCCTCGACCGCCTTGCCTCGCTCGGCCGCCGTCTTCTCGCCGTCCCGCTCGTCGACGCCGCGTTCGGTGATCGCCATCCTGGTCACGCTCCTGTCGTCAGCGCTCGACGGAGCGGAGTCGGACAACGTCCGCCCGGTCGGCTATCCCTCGTCCGATTCGTCCTGGACCGGCTTCGGCTTGCGGGGCTTCCGGATGACCTCCACCTGGGTGGGAGGATCCATGAGCGGCTGCAGCTTCGGCGCGCTGGATCTGTCCTTGGGCTTCTTCTTGAGCTCTTTGTGCGGCCGGTCCCGGGAGCCCATCGATGTACCTCCGCGACGCTCTCGTACGGTAGCGATCGGTCCTTCATGCCGGCTGCACCGAGGCTTCACCACGGCTCATCCGGCCGGCATGCGCACGTAGACCGGGGAGGCTCGAGGGGAAGGTGCCGGACCGCAGCGCGGCGCGGATCCTGGACATGAAGTCTAGGGTGAAGGTCAGGTTGTGACAAGTCGCGAGTCGGTAGGCGAGCAACTCTCGGGCCCGGAACAGGTGGGCGATGTAGGCCCGCGAGAAGCGTCGGCAGGCCAGGCACGGGCACCCGTCCTGGATCGGTTCGGGGTCGTCGAGGAAGCGCTGGTTCCGAAGGTTCAGCCGCCCGCCCGGGACCCACAGCTGACCGGTCCGCGCCACGCGCGCCGGCAGGACCGAGTCGAACAGGTCGATCCCCCGGTGGACCGCCTCGAGGAGATCGGCGGGCGAGCCCAGCCCCATCAGGTAGCGGACCCGCGGATCGCCGTCGAGGACGGGCACCGCGACGTCGAGGGCGGCCTCGCGCTCGTCGGGGGTCTCGTCCCCGGCCAGGCCCCCGAGGCAGATCCCGTCGAACGGAAGGCTCGCGATGAAGGCCGCCGACTCGGCCCGCAGGTCCGGCTCGAGGCCGCCCTGGACGATCCCGAACAGGGCCTGATCCGGTCGCCGGTGCGCGGCCAGCGACCGGACCGCCCAGCGGTGGGTGCGCGCGGTCGCGTCGGCGACGACCGCCCGGCCCGAGGCCTGTGGCAGGACCGGCTGGTCGAGGGCGAGCGCCACGTCCGACCCCAGGGCCTCCTGGATCGCGATGGCGAGCTCCGGGGTGAACCGGTGGGTCGAGCCGTCGAGGTGGCTGCGGAACGTCACCCCGTCATCGTCCACCTCGCGCAGATCGCCGAGCGAGACGACCTGGAACCCGCCCGAGTCGGTCAGGATGGGCCGATCCCAGGCCATGTAGCGATGCAGGCCCCCGAGCCGTCCGATCCGCTCGTATCCGGGTCGCAGGTAGAGGTGGTAGGTGTTGGCGAGGATGATCGACGCCCCGACCTCCACGAGGTCGTCCGGATGGAGGGCCTTGACCGTGGCGTTCGTCCCGACGGGCATGAACTGGGGGGTCTCGACGGTCCCGTGACCCAGGGTCAGCGAGCCGAGTCGGGCCCGGGTGGAGCCGTCCGGGGGCGGCGGCACGAGGACCTCGAAGCGGGCCGGGCCGCCGGTCGACAGCGCGGCGGACGACGGCCCGGCGGACGACGGCGCGGCAGCCGAGCCGCCGGACGGGACGGGGTCCGGGGGGCGCGGCGGCGCGGCCGGACGCTCCGGACCGGGCTCGAGAGCCATCACGTCGGACCGTCGCCCTCGGCCGAGGCCTCGGCGATGAGCTCATCGTCCCAGAGCGGCGGCATCCCGGGATCGGGCCGGCGCGGCGGCGGGATCTCGTAGCCGAGGCGCGCCAGGTGCGCCCGGCCGCCCTCGGTCACGACGCGGCCCTGGGGCGTCCGATCGAGGAACCCGAGCCGCAGCAGGAACGGCTCGTAGACGTCCTCGATGGTCTCGATCTCCTCGGCGAGCACGGCCGCGAGCGCGGCGACCCCGACCGGGCCGGAGCCGAACTTCTGGACGATCGCCGCGAGGAGCTTGCGGTCGGTCCCGTCGAGGCCGGCATCGTCGATGTCGAGCGCCGCCAGCGCCTCGTTCGCGGTGGTCAGGTCGATCCGCCCGTCGCCGTTGACCTGGGCGTGGTCGCGGGTGCGCTTGAGCAGCCGGTTGACCACCCGCGGGGTCCCACGACCGCGGCGGGCGATCGCCTGCGCGGCCGCCGGACTCACCTCCACCCCCAGGATCCCGGCCGAGCGCAGGACGATCGAGGCGAGGTCGTCCTCCTCGTAGAAATCGAGCCGGTAGGTGGCCCCGAAGCGGTCGCGGAGCGGGCTGCTGATCCGGCCGGCCCGGGTGGTCGCCCCGACGATCGTGAACGGCTTGAGGGTCAGCCGGAGCGAGCGCGCCGAGGGGCCCTTGCCGATCATCACGTCGAGTGCGTAGTCCTCCATCGCCGGGTAGAGGATCTCCTCCACGGCCCGATTGAGCCGGTGCACCTCGTCGATGAACAGGACATCGCGGTCGTCGAGGGCCGTCAGGATGGCCGCCAGGTCGCCCGCCCGCTCGATGGCCGGTCCGCTCGTGTAGCGGACGTTCACGCCGAGCTCGCGGGCGATGATCGTGGCGAGGGTCGTCTTGCCCAGGCCGGGCGGGCCGTAGAGCAGGACGTGGTCGGCCGCCTCTCCCCTGCCCCGGGCCGCGGCGAGCAGGACCGCCAGGTTCGCCTTGACCTCGCCCTGGCCGATGTACTCGTCCAGCCGCCGTGGGCGGAGGGTCCTCTCGACGAGGGCGTCGGTCTCGTCGAGGAGGTCGGCGGCGAGGAGGCGCGAGGCGTCGTCGCTCATCGGCCGGAGTCTACCATGTCGGGCCGCCATATCGCACGGATGTTCGATGCGTCGGCGAGGGCGGCGGGTCAGTCGCGGAGGAGCGTCCGCAGGGCCGCCTTGACCCGCTCCTCGAGGCCGAGCGGGGCCGCGGGGTCGCCCAGCGCGGCGCGGGAGGCCTCGCGAGCCTCGCCCAGCGAGTAGCCGAGGGCCTGGAGCGCGGCGACCACCTCGCCCTCCCGGACGCCGGTCGCGCTCTCCGCCGCGCCGCCTCGGGCCGCGACCCCGGCGGCGGCGACCTTCTCCTTGAGCTCGAAGATGATCCGCTCGGCCAGCTTCTTGCCGATCCCCGGGATCGCGACGAGCAGCGCCTGGTCCTGCTCGATGATCGCGAGCTGGAGGTCCGCGACCGCCCGGCTGCCGGTGATCGCCAGGGCGACCTTCGGGCCGACCCCGGTGACCGACAGCAAGAGCGTGAAGAAGCCGAGCTCCTCGGGTGTCCCGAAGCCGAAGAGCGCCTGGCCATCGTCGCGGACCTGGTGGTAGGTGTAGAGCTTGAGGTGACCGGCGGCGACGGCCGTCGCGAGCACCGCCGGCGCGGCGAATACCCGGTAGCCGATCCCGCCGACCTCCAGGACGAGCGAATCGGCGGCGATCGCCCCGACGATCCCGTCGACCGAGGCGATCATCGGCCGCGCCGGTCCGGCGAGGCGGTCGGGGCGGGCTCCCGCCGGAGCGCCTCCCGGACCGCCCGCTCGTAGGGCGTCTCGCCGCGCACGATCGGGGCGGCCGCCGCCCGGTCGAGGACGCCGGCTCGCTCGGCTGCCGGGGAACCAGGCCGATCGCCGACGCGTTCGCTGTTCGCGACGAAGATGGCGACGGCCAGGGCGTCGGCCGCGTCGTCCGGTGTCGGTGGAGCGTCGAGCGAGAGGATGGCCGCGACCATCCGGGCGACCTGGCCCTTGTCGGCCGCGCCGTAGCCGGCGACCGCCATCTTCACCTCGTTCGGAGTCGCCTCGCGCAGCGCGACCGACCGTTCGGCGGCGGCCAGGACGACCACGCCCCGCGCCTGGCCGACGGCGAAGGCCGTCTGGGCGTTCCGGCTGAAGAAGAGCCGCTCGACCCCCACGAGCGTCGGCGCGTGGAGCTCGATCAGGTCGATGACCCCGTCGTGGATCGCCCGGAGTCGCTCACCGAGGGGCAGGTCCGGAGACGTGGAGATGACCCCGAAGTCGACCGCGCGGAGGCGGCCGCCCGTTCGCTCGATGATCCCGTAGCCCAGCGCCGCCGTCCCGGGATCGATCCCGAGGACGATCATCCGGCGACTTCGGCGAAGACTTCCTCGGGGATGTCGAAGTTCGCCGTGACCCGTGAGACGTCGTCGAGATCCTCGAGCAGCTCGACCAGCCGCAGCGCCTGGCGGGCCCGGTGCGCGTCAAGCTCGACCGTCTGCCTGGCGATCATCGCGGACTCGGCCGATTCGACCGCCACGCCGCTCGACTCGAGGGCCGCGCGGACCCCCTCGAGGTCGCCCGGCGCGGTGTAGACGAAGATCTGGTCGGGGTCGTCCGTGTCGACGTCCACGGCGCCCGCGTCGATCGCCGCCAGGGCGATCTCGTCCGGATCTCCGGTCCCCCGCGGGATGTAGATCACGCCGCGCGGCTCGAACTGCCAGGCGACCGCGCCGCTTCCCGCCAGCTGGCCGCCGGCCTTGCTGAACATCGAGCGGACGTCGGCGGCCGTCCGGTTCCGGTTGTCGGTGGTCGCCTCGACGAGCACCGCCACGCCCCCGGGGCCGTAGCCCTCGTAGACGATCTCCTCGAACTGCTCGCCCTCGCCGGCGCCGGTCGCGCGCTCGATCGCCCGCTTGATGTTGTCGAGCGGCATGTTGACCGAGCGCGCCTTCTCCATCGCCAGGCGGAGCCGGTAGTTCGCGTCCGGGTCACCCCCGCCGCTCCGGGCGGCGACCATGATCTCCCGGGCCACCTTGGTGAAGACCGCGCCGCGCTTGGCGTCGTTGACGCCTTTCTGGCGCTTGATCGTCGACCACTTGGAATGTCCGGACATCGCGCCGGAGTATACCGGACTATCATGGCCGGGCCGGCTTCGGCCCCGTTCCGGGATCCGCTCGGGAGGTCCGGAGCAGGGACCGGCACAGCCCGCACCCGACGAGCTCGGCCCCGCAAAGCCCCGCCGCCCCAGGCTCGAGTGTCCCCCCGATCGCAGCACGAGAGGACCGACGCAGCATGACGACGAAGAGCGTTGACCTGGCCCATCTCCGGAGCGTCGTGCTGGCCGGCCATGCCGGTTCCGGCAAGACGACGCTGGCCGAGAACCTCCTGTTCCGGGCCGGAGCGATCAGCCGGCTGGGCCGGGTGGACGACGGGTCCTCGATCCTGGACTACGAGCCGGAGGAGCAGAAGCGCCGGGAGTCCCTCAGCCTCGCGGTGGCGACCTTCGACGACGACGGCACGATCGTCACGCTGGTCGACACGCCCGGCTACCCGGACTTCGTCGCAGAGGTCGTCTCCGGGTTCGCCGCCGCCGATGGCGCGCTCCTCGTCGTCGACGCCTCGGGCGGCATCGAGGTAGGCCTCGAGACGGCGGTCGCCCAGGCCCGGGCGACCAACACGGCCACCTGCCTGTTCATCAACAAGTGCGATCGCGAGAACGCCGACCCGGGCGCGGTGGTCGACCAGCTCCGGGCCGCCTTCGGGAGCAAGGTCGCCGCACTCCACCTGGCGATCGGCGCAGCGGACTCGTTCAGCGGCTATGTCGACCTCGTCCACCGCAAGGCCTGGCGGTTCGACGGCAAGGCCGAGGTCGAGATCCCCATCCCGGACGACCTGGCGGCCGAGGTCGCGCGTCGGCGCGACCAGCTCCTCGAAGCCGCCGCCGAGGCCGACGACGACGTGCTGGCCAAGTACCTCGATGGCGAGGAGGTCAGCGACCCGGAGCTCGAGGCCTGCCTCCGCAAAGGGGTCAAGGAATCGATCCTCGCGCCGGTGCTCGTGGGCTCGGCCCTCCGCGGGATCGGGCTCCGGGCCCTCCTCGACGCGTTCGTCCGCTACCTCCCCTCGCCCGCGGACGAGCCGCCGAGGGTCGCCCGCGAGCCGAAGAGCGGCGATCCCATCGAGGTCGCCCCCGATCCGGACGGACCGCTCCTCGTGCGGGTCTTCAAGACCGCGGCCGACCCGTACGTCGGCCGGCTCACCTACCTGCGGGTCTACAGCGGAACGCTCCGTGCCCAGGGTCACGCCTGGAATGCCAGCCGGAGCGAGGACGAGCGCGTGGGTCAGCTCCTCCTCGTCCACGGCAAGGAGCAGGAAGCCGTCGGTGAGCTGAAGGCGGGGCAGATCGGTGCGGTGGCGAAGCTGACCGTGACCGAGACCGGCGACACGCTCTCCGGCCGCGATCGCCCGCTCGTGCTCGACCCGCTCCGCTTTCCGGCGCCCAGCCTGAGCGTGGCGATCGAGCCCCAGACGAAGGCGGACCTCGACAAGATGGGTGCAGCGCTGACCCGGATGCTCGAAGAGGAACCCTCGGCCCGGGTCGAGCGGAGCGCGGTCGGCGAGCAGCTCCTGGTCGCGACCGGCGAAGCCCACATCGCGGTCATCGCGGAGCGCCTCAAGCGCAAGTTCGGGGCGGCGATCGTCTCGCGCGTCCCCCGGGTCCCCTACCGCGAGACGATCCGGGGCAAGACGCAGGTCCAGGGCCGCTACAAGAAGCAGACCGGCGGCCATGGCATGTTCGGCGACGTCTGGCTCGAGCTCGAGCCGAACCCGGGCGCCGGAGTCGAGTTCGCCGAGCACGTCGTCGGCGGCTCGGTGCCCAAGAACTTCTTCCCCGGGATCGAGAAGGGCGTCCGCGAGGCGGCCGCCGAGGGCGTCCTGGCGGGCTACCCGCTGTCGGATTTCCGGGCGACCCTCTACGACGGCTCGTTCCACACCGTCGACTCGAACGAGCTCTCGTTCAAGATCGCAGCCTCGATGGCCCTCAAGAAAGGGGTCATGGAGTGCAAACCGGCCCTCCTCGAACCGATCATGGCGATCGCCGTCACGGTGCCCGAGCGGTACATGGGCGACGTGAACCGCGACCTCAACACGCGCCGGGGCCGGGTCCTCGGGATGGACGGCGCCGGTGACGGGATGCAGGTCGTCAGCGCCCACGTGCCCCAGGCCGAGCTCTTCACCTACGCGACCGAGCTGCGCTCGCTGGCCCACGGACGCGGCACGTTCACGGCCGAGCTCGACCATTACGAGGAAGTCCCCGGTTACGTCGCCGACAAGATCGTCGAGGCCCATCGCAAGGAGGTCGAGGCCGCCGGCCACTGAGCCGGCCGCGCGACCGCCGACCGCGAAGCTGGCATGAGCAGCGCCTTCCGCGATCCGCTCCGCCTCATCTCGACGCTCTGGGTGGAGGAGATCCGGGCCGTCCTCACCCCCGCCTCGGGCCGCCGCCTGCGTCTCTTCGGCCGGATCCTCCTCATCTGGCTCATCGAGACGGGTGGGCTGCTCGTCCTCGACCCGGTGCTGCCGGGCCTCCACGTGAGCCACCCGGCGGCCGCGCTCGGCCTCGTCATCGCGATCCAGGTCCTCAATGCCGTCATCCGGCCGGTGCTGGTCTACCTGGCGCTCCCGCTCCTCGTGCTCAGCCTCGGGACGGTCGTCCTGTTCATCAACGGGCTGGTCGTCATGGCGGCGGACGGGGTCGTGCCGGGCATCGCGATCGACGGCTACGGCTGGGCCTTCGTCGTCGCCCTCGGCCTGGCGCTCGTCAACGCCAGCGTCGGCTGGCTCCTCGACCTCGGCGAGGAAGAGTCGTTCTACCGCGGGCTGACGCAGCGGCTCGCCCGGCGTGGCCAGGCGCTCCGCGTGGGGGATCGGCCGGGCACGATCATCGTCCAGATCGACGGGCTCGGCCACGACGTGCTGGTCGGGGCCATCCGGACGGGTCAGGCCCCGACCCTCGCCCGCTGGATCCGCGAGGGAACGCACCGCCTCGTCGAGTGGGAGTGCGCGCTGCCATCGCAGACCTCGGCGAGCCAGGCGGGGATCCTGCTGGGCGACAACCGCGACATCCCGGCCTTCCGCTGGTACGAGAAGCCCGCCCGGCGTCTCCTCGTCTCGAACCGACCGGCCGACGCGGCCGAGATCGAGCGCCGGCTGTCGGACGGGCACGGCCTGCTGAGCCGCAACGGCTCGAGCATCGGGAACCTGCTCTCGGGGGACGCGCATCGCTCGGTCCTGACGATGAGCACGATCGCCGACCTGTCGCCCGGCCTGGGACGTCGTTCGCGCGACTTCTTCCTGTACTTCGTCAACCCGTACTCGACGACGCGCGGGATCTTCCGGATGCTCCTCGAGATCTTCATCGAGCGCCGGCAGGCGCGGCGCCAGGCGGGCCGGGGCGTGGTGCCCAGGATGGATCGAGGCGGCGCCTTTCCCTTCCTCCGCGCCGTCTCATGCGTCCTCCTGCGCGACATCGCGGTGACGCTCCTGGTCGAGGACATGGTCCGCGGGATCGGGGTGGCCTACGCCGACTTCGTCTCGTACGACGAGATCGCCCACCATGCCGGCCCGGAGCGGCCCGAGGCCCTGGGTGCCGTCGAGGAGCTGGACCGCCAGCTGGCCGCCCTCGAGCGCGCCTCCGCGAGCGCTCCTCGCCCCTACCGCTTCATCGTCCTCTCGGATCACGGGCAGAGCTTCGGGCCGACCTTCCGCCAGCGCTACGGGCAGACCCTCGAGGCGACGATCGCCGGCCTGATGCGCGGCGACGCACCGGCCGGCACGCGTGGCCCGAGCGTCGAGGCCGCCACCGGCTCGGTCGAGGGCTGGGGCCACCTGAACGCCTTCCTGGCCGAGGTGCTCAGCGGGCACGGCCCAGTGGCCCGAGGGCTCCGGCGGCTCGTCGGGCGCGCCGAGCGGGTGGAAGTCGGCCCCGTGGCGGTGAGGCCGGTGGCGGCCGGCCCGACGACTCCGGAACTGGTCGTGTGCGCCTCCGGCAACCTCGCGCTCATCTACTTCACGATCCGCCCGGACCGGCTCTCACTCGAGGCGATCGAGGTCGCCTTCCCGGGCCTGATCGCGTCCCTGGCGAGCCACCCCGGCGTCGGGCTGATCCTCGTCCGGTCGGAGGCGGACGGCCCGGTCGTCCTGGGACCCGCCGGACGGCGCCGTCTCCGCGACGACGCGATCGAGGGGATCGACCCGCTCGCGCAGTTCGGGCCGCGAGCGGCCGACCACCTGCGCCGGCTCGACGGGTTCGCGAACGTGGGCGACCTCGTCGTGAACAGCCTGCTCGATCCCGTCAGCGGGGAGGTGGCTGCATTCGAGGAGCTGATCGGGTCGCACGGCGGGCTCGGCGGCCCCCAGACCCGGCCGTTCCTCCTCTTCCCCGCCGAGTACCCGGCGCCCGACGGGCCGATCGTGGGCGCGCCGGCCCTCCATCGCATCCTCGCCGGCTGGCTCTCACGCCCCGCCTCCACGGGCGAGCCCGGCTCGCCTCCCCCGCCGATGACCGCCCAGGATGTCGCACAGCAGATCGCCCAGAGGAGCGCCCCGTGAGTCCGACCCCGGTGACCATGCATCATCCGACGGGACCGACGACCTACACCTGGGAGGCGACCGACGAGCAGGTGGCCGCCCGGTACGGGCTGCCGGTCGAGGCGATCGTCCGGTTCGACCTCAACACGTCGCCGCTGCCGCCCGACCTGGCCATGCGGATCCTGACGGCCGGCCGATTCGAGACGAGCCTCTCGGAATACCCGCCGTCCGACTACCGGCGGCTCGTCGCGGCCGCGGCCCGGCGCTATGGCGTGGGCGAGGACGAGCTCCTGGTCGGGGCCGGCGCCGACGAGGTCCTCGACCTCATCGCCAAGACCTACCTCGCGCCCGGTCGGGTCGCCGTCATCCCGACCCCGTCGTACGCGATGTACCGGGTGGTCAGCGAGCAGCGTGGCGGACGGGTCGTCGCGGTCCCGCGGCTCGGGGCGGAGGACGGCTGGGCGATGGATCGGCCGGCGGTCCGGGCCGCCGCCGCGTCGGCCGACCTCGTCTGGTTGTGCAGCCCGAACAACCCGACCGCGCTGCCCGAGCCCGACGGAGCGATCGCCGGGCTCCTGGACGACCTCGCCGCGGACGCCGCGGCGGCCGGCCGCACCGCGCCGATCGTCGTGCTCGACGAGGCCTACGCCGAGTTCGCCGGGACGAGCCTCGTCGGCCTTCGGACCGGCTACCGGCGCCTGATCGTCGTCCGCACCGCCAGCAAGGCCTACGCCCTGGCCGGGCTGAGGGTGGGCTTCGCGATCGCCCCGCGCGAGACGATCGCTCCCCTGGAACCGTATCGCCCGCCGGGCTCCGTCTCGACCGTCTCGGTGACGATCGTGACAGAGGCGCTCCTCGATCCGGGCTCGCTGTCGGCGAACCTGGAGCGCGTCGCCGCGGAGCGCGAGCGCCTCGGCGAGGGTCTTCGGGCCGTGGGCTGGCCGGCCGGGCCGAGCGTCACCAACTTCCTGCTCGTGCCCTTCGGCTCCCCCGCCCGGGCCGCTGCCGCGGCGGAGGCGCTGCTGGCGCGCGGTCTCGTCCCGCGCACGTTCGGGTCCGAGCACCCACTGGCCGACCACCTCCGGATCACCGTCCGAAGCCAGGCGGAGAACGATCGGCTCATCGAGGCGGCCCGGTCGATCGAGGCGCCGGGCGGCTGAATCAGCCGGCCAGGCGGACGATCCGGTAGGTCTTCTTGCCGCTCCGGAGGACGTAGAAGCCGCCGGCCAGAGGGTCCGGCAGGCCGTCCTCGAGGAGGATCCGCTTCTCGTTGACGTAGTAGCCGCCCTGGGCGATCGTCCGGCGGGCGTCCCCGTTCGAGGCGAACAACCCGGCGGCGACGCCGAGCGCCAGCGGCCCGCCATCCCGCGCCGACCCGGGCAGGGTCGCGTTCGGGAGCTGGGCGAACGCGAACGCGAGCGCCTCCGGACCGAGGGCGGGCAGCGTCCGGGCGAAGACGGCCACGCTGACCTGCGCCGCACGGGCCGCCGCCTCAGGTCCGTGGACCCGAGCCGTGAGGTCGTCCGCCATCGCCCGCTGGGCGGCGCGGGTCTCCGGGTGCGTCCGTGTCGCCTCCTCGAGCGCCAGAATCGCCGGTCGCTCGAGGAGGGTGAAGAACCGGAGGAGGCGACCGACCTCGGCATCCTCCCGGTCGAGCCAGAACTGGTAGAAGGCGTAGGGCGAGGTGCGGGCCGGATCGAGCCACACGGAGGTCCCCTCGACGGTCTTGCCGAACTTCCCGCCGTCCGGGCCGAGGAGGAGCGGGTAGGCGAGGCCGTGGGCCGCATCGGGGACCCCTGCCGCCTCGCCGGCGCCCGGCCCGGGCGACCCACCGCCGACCCGCCGGATGAGCTCCAGGCCGGCGGTGATGTTGCCCCATTGATCGGCACCGCCCATCTGGAGCTCGACGCCCAGGACCGGGTCCCGGTTGAGGTGGAGGAAGTCCGCCGCCTGGAGGAGCATGTAGCTGAATTCGGTGAAGCTCAGGCCGGCCTCCAGGCGGGCCTGGACCGAATCCTTGGCCAGCATGTACGGGATCGTGAAGTGCTTCCCGACCTCGCGCAGGAAGTCGAGCAGCCCGAGCCCGCCCAGCCAGGACCAGTTGTCGACCACCACGGCGCCGCGCGGGCCTTCGAAGTCGAGGAACCGCTCGAGCTGGGTCCGGATCGACGCCGTGTTCGCCTCGACCTGGGCGCGGGTCAGGAGGTTCCGTTCGGCCGACCGACCCGACGGGTCGCCGATCATCCCCGTGCCGCCCCCGACGACCACGACTGGACGGCCGCCGTGACGCTGGAGGTGGAGCAGGCCGAAGACCGGGATGAGGTGCCCGACGTGGAGCGAAGGCCCGGACGGGTCGAACCCGTTGTAGCCCGCGATCGG
>JBGPFS010000040.1:0-14751 GCA_041483455.1 Candidatus Limnocylindria bacterium | reverse complement strand
ATTCGGCATGAGGCGGCGACTGAAGCGGGGTGGTTCATCGGAGGCGTAGACCGTCTGCTGGGCCTCGACCCGTACATCACCGCCGCGAAATGAGGGCTCCGGAGAGGCAAGTACTGAGCACGCCTGGGCTGCCGTTGCTGAGGTCTTCCCGGGCAGCAGGCACTCCCGCGCGGAGTCAGTCGTCACCGCCACCGGACCTTCCGAGTACGGCGCGAGCGAGACCGCGGACCTGGCGCCCGAATGGTCGCTCCGCCCAACGACGGTATCTCGCTCGCACCCGGGCCCGGAGCTTCCGTGCCCGCGCCCCGCGTGCGAGCAGGCGTCGAATGTGCTCGGCTTCGGTGGCATCGGCTGCTGGACGCAGGCCACAAGCCTCGAGCTCGTCATCGAATTCGCTCACGAAGCGCCGGTACGAGTACCGACCAGACGCGATCAGATCGGAGTAGGCCCGGTCAGTGAGCGTGCGCCGGATGGTAGGGTCGCGGTAGAGTCGGACGATCTCATCGAAATTGGAGAAGTCTTTCCGTAGCGGGAGAAAATGGACCATCGGCTCGAGCACGCCCGAGTAGTGGCCCTCGAAGAGGATCTGAGTCACCCGGAATGCGGCGGCTTCGAAGTGCCGAGGGCTAACGGTGCGGTATGGGACGTTGCCCTCCCACCGCCGGAGCAGTCGCTCGCTCATCTCCCCGAAGCTGATACCCGGCGCTTCCGCCACGAGTCTCTCGGACTCCTGGCGCACCGTATCGTCGAGGTCGAAGATCGAGACGCCAGCCTCCACCCCGAGAACGGCACGGCAGTCGGCGAGGAAGTCGATCCAGCTGTCCCCGTAGAGACGAGATTCCTCATCCGTCTCGATGTCAAGCCGGAGGTCGAGGTGGCGGGCCATCGCCTTGAAGCGGACTCCGATCTCGCGCTTCTCCTGGGCGCCGCGACCCATGTAGAACGGAAGTGACCGGGCGCGGTAACCCACGTCAATGCGGCGTTGGTGATCAGGGATGCTGCGCTCGTCGGCGAGTCGCACCAGGTCATCGCTCACGTAGCCGGGGATCGTATAGACGAGGCGTGGGCCGTACGTATGGCGACCGTATACGGCGTCGTGGTGCTCCCAGTCAACCAGGGTGTAGACGCAGTCAATTCGGTACCGATCGATGAAGGCAAACCGTTGGCCACAGAAGTAGTACTCGTCCTGGAAGAACGCGATCCGGTGACTTTGGGTCGTCCGGTCGAGAAATCCCCGGAACTCTTCGTCCAAGAAGTAGTGCGCAGATCCGAACAGGGAGTAGTGGAGCACGATCACCGTCGGCGTCATCCGATGAAGCTCGGGCGGAAACCCGTGCTCCACATTGACCAGCCAGACCGGAAAGCGCGAATGGCGCTCGAACGCCTGGACGTGCTCGATGACCGCCGAGGCGTATGGCGGTGAATAGTGATAGAGGACCAGGATGCCGTCGGCGATCAGGCGCGACTCGGTTGCCGAAGCTGAGCTCAAGACTTCACCGGCTGCCACCTAACTCCACCGGCAGGAAACGAGCGACTGTGTTCCGAGGCACGGCCCGCTCGTTGGCCTGCCTCAACCAGAACGGGCAAACGCCCGATCTCCTGGCGCATCAGCGAAGGAACCAGCAAGCGGACATCGGACCTCTCTCGAGTCGCGACCCCGTTAGCTCGCAGATGCCCCCGTGGGTCTGGGGTCCGGGCATCCGGGCCATGCTATCCTGCGCCGGCTGATGAGTTCGTCCGTTGAGGATCGGGGCGGGACCGTCCTTCGGGGAGCTCAAGCGGCGGGCGGCATCACGCTGGTTCTCTACTACGCGGAACGTGCCCCGCTCCGAGCCGCGATCGCTGACCACCTCTACGCGTTCCAACGGTACGGCGGCCGGCCGAGCATCTACCTGAACCTGGCGGTGCGTTCCATCCCCACTTGGATCGACCGCCTGGAGGTGGACCTCGTCGTCTTCCACACGGTTCTGCTGGCCCAGCGATGGCAGCCGCTGGTCTTCAGGCGGCTCATCCGGAAGTTGGAGCCGGTCCGGCGGCTGCGATGCCGGAAGGTAGCCATCCCTCAGGACGAGTTCATCCAGACGGACCTGCTGGTCGAGTTCCTGCGTCGATTCGAAGTGGATCACGTCCTGAGTTGCGCCCCGGAGTCTGAGTGGCGGACCATCTACGGGGCACTGCTCGATGGGCCGACGAGCTTCACGCGTGTCCTCACTGGCTACATCGAGCCGGCGTCGCTCGCGAGGATCGACCGATTGGCTGCGACGGCTGGGGAGCGGACGATCGACATCGGCTACCGCGCATGGCGACCCGAATACTGGCTGGGCAGGCACGGCCTGCTCAAGGGGCAGATCGCGGAGTTGTTCGCCAGCCATGCTGCGGCGCGCGGTCTAGGCGCCGATATCTCCCTTCGCGATGATGACACGCTGCTCGGCGACGACTGGTATCGCTTTCTCCTGCGAACCCGCTGGACCATCGGTGCCGAAGGAGGGGCCAGCCTGATCGATCGTGACGGCTCGCTCCGCGAACGAACGCGCGCCTACCGGGTCGCCTATCCGGAGGCTACCTTCGAGGAAGTCGAAGCGGCTTGCTTCCCCGACCGGGACGGCAGCCTGGGACTCGCTGCGATCTCGCCGCGGCACCTGGAGGCATGTATGACGCGGACTGCCCAGGTGCTGGTCGAGGGGTCGTACAACGGGGTACTTGAAGCTGGCGTCCACTATCTGCCCTTGCGGCGCGACTTCTCCAACATCGAAGAGATGCTCGACCTCATGTCGGACGAAGCGTTGCGAACGCAGCTGGCGGACCGGGCCTACCGGGACATCGTCGCATCGCGGAGATACGAGTCCTCGGTGTTCGTCCATGCCATCCTGGCGGGGATCGACACCGCCCCGGCAGGCAGCCCCCCCGGGGTCGTCGAGCGTGCTCTGGGCGCTTGGGAGCGGCGGCTGGATCGGCCGTCGTGGCTGTTCGTTATCGTCAAGCAGCGGCTGAGGCCGGTCGTTCGGACCATCCTCGAACGGACTGGCCTCCTGCGGCCGCTATTGCGCCTCAGATCGCGTGCCCGTGACCGGGCGGAAGGGTAGGAACGCAATACGTGTGCGGGATCGCCGGCATCTTCAGTCTCGACGGCCAGCCCATTCCCGATCCGGAGGGCCGCCTCGCAGCGATGAGCCACCTCATCCGTCATCGCGGGCCGGACGGGGAGGGGACGTGGGTTGGGCCCACGGATCGGGTCGGGTTCGCCCACCGGCGCCTCCAGATCATCGACCTGGTCTCGGGCGATCAGCCGATGACCGATCAAGCCGGCGACTGGATCACCTACAACGGCGAGGTCTACAACTACATCGAGTTGCGCGACGAGCTCGGCCAAGGCGACTTCCGGACGACGTCGGACACCGAGGTGATCCTTGCCGCCTACCGACGCTGGGGCGAGGATTGCCTGGTCCGTCTGCGCGGGATGTTCGCGTTCGCCATCTGGGACCCTGATGACAGTTCGCTCTTCTGCGCCCGCGACCGGTTCGGGATGAAGCCGTTCTACTACGCAGTAGTCGACGGGCGTCTCTACTTCGCCTCTGAGGCGAAGGCGCTGCTCCCGTTCCTCCCTGCGATCGAGACCGATCTGGCTGGGCTGCGGGACTACCTGACGTTCCAGTTCTGCCTCGACGGCAAGACACTGTTCGCCGGCATCCGCGAGCTCCCACCCGGTCACAAGCTGCGGATCCGTGACGGACGAGTCCAGGTGACCCGATACTGGGACGTCTACTACGACCTCGACTTCAGCCGGACATCTCGGTACTACGAGGAACGACTGCGCGAACTGCTGAGCGACTCCGTCCGGGTCCACCTCCGGGCGGATGTCCCAGTCGGCGCGTACCTGAGCGGCGGGCTCGACTCCAGCATCGTGGCCACCTTGGCTGCGGGCGAGCGGCCGGGCCTCCTCCAGGCGTTCACCGGCAAGTTCTCGCTCGGACCCGACTACGACGAGAGCCGGTACGCCCGGGAGCTGGCCCGAGACAAGGGGATCGAGCTTCACGAGCTGGACATCACCGTTGACCACTTCATCGCTGAGATCCGGCGGGTCATCTACCATCTCGACTACCCGGTAGCGGGGCCGGGTGCGTTTCCTCAGTTCATGGTCTCCAGGCTCGCCCGTCGCCATCGTAAGGTGGTCCTCGGGGGCCAGGGCGGCGACGAGCTGTTTGGCGGCTACGCTCGATACCTCATCGCCTACCTCGAGCAGTGCCTCAAGGCCGCGATCGACGGGACCATGCACGACGGCAACTTCATCGTGACCTACGAATCGATCCTGCCCAACCTGACGGCCCTCCGCCAGTACAAGCCGCTGCTCCAGGAGTTCTGGCGGGACGGCCTCTTCGAGGAGATGGATCGGCGCTATTTCCGGTTGATCAGCCGGGCGACGCACCTCCAGGATGTAGTCAACTGGGAGATACTCGATGACTACTCGCCATATGAGACGTTCCGCTCGATCTTCCAGGCGGACAATCTCAAAGGCGAGTCGTACCTCGATCGCATGACCCACTTCGATTTCAAGACGCTCTTACCGGCGCTTCTCCAGGTGGAGGACCGGATGAGCATGGCTCACGGCCTTGAGTCTCGCCTCCCGTTCTTGGATCACCCGCTTGTCGAGCTGGCCGCGACGATCCCGGCCAACATCAAGTTCGAGGACGGGCAGTTGAAGCGCGTGCTCAGAGCTGCATTCGCGCCGATTCTACCGGCGGCCATCTCGAACCGTCGCGACAAGATGGGTTTTCCGACCCCGATCAGCGTGTGGGCGAATGGCCCGGCCCGCGAATTCATCGTCGACCTGCTCACATCGCAGGCGGCCCTGGATCGTTCGTGGGTCGACAATCGGCGGGTGCTTCAGGCACAGGACGGAGAATCCACGTTCGGTCGCGGCTTCTGGGGCTTCTTCTCCCTGGAGATCTGGCACCAGGAGTTCCACGACAAGGCTGCGGCATTTCGAGCCCTGCCGACAACGTTGAAGGAAGGTCGCGTAAGTTGAAGATCCTCGTCACCGGCGGTGCCGGCTTCGTCGGGTCGCACCTCACGGATCTCTTGCTCGCGCGTGGCGACGAGGTCCTGGTCATCGACAATTACGCCACCGGCCGGAGGGACAACCTGCCGGCCTCCGCCGCAGGCCTCACCGTGGTGGAGGGCGACATCGCCGACGGCGGGCTGGTCGATCGGGCGTTCGGCGAATTCGGGCCTGAGGTCGTGGTCCACGCCGCGGCATCCTACAAGGACCCCCAGGATTGGGCCCGCGACGCTCTCACCAACGTCGTCGGTTCGGCGAACGTGACCCGGGCATCGCTGGTGACAGGCTCTCGGCGGCTGATCTACCTCCAGACCGCGCTCTGCTACGGCCTCCATCCGATCGAGCAACCGATCACGCTGTCCCATCCGATCCGCCCTGACGGGAGCAGCTACGCGATCAGCAAGACGGCCGGGGAGCAATACATCGCCCTGAGCGGCATCGACTACCTGTCGTTCCGGTTGGCCAACGCATACGGGCCACGGAATCTGAGTGGTCCCCTCCCTACCTTCTACTCGCGCCTGACCACCGGCAAGCCGTGCTTTGTCATGGACACGCGCCGCGACTTCGTCTATGTCGCCGACCTTGTGAACGTGCTGGTAAAGGCGATCGACGGTCTCGGTCGCCGCGGCGCCTACCACGTCTCGTCCGGCGCCGACTATGCGATCAAGGAGTTGTTCGACGCGACCATCGCCGCGCTCGGCATCACCCTCGAGAAGCCCGTGGAGGTGCGGCCACGTGGTGAGGACGACGCCTACACGATCCTCCTCGACCCGACGGATACGCGCCAGGACTTCGACTGGCAAGTGAGTGTGCCTCTTGTGACGGGCGTGGCTCAAGCGATCGCGTACTACCGGCAATATGGGATCTCCGACACGTATACCCACCTCAAGCTCGAGGACCTGCGGGCTTAGCCATGACAGACGATGTCCAGGGCGCCTCGATCCTTGTCGTGGGTGGGGCCGGCTTCGTCGGCTCCAACCTGGTCCGGGCACTCCACAGGCGCGGCGCGCGCCGGATCCACATCGTCGACAACCTGCTGTCTGCGGACCGAACCGACGTGCTGACCCTCTCAGGTGTCGAGTTCACCGAGGCTTCGATCACCGACGATCGCATCTTGGCGGGGCTTCAGGACGACCTGGATCTCGTCTTCCACCTGGCCACGTACCACGGCAACCAGAGCTCGATGCACGATCCGCTCGCGGATCACGACAACAACACCCTGACTAGTCTCAAGCTGTTCAACCGCCTCTCGACGTTCCGCCACCTTCGACGGGTCGTCTACTCCTCGGCGGGCTGCACAGTCGCGGAGAAGATCTACGGCGATGCGCGCCCGACCACCGAGGACGATCCGGTCTCGCTCCACCTCGATTCGCCGTATCAGATCTCCAAGATCGTCGGCGAGATGTACGCCAACTACTTCCAGGCTCGCCACGGGCTGCCAACGGTCATCGCGCGCTTCCAGAACGTCTACGGACCCGGTGAGATCCTGGGGGCCGGGCGCTGGCGAGGGACGCCGGCCACGGTCTGGCGCAACGTCACGCCGACGTTCGTTTACCGGGCCCTCAAGGGCATGCCGCTTCGCCTGGAGAACGCGGGGCTTTCCTCTCGGGATTTCATCTACGTCGAAGACATCGTCCGAGGCCTGATCCTGTGCGCCGCCCGTGGCGAAGTGGGCGAGGTCTACAACCTGGCAAGCGGCGTGGAGACGACCATCCGGGAGCTCGCCGAGACGATCAACGCCTTTGTCGACCCACCCGCGCCCGTCGAGTTGGTGGAACGCCGGGCCTGGGATCATTCAGGCAATCGCCTGGGAAGTCCCGCCAAGGCTGAGGCAGCGCTCGGCTTCCGCGCCGAGGTGGGCCTCCCGGAGGGAGTCTCTCGGACGGTGGAGTGGGCCCGGGCGAACCTTCCCGTGATCGACGCGGCGATCGAGCGCCACCGAGCGGACCTCGAGGCGAGCGCGTGACTCAAGGCGGCGGGTGGACGCCGCCGGTGGGCCTCCGGCGGCGCAGTCTTCGGCGTGCTTGGTGGGCGGCTGATGCCCTCCGAACGACGGTAGAGGCCGTCGTGGAGCGCCACGGAGATCCCGCCGCGATCCCGCTCCGCCGCGTTACACGGGAGGGCGCTACCCACGATCGTGAGGACGTCGACATCGTAGATCACCTCATGATCCAGCTGGGTCATCGTCTCCGCGGTCCTTTGGTATCGGCTGACCGATGATCCAGGGTCGTCTTCGGCCTGCCGTGGGCTCAGGTCTGGCGCCTGTTCCGACTCGCCGTCAGGATCGCCAGCGCATCGAACCCGCTGGCGACGAACACGACAAGGTCGAGCGTCAGGATCAGCCTGGCAGCGGATGGTCCATCAGTTGGAGGGCCTGGCCCATCGCCGCCGAACGACCGCGATTGTCACCCGGTCTGGTGGAGAAGCCGCCTCACTCCACGCGTGATGCCTCGGACGCCGGGGACCATCTTGAGCTTCTCTCTGTGCCTTGGCGACACTGCCATCCATTGCCAGTAGAGTCGGAGGAACAGAGGCTCGCGGATCGACCGTCGCCCCGGTCGCCGGGCATTCGAGCTGGATCGCCCGCGTCGATGCTCCGCTAACGCTTCGTGGTAGATCGCAACCAGGCTCTCGACGGCGGTGACCAGTCCGGCGCTGGAGCGGAGCAGGTCGCGAACGCGCGCCGCATCCTCGGGGTCGTAGCGCGCGATCTCGCGGAGGAGCTGCTCCGACCGAAGCGGATTGCGCAGCGCCCCGAACCCGAAATTGAGCGGCCGCAATGCGTCGAACTGGGCAGACGTCACCATCGGCCCCACCCCGCTGTAGTCACACAGGATGACTGCCGTTCCGACGGCCATCGCCTCCATCGCCGCCTTGGCCTTGGCGAACACGATGTCGTAGTGGGGCAGCAACAGTTCAGGTTCGGTGACGATCCTGTCCACCCCGGCTCCCGCGACATCGAGCTCGAGCCCGGCCTCGCGGCAGGCTTCGACCACCGCCGGCAGGTGACTGCCTTGGTGAGCGTAGTTGCTGAAGACGAGGGCTCGACGCGGACGCTTGGGCAGAGACGTGCGGGGCGAGAAGCGCGCCGTGTCCACGAAGTTGAGCAACAGGCCGGCGCGGCTCTCCGGCACCCCGTCGCGGATCAGCCGCTGGACACAGACTCGGCTGACACCGAAGTGGTGGCTGATGTTCGGGTGGATCGGCGTCCTGTCGTTCGGTGACGTGTGATCGTGGCACACGTGGATCGCCGGGCTCGTCGGCCAGTGCCGCAGCGCGACCAGGGTCGGAGCGTGATGATGGCCGTGGATGATATCCGGCGTCTCCCGAAGCCGGTCCAGCCTGTCGGTTACCGCGATGCCGGCGTTGCGCAGCTCGTCGGCCACGCCGCCTGCCGTCGAGCTGAACACCACGGGTGTATGGCCCTGGCGCTGCAGCTCCAGGGCGAGGTCGCGCACATAGAGCACGGTGCCGGAAGGCGGCCACAGCTCGATGTTGGTGATCAGGACCCGCAAGCCCATCGGGACTCCTGGTCAGGTGGCTGGCAGCGGCGCGCTACGCGACCGACAGACCGATGATCGCGCGCGCCTCGGCCGGCGTCGCTGGCTCGCGGCCCATCTCGCGGCCGAGACGTGCGATGCGGGCCACGAGGCGCGGGTTGTCGGCGAGGTCCTGCCTGCCGCGGTCGTAGTGGATGTTGTCCTCCAACCCGACGCGCACGTGTCCACCGGCTGCGATGCCCATCATGTTCGCGTCGAGCTGGTATTGGCCGAGGCCACCGACGGACCACGTCGTTCCATGGGGCAACAACCCGACGATGTGGCCGAGCCCGGCCAGATCGAGCGGCGCAGCCCCCAGCGAACCGAGGATGATGTTGGCGTAGTGGGGTGGGCGGAGGACTCCCTTGCGAACCAGGTAGCTCGCGAAGTTGGCGAACCCTGCCTCGAAGATCTCCAGTTCGGGTACTGCACCGGCTGCCTGGATCCGTGCCGCAAGCTCGCGAATGGTGTCGGGCGCGTTGATGCTCGGGCCGGAGATGAAGTTCATGGAGCCGACCGTGAGGCTGGCCAACTCGGGCCGTGCGGCGAGCGGAGCGGCCCGCGTAGCCACGTCGGGGACGTAGCGTCCCGAGAGGGAGACATTGATGACCAGATCGGTCGCTTCGCGGACCTTCTCCACCAGTTCGGAATAGACCGACGGGTCGTAGCACGGGCTTTGATCGGGATTGCGCGCGTGCAGGTGGATGATGGAGGCACCCGCCTCCCGCACCCGCCCGGCACAGTCGACGATCTCCGGGATGCTCGTCGGGAGGAACGGTGTGTCGGACTTGTACAGGACGGTTCCGGTGATCGCTGCGTTGATGATCAGCTTGTCCGACGCGCTCACAGGATCTCCTCGGGCCGCACCGTTCCGACGATCCGTGCCGGATTGCCCGCGACGATCGCCCCCTCAGGCACATCCTTCGTGACCACGGACCCGGCGCCCACGAATGCGTTGGCGCCGATCGTGACGCCCGGCAGCAGCACGCTGCCCCCGCCAACCCGCGCGGCCCGCTGGATGCGCGGCCCTTCTCGCACGAACGTGAGGACGGGTCTGCGATGGCAGATGCGCTTGTCGTTCATCGTGATGACGCGCGGACCGCAGAACACCTCGTCTTCGATGATGACGCCGCGCGTGATGTAGCAGCCGCTCTGCAACGAGACATGGTGTCCGATGACGACATCGCCCTCGATATCGACATACGAACCGATCGTGCATTGCTCTCCGATGAGCGTGTTGCTGCGGATCAGCACGAAGTTGCCGATGCGCGTGCCGTCCCCGATGGTGACGTCGGGAAAGATCGTGCTGAACTGTCCTCGCACCTGCATCTCATGTCCTCCCCGAGGCTGACGGTCGCGTGATCAGGCGTCGGGCGATCGGGCCGTGGAGGCCTCCCCGCCGAGGATCTTGGGCGTGATCCCCAAACGCCGGTGGACGAATCGCCACAGGACCACGTTCCACAGCACTACCCCCGCCGCCGCGGCGACCGCCGCTCCGGTGATGCCCCACTGGGGAATCAGTATGAGACAAAGGCCAGCATTCATGGCCGTCCCCATGGCGAGACCCAGGACGGCATCACGCTCATGGCCCGTCATCACGAGCAGTGTGGCGACGGGACCGGCGGCGATGTTCACGACCTCACCCAGCGTCAGGATCGTGAGAGCGCCGCTGGCACTCTCGAAGTCGGGGCCGAAGAGGAGCAGGAACGATCGGCCCCACAGGACCAGGGCCAGGGCAAGGGGTACCCCCCCGATCAAGGCGATCCGCGACATCTGTCTCGCGAGGAGCTGCAGCCGCACCAGCTGACCCGCGGCGTAGGCGCTGGCGATCGTGGGAGCCATGGCCAGGACCGTGACATTCAGGGCGAGCGGGATGAAGCCAGCGCCTCGGAGCGCGGCTGAGTACGGGCCGACCACTTGCGGGGCGGCGATAGCGCCGAGCATGAGGATGCCGATCCGGCCATTGAGCGCACTCAGGCCAGTGAGCAAGAACATGCGGCCCGACGTCGTCAGCCAGTCGTGGTGCCGGTAGCGGGGCAGGGCGATCCTTGCCGCGTTCGGGGTGGCACGGTAGACGAGCCCGAAAGCCACGGCCAGCGCGACGCTCGCGGCGGCCGCCTGGGCGACCAGAGCATGTTCTGCCGTCGGTGCGGCGGCTCCGGTCCGGAGAGCGACGGCAACGAGTCCGAGCATGAGGATCGGAATCAGGACCGGTTCGGGCAACTGGCTGACCGCCGGGCGGTTCAGGCCGCGCAGTATGGACTGCTGGACCCGCGATAGTGCCATCAGGGGCACCAGCAGTCCCGCCACGAGCCAGACACCCGGCGGCAGTGATCGTCCTTCGCTGACCAACAGCGATCGTGCCAGGAGGGCGAGCCCAACGAGGCTGAGGGAGACCAGCAGTGTGACGCCGTTGGCCCAGCCCAGGAGGCCTCTCAGGAGGCCCCACGCTGCCTTCTCAGCATAGGCGGGGACCTGGCGCACGGTGGTGGTGTCGAGGCCGAACACGCTCGCGATGCCGAGTACTGCGACCCATGACAGGACGTAGGTGTAGGTTCCGAACTCGGCCGCCCCGAGCCACCGGGCGAGAGCGATGCTCAGCATGAACGACAGGCCGATGCCGCCGACGATGGGTAGCGCGACGACCGACGCGCTGCGGGCGATCTGCTGGAAGACGCTTGGTCCTGACGCGTTCAATCTGTCGATCCAGCTCTTCTGGTCTGACAGTCGCCACCCAGCGCAGGGTGCGCCGGGTGCGCCGGGTCCGCCTTCGCGGACGCCCCCGCCAAGTTCGGGAGTCTCGTTCCCGAACCCGGATCAGCGACCGGTACGCCCCACGACCGCGGGGATGGTCTGGGCGATGATCTTCAGGTCGAGCCAGAACGACCAGCCGTCGATGTACTCGAGGTCGGTCTCGACCCAGCGGTCGAAGTCCGGCTCGCGGCGCGCCCGGATCTGCCACAGGCCGGTCATCCCCGGCTTCATCGACAGCCGCCGCCGATGCCAGATGTCGTAACCGGAGACTTCGGACGGGAGCGGCGGTCGGGGGCCGACCAGGCTCATCTCGCCGCGCACCACGTTCCAGAGCTGCGGAAGCTCGTCGAGCGACGTCCGTCGGAGCCAGCCCCCCAAGCGGGTGACGCGCGGGTCGTTCGTCATCTTGAAGGCATTGCCGTTGATCTCGTTCCGGTCGACCAGCTCGGCCAGCCGCTCTTCCGCGTCGAGGTTCATCGTCCGGAACTTGTGGACATCGAAGGTCCGGCCGTGGAGGCCCACCCGCCGCTGTCGGAAGACCGCCGGGCCGGGCGAGTCGCGGACGATCAGGGCGGCGATCAGGAGCATCGCCGGCGTGAGGAGGATCGCGAGGACCGTGCCGCCGACGACATCGAGGGCGCGCTTCGCGAGGAGGCTCAGGATGCGGTCCGGACCGGACAGCAGCGAGTAGATCGGGACGCCCTCGAACTCCTCGACCCGCCCGCTCGTCAGTGTCCGCTCCAGGACGTGCATCGGGATCCGGACGATCTTGCCCTCCTCCTCGCACAGGCGCGCGAGATCGTCGATCCGAGACCATTGCGAGAACGGCAGGCAGATCGCGACCTCGTCGACAACGTTCGTGTGAAGGATCTCTTCGATGTCCTCGAGCCGACCGAGGATCGGCCGGGTCGGGTCCGCGTCGTCGTCCGACCCGGTCGTCAGGTGCCCGATCACGCGCAGCCCGAGCGCGTGATGCGACTCGACCAGGTCGGCGAACGTCTGGCTGACCGGGGTCGTGCCGAGGATGAGCATGAACCGGGTGTTCCGCCCGCGGTCGCGGAGGAAGACCTGGATCCGGCGGAGCACGACTCGCGTCACGATGGCGCTCACGGCGAGCCCCGGGAAGAGGGTCAGCAGCAGGGACCGGCTGACATCCGGGAGCTTGAACAGGAAGAGCAGGCTCAGGATCACGGCCACGAAGATGGCGGTCGCTCGCAGCACGTCGATGATCTCGCCGCGGGCGGTCCAGCGGGCCCGGAGCCGGTTCAACCCCTGGCTCCACAGGACGAGCGGCCAGAACACGGCATAGGCGAGGATGACCGGCCTCGGATCGTCAGGGAACGCGAACTGGAAGTCGGCGGCGACCGAGCCGGACCCGAAGCGGACGACGAGCGCCAGCCAGCCGACGCCCAGGGCGGCGACGCCGTCGATGAGGGCGAGCATGAGGCGGAAGGCCAGGCCGTAACGTCGGATCATCGCGTCCAGCTGCTCCACCGCCGCCGCTGAGTGCGGTGGCCTCCCGGTGACCGGTGACATCTTACGCGACCCGGTTCCGGGCGTGACCGAGCCGCTCGTGCTACCGTGACGCGGCTTTGACTGATCCGTTACAGGGACCTGGCCGGTCGGGCGGGACCAGGCTGTCGCCCGGGCTTGCCAGCCTGCTGTCCTTCCTCTTCCCGGGCCTCGGACAGCTCTACGCGGGACGCAGGCGCGCCGCGGCCGTCTTCGCGCTGCCCGTGCTGGTGCTCCTTGCGTTCATCCTGCTCCAGCTGCCCGGCGGCATCGACACGTTCGTCGCCCAGCTGATCGACCCGTCCTTCGCGCTCATCGCCCTGTTCGTCATCGGCGTCCTCGGGATCTGGCGGTTGGCCTCGATCGGGCACGCGTTCCGGCTCACGCCGCCCGTCGCCCGGCGGCGGCGCTCGGCGATCGCCGTCCTCGTCGCGGTCGTCCTCGGGGTGGTGCTGGTGCACGGCGTCGCCGGCTACTACGCCTGGTCGTTCTACGACGCCGGCTCGCAGATCTTCGGGCCCGAGCCGACGCCGGGACCGATCGCCGGCGGGAGCCCGGGGACCGGTCCGTCGCCCTCGGCCGACCTGGGGTTCGAGACGCCTGCGGCCACCCTGCCGCCGCCGACCGATCGGGTCACCTTCCTGCTCACTGGCGTCGACTCGGGCCACGACCGCACCCACGCACTCACGGACACGCTCCTCGTCGTCAGCGTGAACCGGACGACCAAGCAGGCCGTGATGCTGAGCATCCCGCGGGATGTCTCGCGCTTCCCGATGTACTCGGGCGGGACCTTCAGCGGCAAGATCAACTCGCTCATGACGGCCGCGCTGCTCGACCCGGGCCGGTATCCGGACGGACCGGTCGGGACCCTCACAAGGGAGATCGGGTACCTCATCGGGGTCCCCGTCAACTACTACGCGGCCATCAACCTCGAGGGCTTCCAGACGATGGTCGACCTCGTCGGCGGGGTCGACATCGTGAACCCGAAGTGGATCACGGACCCGGTCTACGACTGGTTCAATGGCACGTACGGTTTCACGCTGTCGCCGGGGCCGCACCACCTGGACGGCCAGACCGCCCTCGCCTATGCGCGTTCCCGCTACGGCGCGGGCGACAACGACTTCACCCGCGCGGCGCGCCAGCAGCAGCTCCTGGTCGCCCTCAGATCGAAGATGGGCAGCGCGACGATGCTCCTCAAGCTGCCCTCGATCCTGCGGGTCGCAGCTCAGAACATCCGCACGAACTTCCCGTCGGACCAGATCCGCGGCTACCTGATCCTCGCCAAGCAGGTCGATGACCCGAACATCCAGCGCTTCGTGCTCGGTCCGCCGTACTCCGTCCATCCGCCCACGAACACCACGGGCGGGACGTACATCCTCGAGCTCCAGTTCTCGCGCATCTCCGCGCTCTCGATCCAGCTGTTCGGCAACGAAAGCGCCTATTCGAGCGGCGGGCCGGGGGCGGCCCCCTCGGTGACGCCGTGAGGTCCACCTCCGGCCTGCGACCCACCGCCGCCCGACGGCCCGGTCGCATCCGCTTCGCCGGCCTGCTCGTCCTCTCGCTCGGCTTCGCCGGTTGCGCTTCGACCCCCTCGCCGTCGCCGTCGACCGCGAGTCCGCAACCCACAGCGACGAACACCCCCGTTCCGACGGCGACCGACACGCCGATCCCGACCGACTCGCCCGCCCCGACCCCGACGCCCGGGCCGCCGGGCGTCGCGCCGCTCGACGGCGTCACGACCGACGCCGCAATGGCTCGCCGACTCCCGGTCGCGGTGACGATCGACGACAACGCGGTCGCCCGACCGCAATCGGGCTTCAATGCGGCGTCGATCGTCTACCAGGCCCCGGCCGACGGCGGCGAAGATCGCTACATGCTCGTCTTCGCGCT
>JBGPFS010000039.1:0-14893 GCA_041483455.1 Candidatus Limnocylindria bacterium | reverse complement strand
GGCCGACGATCGTGACCGCCGCCGTGTTGACGATCGCGTTCTGGGCGGGCTTGGAGATCGTGATCGGGGGCTTGTCCGTGTCGAGGATGTAGGTGACGACCGGCGACCGGTCGCTCTCGCCGCCCGGGCCGACGAGGGTGGCCGTGAAGTCGTTGCGGCCCTTGGCGAGTTTCACCCCGGGAGCGGTGAAGCCCGGGGTCGCCCCGACCGGGATGTCCGCGATCTGGCTCGCCGGCTGATCCGCGACGGCCTGGTAGATCCTGATCGAGTATCCGCTCCCGCCGATGGCGGCCAGGGGGACGGCCCCGGTGAGGTCGACCGTCGGCTGGTTCGTGTACGACTCCCCGGGGGCCGTGAGGATCGGTGCGTCGGGCACGGCGAACGTGGTCGAGCTGGGCACGGGCGTCCGGGTGATCTGGTCGACGACGCCGCCGAGCGCACCGCCCAGGCTCCCGACCAGTCTCCCGAGCTGGCCCGTCGCCGTGAACAGGACGGCCGCGCTCAGGGCCACGATCGCCAGGACGAGCAGAAGACGCGCTCCGATCGGGAGGCCACGCGAGCGCTCAACCGGTCGGTGCGGGGGAAGCCGCCGGGGGCCGGTCGGTTTCGGTCGGACGCGGCTCGGCTGTGGTCGCCCGGTCGACGGCGGGCGAGGACGGACCTGCGCGGGGCGTTCACGCCGACCTGGCACGGGCGCATTGTCGCACGTCGTCCCGGGCGGACCTGCGTCGCCGGGGACGGGACAGAGCGGTGTACTCTGGCGCGGTGCGCACGCCTTGTGGGGCGTGCTTTCTCGCGCACAGGCCGTCGAACGAAGGGGAGGCACGTGCAGGCTCGCGACCCGAAGGCCGCCCGTCCCGCTGGCCCGACCGGTCGTCCCGCATTCGGGATCGCACCGATCCCGCGCGTAGCGCCGGCCGTCGAGTCCGGCCCGCGCCCGGGCTACCCGCCGCTCCCGCCCGCGGGCCGCGGCGGGTTCGCGATGCCGAACCTGCGCCGGAACGTCTGCCCCCACTTCTACATGACCGGGACCCGTGGCGCGATCCCGATCCAGGCGCCCCACCTGCTCAAGGCGCTCCTCCGTCAGGACACGAACGTCTCCCGATGTCAGCTCCGGGGCAGTGTCCACATGGAGCAGGGCTACGTGAACGACGTGTGCCTGACGCCGCGCTTCAACCAGTGCGTGTTCTACGAGGACGAGCTCACCCGCGAGTGAGCGGATCGAGCCGGAGGCGCCCGATGGATCGGCCGCGGGCATGACCGCCCTCACCTACGAAGGCGCCGTGCGCGCGCTCGCCGAGCGCGGCCGGTTCGGGATCCGGCTGGGCCTCGGGCGGACCCGGGCGCTCCTCCGTGAGCTCGGCGACCCGCAGCTCGGGCTGCGCGGCGCGCTCGTCGCCGGAACGAACGGCAAGGGCAGCGTCCTGGCGCTCGCGGGGGCCGCCCTCCGGGCCGCCGGCCGACGGGTCGGCGAGACGCCCAAGCCCCACCTCGTCAGCTACCGGGAGCGGCTGCAGGTGAGCGGCCGTCTCGTCGAGCCGGACACGTTCGCCCGGCTCGTCGCCGAGGTCCTCCCGATGGCCGATCGGGTCGCCCGGCGCCACGGTCAGCCGACCGAGTTCGAGCTGCTCACCGCGATCGTCTTCCGCTGGTTCGCAGAGGTCGGGGTCGACCTGGCCCTCGTCGAGGTGGGGCTCGGCGGCCGGCTCGACGCCACGCACGCCTGGGACGGCGGCGTCGCCGCGATCACGAACGTCGACCTCGATCACACGGATCGGCTGGGCGACACGGTCGGCGCCATCGCCCGCGAGAAGGCTGCGATCGTGGAGCGTGGCGACCGGGCCGTCACCGGGGCGACCGGTGAGGCCCTCACGATCGTCCGGCGCCGGGCCCGGCGCCTCGGCGTTCCGCTCACCGAGGTCGCGCCGGCCCCCCTGCTCGGCTGGGACCGCGACGGGATCCGGGTGCTGCTGCCGCGCCTCGGCGAGACGAGGGTCGGCCTCCGCGGGCGACACCAGGCGGCGAACGTCGCGGTCGCCGACGCCCTCCTCGACGCCCTCGAGGCGGCCGGCATCGCGACGGTCGACCCGGATGCCCGCCGGCGCGGCTACGGCGAGGCGCGCTGGCCCGGCCGTCTCGAGCTGATCGACCTGCCGGCCGGGACGCTCGGGGCTCTCGGGCCGCGCGAGGTGCTGCTCGACGGCGCCCACAACCCGGCCGGTGCGGCGGTCCTCGCCCGGGCGCTCGACGATCTTCGTTCCCACCTCCGCGGTGGTGACGAGGCACACCCGCCGCCGCTCACCCTGGTGCTGGCCTCGATGGCCGACAAGGACGTCGCGGGGGTCCTGGCCGCACTCGTCGGGGCGGAGTCGCTGCGGGGCGCCCACGTGATCCTGACCCAGCTGCCGATGACGCGCGCTCTCCCGGCCGAGCGCCTCGCGGCGGGCTGGGCCGCCGTCGCGCCGGGCGGTCGCGGCGCGTCGGCCCCGACCGTGGAGCCGAGCGTCGAGGCGGCGCTCGCTCTGGCGCTCGCGGAGGCTCCCGGGCCCGTGGTGGTCGCCGGCTCGCTCTACCTCGTCGGAGCGGTCCGGGCGTTGCTGATCGACGACCCCGACCTGCGGGACCCGGGCGCGCTCGCCTGGGCCGGCGGTCCGGAGGCCCTTGTCGCGCCCGTTGCGGGCGACCGGCCCGGGCTCGCCGCGGCCGTCCGATGACCGAGCGACAGCTCCCGACCGAGCGCGGCGTCCAGGCGGGCGGTGGGGGCGGTGGCGATGCCACGCCGTCGTTCCTCGACCCGTCCGGTGCGCCGAGCGGGCTGCCGACCGCGCCCGGGGCGACGACGATCCGGGGCCGGACGTTCGCCTGGGGCGAGCGGACGTTCGTGATGGGGATCCTCAACGTCACGCCCGATTCATTCTCGGGCGACGGGCTCCTCGCGCCTGCGACGACGGCCGGGCGGGAGAGCCGGTCTCCCTCCGGGTCCGCCGATCCCGTGGGGCGCGCGCTCGAGACGGCCGATCGGATGGTCGCCGAGGGCGCCGACCTGCTCGACGTCGGCGGCGAATCGAGTCGCCCGGGCCACGCCGAGGTCGAGGCGGCCGAGGAGATCGCGCGGATCGTGCCGGTGATCAGGGCGGTCCGGGCGGCGCATCCGGACGTGCCGATCAGCGTCGACACGGTCAAGCCGGCGGTCGCCGAGGCCGGCCTCGAGGCGGGCGCGGACCTGCTCAACGACGTCTGGGGGGTCGCCCAGGACGACGCGCTCGCCCGGGTCGCCGCGGCCCACCGGGCGCCGCTCATCGTCATGCACAACCGGGCCGAGGCGCGCTACGCGAACCTGATGGTCGAGATCCTGGCCGATCTCGAGCGGGCACTCGAGCGGGCGGTCGCCGCCGGCTGCGATCCGGCGTCGCTCATCGTGGATCCGGGGTTCGGCTTCGGCAAGGCGCCCCACCACAACCTCGCCTTGCTGCGCGACCTGGCCGCGATCCGGCTCCTGGGCCGGCCGATCCTGCTCGGGACGTCGCGCAAGTCGACCCTGGGGAGGGTCCTGGACCTCCCGCCCGAGGAGCGGCTCGAGGCGACGCTCGCGACCACCGCGCTGGGGATCGCGGCCGGGGTCGACATCGTCCGCGTGCACGACGTGCGAGCGAACGTCCGGGTCGCCCGGATGACCGACGCGGTGGTCCGCGGCGACAGTGGGATGATCCGGCGGTGAGCGACCGGATCGTCCTTCACGACATGGTCTTCCAGGGTCGGCACGGCGTGCACGAGCGCGAGCAGGTGGAGGCCCAGCCCTTCCACGTGGACGTGGAGCTGTTCCTCAACCTCCAGCCGGCCGGCGTCGACGACGACCTCGCCAGGACGGTCGACTACGGGGCCGTCTTCGACACGACCCGTGCGATCGTCGAGTCGACGAGCTACCGGCTGATCGAGGCCCTGGCCGAGGCGATCGCCCACGAGATGCTCGCCACCTTCCCGCTCGTCGCCGAGGCGGTCGTGCGGGTCCGCAAGCCGCAGGCTCCGATCGACGGCGTCCTCGCCTACGCGGGCGTCGAGATCTGGCGCCGGCGGTCGGGCGATCGCGCGGGGCTGATGCGCCCGCGCAGCTGACCCGGCCCCGGCTGACCGGGCCGTCCGGCGCCGGCCAGCCTCCTCTCCTAGAGGTTCGTGGGCCGGGTCCCGAGCAGGAGCTGGAGCTCGAGCTTCTGCCCGTCTCGAAGGATGCCGAGGGTCACCGTCCGCCCCGGCGCGAACTGGCTGAGGACCGCGTCGAGCGGGTGATCGCCGTCGATCGCCTGGCCCTCGACCGCGGTGATGATGTCGCCATCCTTGAGGCCCGCCTTCGCCGCCGGGCTGCCCGCGACGATGCCCACGGTGGCCTGGCCGTTGGCGTCGACGCCGGGACCGATCAGCGCCCCCGCCGAGACCGGAAGGTTCTTCTGCTTCTGGAGCTGGAGGTCGATCGCGACGTAGCGGACGCCGATCCAGGGGCGGGCGAGCTGCTGGCCGGCGACCGCCTGCTGCATGATCGGGCGGGCGATGTTGATCGGGATCGCGAAGCCGATCCCCTCGGCGTTCTTGGCGATCGCCGTGTTGATCCCGATGACGTTGCCCAGCGCGTCGAGGAGCGGCCCACCGCTGTTGCCGGGATTGATCGCGGTGTCGGTCTGGATGAGGTTGTTGATCGGCCCGCCGTCGACCTGGATGCTGCGGCCCATGGCCGAGACGATGCCGCTCGTGACCGAGTTCGAATACGTGCCCAGCGGGCTGCCGATCGCGATCGCCAGCTGACCGACCTTGAGCTCGGATGAGTCACCGATCGTCGCCGTCGGCAGGTCGGTCGCCTCGATCTTCACGATCGCCAGGTCGGTCAGGGTGTCGATCCCGTAGACCGTTCCGTCGAACTCCCGGCCATCCTTCAGCTGGACCGTCAGCCTGGTCGCGCCGGTCACCACGTGCCGGTTCGTGAGGATCCAGCCGTTGCGGTCGAAGATGACCCCGGAACCGACGCCCTGCTGGGCCAGCGGGTCGGTCTGGCTCGGCGCGCTGCCGGTCACGATCTGGACGACGGCGGGGCTCACCTTCTGGGCGACGTTCACGATGGCCGACGATTCATCGATCGTCACGGGATTCGCGGCGCCGGTCGGCTGGCCGGCCGGCGCGATCGTGGCGACGGTGCGGTCGGCGCTCCCGGAAGCCCGGATCGCGAGGTAGGTGCCACCCGAGGCGAGCCCCGCTGTCAGTACCGAGACGGCGAGGAGCGTCCCGATGCCGACGGTCGCCCGACTCCGGGCGAGCTTCGCCGCCGGAGGCGCGGGTGGGACGCTCGGCTCGAACCAGGTCTCGGGGGTCGGGCGCTCGGGCGCCGGCCAGTTCTGGCGCTGCCATTCGGTCGGCGCGTCCGGGGCCGGTGAGTACGAAGACGGCCCGGTCTCCGCCGGGGGAGGGGCGATGGGGGCGGTCGGCGCGTCGTCCGGCCGCGGGCCATCGAGAGGCTGATCGGTCATCGCTGTCGGGGTCTCCTCGCTGGGGTCGGTGCGACAGATGGAGCGGTCCATCCGTGAGCGTCTGTCGCCATCATGCCCGGCCGGTGTTCAGGCTCGACGGCTCGGGCGGTGAAGAATCCGACATCTCGCCGGTGACGTCGGCCTCGTCGGCCTCGTCAGGTGTTATCCGGGGGTCGCGCGGGAGCGTCACCACGAACGTCGAGCCGACACCGAGTCGACTGTCGACCGTGACCCGGCCCGCGTGCATGTCGACGATCGACTTGACGATCGACAACCCGAGCCCGCTGCCGCTGCCACGGGCCTCGTTCGCGAGCGAGCCCCGATAGAACCGGTCGAAGATGTGGGGCAGCTCGGCCGCATCGATCCCGACGCCGGTATCCCGGACCTCGATCCGGCCTCCGCCGTCGGCCGACGGCCGGAGCTCGACGGTCACGGTTCCGCCCCGCGGCGTGAACTTCAGGGCGTTCCCGATCAGGTTCGTCACCACCTGGCCGATCCGCGGCGGGTCGTGGCGGAGGCGGAGCGGGCGGTCCGGCAGGATCGCCGACAGGGCGATCCCGCGTCGGACCGCGGTCGGCTCGGCCTGCTCGACCGCCGACTCGATCGCCCCGCGGAGGTCGTCGGGGCGCAGGTCGAGGAGCACGAGCCCCGAATCGAGCTTGGAGAGGTCGAGCAGGTTCTGGGCCAGCCAGTCGAGCCGCTCGAGCTGGCCGTGGCTCGATTCGAGGAACTCGGCCCGGGTGTCCGGGTCGGCGCCGGCGGTCCCGAGCAGGAGCTCGTTGAAGGTGAGCAGGGCGGCGATGGGCGTCCGGAGCTCGTGCGAGACGTCGGCCAGGAAGTCGCGGCTTCGGTCCCGGTCGCGGCGGACGATCCGGACGCTCTCCTCGAGGCGGGCCGCCATCTGGTCGAACTGGCGCGAGAGCGCGGCGAGCTCCGTGCTGCCGCTGCTCGCCGGGACGAGCCCGACCCGGCGGGTCAGGTCGCCCTCGGTGAGTCCCCGGGCGGCCTCGGTCAGGCGGCGGAGCGGTGTCGTGAAGCGCCGGGCCAGGAGGGCCGCCACGATCAGCGAGAGCGCCAGGGCGCCCATCCCGATGAACAGGAGCAGCCCGGTGATGGCAGCCACCGTGGAGGCCCGGTATGTGTACGGGTTCGAGAGGCGCACCTCGAGGCCGTAGGTGAACAGGTCGTTCTGCTGGATCGGGGCCAGGTCGGGGAAGACCATCGCGTCGCGCGCCTGGCCCCGGGCCGGCTGCGCCTCGAGCGCCATCCTGATCGTGCCGTTCGCGACGGGCACCACGTGACGGATCCCGTCCGAGCCGACGGTCAGCTGGCCGATCGCGACGTCGACGTCCGCCTGAGCGAGCTGGTCGGCAAACAGGCGCTGGGTCTCCGCGTCGGTCAGGTAGGCGGCGACGGCGGGGTCGAGCGTGTTGTCCGGTCGGACCACCGGTCGATCGCCGGCCAGCCGGTTCGAGGTGGCGCCGAGGAGCCCGCGCACGGTCAATGCCCGGTTGGCCAGATCGTCGAGCTGCTGGCGGTAGAAATAGTCGTCGACCCGGTTCAGGACGGCGACGAAGACGAGCGTCAGGGTCAGGGCGACGACGCCAACGAAGGCGAGCGTCAGGCGGGCCTGGAACGTTCGCGGGATGAATCGCCGCACGAGCCGGCGCAGACCCTGCCCGGTCGGCCGCGCCGGGGTGGGGCCGACCCCCGCCGCCGGTCCGGGCTCAGCGCTCGGCGAAGGCGTAGCCGGCCCCTCGGACGGTCAGCACGAAGACCGGCGACGATGGATCGTCCTCGATCTTCTCGCGCAGGTGGCTCACGTGGACGTTGATCGTCTTCTCGTCCTGATCGAGGGCCTCGTAGTCGCGCAGGAGCTCCAGGAGCTCGCGCCGGGTGTAGACGCGGCCCGGTCGGCTGGCGAGGTGGCGGAGGATCTCGAACTCGGTGGCGGTCAGGCTGACCCGCCGGCGACCGCGCTGGACGCGCCGCCGCTCGAGGTCGATCAGCAGGTCGCGGTGCCGGATCACCCGGCCGCCAGCCGCGTCGGCCAGATCGCCGTAGGCGCGCCGGAGCAGGGCCTTGATCCGGCTCATCAGCTCGCGCAGGCCGAACGGCTTGGTCAGGTAGTCGTCCGCCCCGAGCTCCAGGCCGATCACCTTGTCGACCTCGTCGTCGCGGGCGGTCAGGACGAGGACCGGCGCCTTCGACCCATTCGCCCGGAGCCGACGCAGGACCTCGAAGCCGTCCATCCCGGGCAGCCGGACGTCGAGCACGACGAGATCGGGCGCCTGGTTCGTGGCGATGTCGAGGCCCTCCTCGCCCGACCGGGCGACGGTCACCTCGTAGCCCTCCTGCTGGAGGGCGAACTGGATCCCGCGGGCGACCGCGAACTCGTCTTCGACGATGAGGATCGTAGCGGCCATCGGCGGGCATGCTACATCCGAACGAGAACCGGGGCCTGTGCTAGGGTGGCGTTCACCCCGAGAGGAGATCCCACCCGATGTCCACCGCCCGCCCGACGCTCGCCGCGAGCCCGCGCGAGATCCTCGGCAAGAAGGTCGCCGGACTCCGCCAGGCCGGCCGCCTGCCGGCCGTCGTCTACGGCCATGGCGTCGATTCGCGCTCGCTCTCGCTCGACACCCACGAGTTCGAGCTGCTCACCCGGCACGTCGGTCCGAACACGCTGGTCGACCTGACCGTCGAGGGCAAGAAGGCCATGCCGGTCCTGGTCCACGGCGTCCAGCGCGACCCGATCCACCGGCGGATGCTCCACGTCGACCTCTTCGCGGTTCGGATGACCGAGGAGCTGACCGTCGAGGTCCCGATCGTGACCACGGGGTCGTCGCTCGCGATCGAGCAGCACGGCGGGACGCTCCTCCACCTCCTCGAGAGCGTGAAGGTCCGGGCCCTGCCCGACCACCTCCCGCATTCGATCGAGCTGTCGATCGACTCGCTGGTCGACTTCGAGACGACGCTCCACGTCCGTGACCTGCCCATCCCCGGCGACGTCACCCTCCTGACCGATGCCGATGAGGCGGTCGCCAGGGTCCAGGCTCCGCGCATCGAGGAGCCCGAGCCGGTCGCACCGACCGTCGGCGAGGGCGCTCCCGAGGAGGGCGAGCCGGCCGAGGCGGCTGGCGCGACCGAGGCCGCGACCGAGGGCTGACGCCCGTCAGCTCGGCCGGACCAGCCGGTCCGGCGGTCCTGCCGTCGCGGCCCGTGCCGGCTCGTCGGCCGGACGTCGGGCGAGCGCGAACACGATCGGCGCCCGCCAGGTGAACGCCGCGGGTCCGAGGCGCGCGAACCGGGCCGTCGCGCCCTCCCGGAGGGCGGCCCTGGTCGCCCCGTCGAGTCCGTCGATCAGGTCGCGCCGGTCGTATTCCATCAAGAAGTCGAGGTAGCCCTCCCGACCGAAGGCGTGCTCGAGGATGGCTTCTCGGGCGGTGACCGCGTGGAAGCCCAGCCGGCGCAGCTGGGCAGCGGTCGCGGCCGCCGAGGCCAGGTCGCCCGCCCGGGCCTCCTCGGGCTCGCTCTCGTCCGGGATCCCGAGCTCGTCGAGGAGATCGTCGAAGGCGTCGTCGGGCCCGAGTCGCGTCTCGCCGACGCGCCAGGTGACGAAAGCGAGCGTGCCACCGGGCCGAAGGACGCGGAACGCCTCGCGCAGGGCGGCCCGCCGGTCGGCCACCAGCTGCAGCACGAACGAGCTCACGATGAGGTCGATCGAGCCGGCCTCGAACGGAAGGCGTTCCGCCGGCGCCGAGACCCAGCCGATCCGCCGCCGCTCGGCGGCCGGGATCCGGCGTTCGGCTTCCGCCTGGGCCACGCCGAGCATCCCGCCTGACGCATCGACGCCGGTCACCCGGGCTTCGGGCCAGCGCCGGAGCGTCTCGAGCGCGAGGGTGCCGGTCCCGGTGCCGAGGTCGAGGATCTCGCGCACGGGGACGGTGCCCGAAGCCGCACCCGAAGGCCTTTCGAGGCGGCGCTCGAGCCGATCCAGCAGGTCGAGGGCCATCGGACGGAGGACAGGCGCCCACCAGGTCAGGTAGCGCCCGGCCGACTGATCGTAGCGTTCGGCGATCGTGCCCATCGACCCCATCCTGCCACGCGGGGGCGAGCGTCCGCGCGGGCTCGACTGCGCGCCCCGACCACGAGCCCCGACTGCGGGCCTCGGTCGAATCGGGCGGTCCGGCCCCGGCCGCCGTGACCTTCGGCCGCTGCCCCGCGCAGGTCGGCAGAGCACGATCGAGGCTGAGATCAACGGGTTTGCCGATGTCGGTGACCACGAGAACGGAGGTCAGGTCATGAAGAAGATCCTGTTGGCCTTCGACGGCGGAGAGCCTGCCAAGAAGGCACTCGAGACCGCGGTCGAGTTGGCCAAGAAGTTCGACGCGACGCTGAGCGTCGTGAGCGTCGTCCCGGTCCATCCCGGCCGCGCCCCGGTCGATCCGTGGGACGACCGTGAGGTCCACGCGAACGAGCTCCTCGAGGCGCGCAAGATGCTCCGTGACCAGGGCATCGAGGCGGAGCTGATCGAGCCGGCCGGCGATCCAGCGCGTACCATCGAGCGGATCGCCCGGGACGGCGGCTTCGATACGATCGTGATCGGCTCCCGGGGGCTCTCGGCCCTCGACCGGATGCTCCAGGGGAGCGTCTCCGAGCACGTCGCGACGCACTCCGACGCCACGGTGATCGTCACCCACTAGACGGGTCCCACGGGGTCCGTTCTCGCGGCGGCGGCGGACCCTCACGCCGCCGCCGCAGCACGTCAAGGCGTGCTCGCCCAGCCGAGGTAGAACAGCGTGCTCTCGCTCGACCCGCTTCCCAGCCTGGACCCCGGGCGGCCGGCCGCCGATTTGTTCGCCGCCCTGCGGTCGGGGCGCGCCGCGGTCGTTCGCGAGCGCGGCGTATCGCTCCTGGAGCAGCCGCTTCTGAACAAGGACGCGGCCTTCACCGAGGCGGAGCGCGACGCCCTGGGTCTACGCGGTCTGCTGCCCTCACGCGTCATGACCATCGAGGAGCAGGTCGTCCTGGAGCTGGAGCACGTTCGCCGGAAGCCCGACGACCTCGAGAAGTACGTCGGCCTGGCGGCCCTTCACGAGCGGAACGAGACACTCTTCCACCGCGTCCTCGTGGAGAACCTGGAGGAGTTCCTGCCCGTCGTCTACACCCCGACGGTCGGACGCGCGTGCCAGGAGTTCAGCCACATCATGCGGCGGCCGCGGGGCGTCTGGATCACCCCCGACGACATCGAGCGGATCCCGGAGATCCTCCGTAACGCCGGCTTGGAGAATGTCCGCCTCATCGTGGCGACGGACAACGAGCGGATCCTGGGGCTCGGCGACCAGGGGGCCGGGGGGATGGCCATCCCGGTCGGGAAGCTGGCCCTCTACAGCACCGCCGCCGGCATCCATCCGGCCCAGACGCTCGCCGTCTCGCTGGACGTGGGCACGGATCGGCTCGCGCTGCTCGAGGATCCCCTCTACCTCGGCTATCGGCACCCGCGCCTGCGCGGCACGGAGTACGACCGGGTCATCGAGGCGTTCGTGCTGGCGATCCTGCGGGTCTTCCCGATGGCGGTCCTCCAATGGGAGGACTTCAAGCAGCACAACGCGATCCGGCTGCTCGACCGTTACCGGCACCGGATCTGCAGCTTCAACGACGATATCCAGGGGACGGGCGCGGTCGTGCTCGCCGGGATCCTCGCCGCGCTGAGGCACGTGGGGGCCGGGCTGGCAGAGCAACGGCTGGTCCTGCTGGGCTCGGGAGCCGCGGGACTCGGCATCGCCCGGACGATCCAGAGCGCGATGCGGCGTGCCGGCCTGAGCGAAGACGCGATCGCCCGGTCGATCTTCATGCTCGACTCGGGCGGGCTGCTCCACGACGGGCGCGCGGGCATCGCCGACGACAAGCGGGCGTTCGTCCTGCCTGCCTCGATCCTCGCCTCGTACGGCCTCGACCCGGCGGGCAAGCTCGACCTCGAAGCGGTCATCCGGGCCGTGCGCCCGACGATCCTGATCGGGACGAGCGGCACCCCCGGGGCGTTCACGGAGGCCGCGATCCGGGCGCTGGCCGAGGGCGCGGAGCACCCGATCGTCTTCCCGCTCTCGAACCCGACCGCGAACTCGGAGGCCGTCCCGAGCGACCTGCTGGAATGGACGTCGGGCCGGGCGCTCGTCGCCGCCGGGAGCCCGTTCGCGCCGGTCGACCACGGTGGCGTGACCCGGATCACGGGCCAGGCGAACAACGTCTACGTGTTTCCCGGCGTCGGGCTCGGGGCCATCCTGGCCGAGGTCCGGGAGGTCTCGGACGAGCTCTTCCTCGTGGCCGCCGAGCGGCTCGCCGAGCTGGTCTCGGCGGATCGGTTGGCGGTCGGGGCGCTCTATCCGCCGGTCGGCGCGTTGCGCGAGGTGGCGCGCGAGATCGCCTGTGCGATCGTCCGCCATGCCCGCGATCAGGGCCTCGGCCGGTCGATCCCCGACGAGCTCATCGAGCCAGGCGTCGATGCTGCGATGTGGTGGCCGGACTACCCGCCGCTCGAGCCGGGTTGAGGCTGCCCGAAGTCGGTCCCGCGCCGCGCCATCCCGGCTGACCCGCGGGCGACGCCGGAACCGCCGTATAGTCGGCGGATGCGACCGCCGATCGAGCCGCCGATCGAGCCCATGCTCGCCAGGCCAGCCGAGGGTTTCCCGATCGACGCCGGCTGGCTCTTCGAGCCGAAGTGGGACGGTTTCCGGGCGCTCATCTTCCGCGACGGTGACGAGACGCTGATCCAGAGCCGCGACCTCAAGCCGCTCGACCGCTACTTCCCCGAGCTGGCCGGCCCGCTCCGCGCGCAGCTCCCCGACCGCTGCATCCTCGACGGGGAAGTGGTCATCGCGGGCTCCGACGGACGGCTCGACTTCGACGCGCTGCTCCTGCGGATCCACCCAGCCGCGTCGCGGGTCCGGATGCTGGCGCAGGCATCGCCGGCGAGCTTCGTCGCCTGGGACCTCCTCGCCCTGGGCGACGAGGACCTCCGGGCGGTCCCGCAGGGGGAGCGACGTCGACGACTCGAAGCGGTCCTCGCCTCGGCGACTCCCCCGGTCCACCTGACGCCCGCCACCACCGACCTCGCGACCGCGCGCGACTGGTTCGACCGGTTCGAGGGGGCTGGGCTCGACGGGGTGATCGCCAAGCGGCTCGACGCGCCGTACCAGCCCGGCAAGCGGGCGATGCTGAAGCTCAAGCACCGACGGACCGCGGACTGCGTCGTCGCGGGGTTCCGCTGGCACCGCAACGGGCCAGGCACGCACGTCGGCTCCCTGCTCCTGGGCCTCTTCGACGCCGACCGTCGACTCCACCACGTCGGGATCACCGCCTCCTTCACGTGGGACCGCCGGCAGGCGCTGGCCGGCGAGCTGGAGCCGCTCCGTTCGGGCGGCCTGGACGGCCACCCGTGGGCCGAGTGGGCGGAGTGGGCCGAAGCGGCCGAGGCGACCGGCCAGCGGGTCCCCGGAGCGACGTCGCGCTGGAACCGGGGCAAGGACCTTTCCTGGGAGCCGCTCCGACCGGAGCGGGTCGTCGAGGTCGCCTACGATCACCTTCAGGGCGACCGGTTCCGCCATGCCACGACGTTCGTTCGGTGGCGGCCGGACCGGCGGCCCGAGGACTGCCGGTACGACCAGCTGGCGGAGACGGCGGCCTACGAGCTCTCGGCGATCTTCCGTGGCGCCGACGCGCCCGCCGGCCACTCCCAGCCGGCCCACGGGTCGTAGTCCGGGGTCAACAAGACAAGATACGGTGGCGTCGGCTGGATCGAGGGGAGCCGATGGCCCCCGCGTCGCGACCTGGGCGGACGGGCTCCTCGCCGCCCGACCTCGCCGCCCTACGGCACCGTCACCTCCGTTCGCCGCCGCGCCGGCCAATACGTCTTGTTGCCAGCGTAGGTCGCAGCCAACCAGTAGCGGCCGGCATCGAGCGCGCTCGTCGTGAGCGAGAAGGCGCCCGTCGCGTCGACTGTCGCGGAGCCGGCGGGGATCGGCGCGGGCGACGCGAGATATAGCCGCACCCGCGAGGTCTCGATCTCGCCGGACCCGAGGAAGATGAGGTCGACGACGGTGCTCCCGATCGACGCCTCCGGGACCCGGACAGCCACCCACATCCGATACTGCCCGCCGGCCGTCACGGAGAACTCGCCGGAGTTGGAGCCGACCGACTGCGTCGGGGTCGCGACGATCCGCAGCATCATCGAGCCCGTCCCGCTGTCGCTCGGCCCGACGGTGAAGGTGGCGTCGCCCATGTAGTCCCATACGCCGCCGTCGAAGCCCCCATTCGGCACGCGGTTCGTCGTCTCGGTGCCCTCCGCGTACCCGATCTCGTAGAACGTCACGTCAGCTGAGCCCGGCCCGGCCCCCTCCGTGTTCGTGCGGATGCCGATGAGCGCCCTCGACTGGCCCGCCGGGACCGTCCCCTGGAGCTCGATGACCTGATACGACCCGTCGCGCGGGACCGCGGACACCGCGACGGTTCCGCCCGCGACCGGGTCGCCACCGACCGTTCGGATGGTCCCGGTCACCGTGATCGTCCCGCCCGACGTCGCCGGGGTGCCCGCGACGGTCACCGTCGTCCGTGTCCGCACGTAGTTCGCGATGAGGTGGGTGAACGAGTTCGGACCCGTCTCGGGCAGCGCCCGGTCGGGCTTGTCGGTCCACGACATGAAGACCGCGTCGTCGGGCGGGCCGCCACCGTCGATCTCGTAGGCAAGCACGTTGGCCTGCGCGTGTGCGAGCCACGCGGCGTCCGAAGTCTCGTAGAACCCGTTGTAGATGATCCCGAATCGGGTGCCGCGGCTCCGGACGAGCTGCTCGACCTCGCGCGCCGCGCTCGGCCAGTCGCTCGCAAGGACGCTCCAGTCCATGTCGAGGTGGAGGAGCGGGAACGGGGACCCGGCAGCCGCCTCGTATGCGTCGAGCCAGCGTCCGAGCATCTCCGTGGAGACTGCCGGCCATGGCTCGATGTCGCCAATGATGATCGACGGGTAGATGGCCTTGACGCCGCGGACGAAGTCCGCGACCTTCTGAGCCGTTTCTTCGACCGTCCAGTGGCAGGCGCTCTCTCCGTCGTAGACCACCGCACCGGCGACCGGCTCATCGAGCCGGATGTAGCGCACGGTGCCGCCAGCCGCGGCGATGCGCCGGATGGCTGCAAGGGCTGTCGGAACGCCGTCCCAGAACCCCTCGACCCCCCTTCCGCACGTGTCCGAGACGAGCGGCTCGTAGTCGATCCCGATGGCGATGTCGCGCGCTTTGAGGGCGGCGACCTCGCGGCGGAGCTCGGCGTCTGTCGCGCCGCCGGGGAGGACGATCCACTGCCACCAGTAGGTGAACACGTGCGTTCGCCCG
>JBGPFS010000038.1:0-14972 GCA_041483455.1 Candidatus Limnocylindria bacterium | reverse complement strand
GCCGACGCGTAGACTGCGCTCATGGCCCCCCGGAACGCCCCCGGCGCCCGTCCTGAACCCCTCTTCCAGCCGCCGCCCGGCCGTCAGCCGCTGGCCGCCCGGATGCGCCCGCGGAGCCTCCCCGAGTTCGTCGGCCAGGACCACCTCGTCGGCGAGCGCGGCCCGCTGCGACGCTCCATCGAGCGCGGCTACCTCGGCTCGCTCCTGCTGTGGGGTCCGCCGGGGACCGGCAAGACGAGCCTGGCCCGGCTCCTCGCCGCCGAGGTCGGGGCGGCGTTCGCCACGTTGTCCGCCGTGATGAGCGGGGTGGCCGAGATCCGGGCGGCGGTCGCGGCGGCCCGTGAGCGGCTCGTCCTCGACGGCGGCCGGACCGTCCTGTTCATCGACGAGATCCATCGCTTCAACAAGGCTCAGCAGGACGGACTCCTCCCCCACGTCGAGGATGGCACCATCACGCTCATCGGGGCTACGACCGAGAACCCCTACTTCGAGGTCAACTCCGCGCTCCTGTCGCGGCTCCGGGTCTGGCGGCTCGAGCCGCTCGGCGACGATGAGGTGGCCACGGTCGTCCGGCGGGCCCTGGAGGATCCCGAGCGGGGGCTGGCCGGAGGCCTCGGACCGGTCGGCGGCGTGGTCCTCGGCGAGGACGCCTTCGCGCACCTCATCGGCCTCGCCGGCGGGGACGCCCGGCAGGCGCTCAACGTCCTCGAGGGGGCGACCGCGCTGGCCGAGGCCGAGGAGCTCCGGGACGCGGACGGGCGGGTCGCACCGACCCTGGCCCATGTCGAGGCCGCCGCGCAGCAGAAGGTGCTCGCCTACGATCGGGCCGGCGACGGCCATTACGACACCGCCTCGGCGTTCATCAAGAGCCTGCGCGGCAACGACCCGGACGGCGCCCTCTACTGGCTGGCCACGATGATCGCGGCCGGCGAGGACCCGCGGTTCATCGTCCGACGGCTCATCATCAGCGCCTCCGAGGACGTCGGGAACGCCGACCCGCGCGCGCTCCAGGTCGCCGTCGCGGCCGCCCAGGCCCTCGACCATGTCGGCCTGCCGGAGGCGCAGTACGCGCTCGCCCAGGCCACCACGTACCTGGCGACCGCCCCCAAGTCGAACCGCTCCGGGGCGGCCTACTGGGCGGCCGTCGCCGACCTCGAGGCGAAGGGTGCGCTGCCGGTCCCGATGCACCTGCGGAACGCCGGCCACCGGGCGATGAAGGCCCACGGCTACGGGGTCGGCTATCGCTTCCCGCCCGAGTTCGAAGGCTCCGACATCGCTCAGCAGTACCTGCCCGACGAGCTCGCCGAACGGCGCTACTACGTCCCGAACGAGCTGGGCTACGAGCGTACGATCGGCGAGCGGATGGCCGGCCGAGCCGAGGCTCGCGAGGAGGCGCGTCGGCGCGGGCGCGCGCTCAAGGCGGCGACCGCCGGGCCCGCGGTCGACGGGATGAAGGCCGCCGGCGCGATCATCCGGACCCGCGAGGAGAACCGCCGGAAGCTGGCCGAGACCGAGAAGCGCGACGCGGGCGGCTGAGCCCGGGCCCGGACGATCGTGCGTCCTCGGCGTCCGCCGGGATCGTCGGCCGGATCGTCGGCCCGGGACGGCAGCCGGGGACGGCAGGTATGACATGCTGGCGGTCCGCAGCGTCGCGTGGCACGATGCCGCGAGGTCGCGCCTGCGCCCCGCGGCGTCCTCGCGCCGCCCGTGCCCCGCACAGGAGACTCGCCCCGTGAACCGTTTCGAGACGAACCTCCGGACCCCCGGCCCGACCGCCCTGCCGCCCGCCGTCCGCGAGGCCGGTGCCCGCCAGATGATCAACCATCGCGGCCCCGAATTCGGGGCGATGCTCGAGCGGATCCTGGGCCGGATGAAGCCCTACTTCGGGACGTCGGGCGACGTGGCGATCCTGTCCTGCGCCGGGACCGGCGGGCTCGAGGCCGCGATCGTCAACACGCTCTCGCCGGGCGATCGGGTCCTGGGCGTCTCGATCGGCTCGTTCGGCGATCGCTTCGCGAAGATCGCGGGCGTCTACGGGGCGGACGTGGCCACGCTCGAGGTCGAGTGGGGTCGGGCGGCCGATCCGGTCGAGCTCCGGGCCCGCCTGTCGGCCGATCCCGGCGTCCGGGCGGTCCTGCTCACCCACAACGAGACCTCGACGGCGGTCCAGAACCCGATCCCGGAGCTGGCGGCGGTCGTCCGGGACGTCGCCCCGGAGGCGCTCGTCCTCGTCGACAGCGTGTCGGGCCTCGGGGCCATCCCCTTCGAGATGGACGCCTGGGGGGTGGATCTGGTGGTCACCGGCTCCCAGAAGGCCTGGATGGCCGCCCCCGGCCTGGCCATGGTCGCCGCCTCAGCGCGCGCCTGGGCCGCGATGGAGACGGCGAAGATGCCCCGCTTCTACCTCGACCTGCGGGCCCACCGCGACGCGCGCGCCAAGGGCCAAACGCCGTGGACTCCGGCGATCGCCGTCGTCTACCAGGTGGACGCCGGCCTGGCCCTCATGGAATCCGAGGGTCGGGAGGCCGTCTTCGCCCGCCACGAGGCCTGCGCCGCGGCCGTACGGGCCGGGCTCGTCGGCCTGGGGCTCGAGCTCTTCGCGGACCAGCGCCATGCCTCGCGGACCGTCACCGCGGCCGTCGTTCCGGCCGATCTCGACTGGAAGGCCTTCAACGGCGAGGTGCAGCGCCGCGGCGTCGTCCTGGCCGGTGGCCAGGGCAAGCTGACCGGGCTCATCTTCCGAGTCGGCCACCTCGGTTCGGTCACCCTCGGTGAGGTCCTCGACGCGATCTCGGTCCTGGAGGAGGTCTCCCTCGGCGCCGGACGCCCGGTCGAGCCCGGCGTCGCGGTGGCGGCGGCCCAGCGGGCCGCCCTCGACTCGCTCGGGACGGTCCGTTCGCTCGCGGTCGGCGCGTGAGGATCCTGGTCGCCGAGCCGGTCGCCGCTGAGGGCGTCGACCTGCTGCGGGCTCACCACGAGGTCGACGTGCGGACCGGCCTGTCCAAGGCCGAGTACGTCGCGATCCTGCCGGACTACGACGCGCTCGTCGTCCGGAGCCAGGTCCAGGTGGACGCGGAGCTCATCGCCGCCGGCGGCCGGCTGGTCGTCATCGGTCGGGCGGGCGTCGGCGTGGACAACGTCGACCTCGCTGCCGCGACGCGGGCCGGGATCACCGTGGTCAACGCTCCGACGGGCAATACGATCGCGGCCGCCGAACACACCCTGGCCCTGCTGTACGCGCTGGCCCGCCGGGTCGCCGCGGCCGACGCCTCGATCCGGCGGGGCGAGTGGAAGCGGAGCCAGTTCCAGGGCGTGGAGCTGCGCGGCAAGACCCTCGGCATCGTGGGCCTCGGCAAGATCGGCCAGGCGATCGCGAAGCGGGCGCGGGCGATGGAGATGACGGTCATCGGGGTGGACCCGTACGTCACGGCGGAGCAGGCCGCCCTCCATGGCGTCGAGCTGGTCTCCTTCGACGACCTCCTGGCCCGGGCCGACGCGATCACCGTCCACGTGCCGCTCACCCGCCAGACCCGCGGTCTCATCGGCGCGGCCGAGATCGAGCGGATGAAGCCCGCGGTCCTGCTCCTCAACGTAGCCCGGGGCGGGGTCCTCGACGAGGCGGCCGTGGCCGCGGCGCTCACGGCCGGCCGGATCGGCGGTGCCGGGATCGACGTGTTCGAGAAGGAGCCGCCGACCGATTCGCCGCTGCTCGGGGCGCCGAACACGGTCCTGACGCCGCATCTCGGCGCCTCGACCGCCGAGGCCCAGGTCCTCGTGGCCGAGGAGGTCGCCGCCCAGGTCCTCGACGTGCTCGACGGCCGGCCGGCGCGCTACGCGGTGAACGCGCCGCTCATGACCCCCGAGACGGCCCGGGCGATCGTGCCCTACCTGCCGCTGGCCGAGATGCTCGGGCGGTTCTTCGCCCAGTTCAGCCGGACGGGGGCCCGACGGCTCACCCTCGAGGTGGCCGGCGAGCCGGCCGCCCACGACGTCTCGCCCCTCACGGCGGCCGTGCTGCGCGGCCTCCTCGAGACGTCGACGACCGAGCGGGTCAACCTGGTCAACGCGGCGACGCTGGCGAAGGCGCGCGGGATCACGGTCATCGAGCGGAAGACGCCGGATGCAGGCGCTTACGCGGCCCTGATCACCATCTCGGGCGAGAGCGAAGGCCGGACGACCACGGTGGCCGGGACGGTCGCCGCCGGCGAGCCCCGCCTGACCCGGATCGACGACCACTCGATCGACATGAGCCCCACCGCGATCATGCTGGTGACTCGCCACCGCGACCAGCCCGGGACGATCGGCCGGATCGGGCTGGTGCTCGGCGAGGCCGATGTGAACATCAGCGCGATGCATCTCGCCCGCTCGGCGCCCCGGGCCGAGGCGCTGATGGTCCTGGCCCTCGATGACGACGTGCCGGCCGGCGTGGCCGATGCGATCCGGGCCCACCCGGCGGTCCTGGACGTATGGGTGATCCGGCTCGGAGCCGAGCGCTGAGCGATCGATCGGGCGGAGCCCGCCGCGGGTGCGGGCCGCCCGGCAGCCCGGTCCGGCCATGATCCCGGCCGGGCTCGACGCCGCCATCGTCCTCCTTCGGCACGGAGAATCGGTGGCCATCACCGAGGGCCGGTTCCAGGGCCGCCTCGACTCGCCGCTCTCGCCGCTCGGCCAGCGCCAGGCCGACCTGGCGGCCGATCGGCTGGCCTGGCCGGACCGGCCGCCCGTCCTCCCCGTCCCAGCTCGAGCCCCCGTCGAGATCGTCCATTCGCCGCTCGGCCGGACGGCCGCGACCGCCACGGCCGCTGCCGCGGCCCTGCTGTCGAGCTACGGCGCCGGCGCCGTCCCGCTCCCCCGTCCCGATCCGGGGCTGCTCGAGGTCGGCCAGGGCGCCTGGGAGGGACTCCATCGCGACCAGGTCGTCGAACGCTACGGAGACATCCTCGAAGGCTGGCGCCGGGACCCGGTCGGCGTCCACGCGCCCGGCGGCGAGGCCCTGGCCGACGTGGCGATCCGGGCCCGAGGCGCCCTTGAGCGGGTGCTCGCAACGCTCGCCGGAGCCGCCCCCGGCGAGCCCGCCACCGGGGCCGGGCGCGTCTCGGTCTCGGGTTACCCCGGCGCGACCGCGGCGACCACGCCGTGGACGCTCCTGGTCGGTCACGACGGGATCTTCAAGGTCGTCCTGCTGACCCTCCTGGGCCTCCCGCTCGACCGGTTCTGGGCCTTTCCGTTCGGCTTGACCGGCCTGACCATCGTCGAGCTCCACGGGGGTCGACCGGTCCTGCGAGCTCACAACCTGCTCGGTCACCTGGCCGCCCTCCAGGCATCGCTCCCCGCCGCCGAGGGCGCCTCCGAGTCGGCCGCCGAGCGCCGGGAGCAGACCGGAGCGCTGTAGGCCCTCGGATCAGGGTCGGGTCCGGCGGCGGATCGACCAGCCGTGACGCCGCCGGAAGAGGAGCCCGAACAGCGCGACCCGGAGCTGGCGCTGAGCGAGCCGGAGGGCGCCCAGCCGCTCGGGTCCCAGGGCCCGCTTCCCGTAGGCCACCTCGACCTTCGCCCGCGCGACGACCGACAGGTTCGGACGAGCCTCCGGCAGGAGGTCGCCGAGCGCATCGGTGTACTCATAGACGGTCTGGTTCGGGCGGGGGCCGAACCCGAACCGGCGCGCCACGCCGACGACCCCGCGGTAGACCCGGTCGGGCTCCACGGGGCCGCGCGGGCCGCGCTGCCAGGCGATGAAGGCGAGCCCGCCAACGCCGAGCGCGAGCAGGACGGCCACCACGGCGAGCGCTGCGCTCCCCGGACCGCCGGCCGCTCCGGTGCTCCCGCCCCCGGTCGCGCCGCCCGAACCAGGCGGCCGGAACGTGCGTCGCGGATCGGTCTCGTCGGGGCCGAACGAGCGGGTCGGCGAGGCCGAGGGGAGCGGCTCCACCACCGGCCCCTCGACCGGCGGGCGATCGCGGCCGACCCCGCCACCGGTGGGGTCGAACGGGTACCAGCCGTAACCCGGGAAGAAGACCTCGACCCAGGCATGAGCGCTGCTCTTGCGGATGAGCTGGGTCCCGTCAGCCGCCTGCGGACCGGGCAGGAAGCCCTCGGCGAGGCGGCTCGGGATCCCCTGCATCCGGAGGAGGATCGCCATCGTGCTGGCGAAGTGCTCGCAGTAGCCCGCCTTGTAGCGGGCGAAGCACTCCACGACGCCGGCACCGCCGCAGTCCTGGCCCCGGACGTCCGCCTCGTACCGGAAGCCGCCCTCGCGCAGCAGGTAGTCGGTCGTCGCCCGGGCGATCTCGTACGGGGTCCGGGCGTCCGGGTGCTTGGCCCTGATCGCCTCGAGGAGCTGCTTGGTCGCCGGCCCGATCGCGCGTGGATCCACCTGCAGATAGCGGGCGGTCAGCGCCGCCCGGTAGTCCGTTCCGGCGACCTTGAGCTTGTTGGCGGTGATCCCGTTCGCGGGGTCGATCTCGCCATCGATGAAGACCGAAGCCGTGACGTCGTAGCTCGTGGCGTCGCTCGTCCAGCCGGCGAAGAACCCGTTGGCACCCGTCCCGGTGAGCTCGATCCTCGACTGCGTCGACACGCTCAGCGGGACGTCCGGGGCGAAGATCGCATCGGGCGACTGGTCGAGTTCGGTCACCGAGAAGGTCAGTGGGTGGCGGGCCTGCAGGCCCGTCGGGTCGTCGGCCGAGCCACCGAGGACGGGCGTGCCGCCGCCGACGTCCGATGCGCTGGGCGCCGACCAGCTCCAGGTGCGGCCGTCGAACTGATCGTAGGCGACCGCCCGCCAGTAGTAGTGGCCGCCGTCCGGCACCTTGATCTGCAGGATCGGCGTCGAGTCGGTCTGCCAGGCGCCCGTGATCGTCGCGCTCGAGCCGAAGTCGACGACGTTGAGCCGGCCGCTGCCGCCGCTCCGGAAGATCCGCTCGAGCTGGCGACCTAGATCCGCGAAGCGATGGTCCAGCCCGCGCCAGACTCCCGACAACGGCGCCGCGGACACCGAGGAGCTGAGCGCGAGCGAGGCGATGACGGCGGCCCCGACGAAGACCGTCCCGCCGCGCAGGTAGAGCCCGGCGAGCGCCCCGCTGTCGCCGATCCGGTGGCGGAGCCAGGTCGCTCGCTCCTCGACGGCGTGCATCCGGATGAGCAGGATGAGGGCAGCCAGGCTGTAGACGACCAGGAAGGCGAACTGGTCGTGGCGGGTCAGGGCCATGTTCACGAGCAGTGCGGCCCCGACCAGGACGGTCGCCCCGAGCGGGCGCCGGTGCCCGAACGTGGCGTAGCCGGCGAACTGGCCGGTGGCCCAGCCGAGCAGGCCGAGCACGAGCATGAAATGGCCGACCTGCTGCGTGAAGGCGAGACCCCGGCGGGTCAGGTCGAACCAGGCCTCGACCGTCGAGTCGGCCGTCGCGACGAAGGCCGTCCCGGGCGTCCAGCCTTCGCCGACGAGGACGCTCCCGACGATCACGCCGACGATGAGGACACCGAAGATCGCACCGAGCAGATGGGCGAGCCAGCGCGACCAGCCGGCCTTCGCGCTGAGGAAGCCCCAGCCGACCCCGAGCAGGACGGCCCACGGCAGGAACGACGTCAGCCCTGGGCGCCCGAGCACCCAGGCCGCGTCGTCGAGCGACCAGGCGAACGTGAGGCTGAGGAGGGCCACCAGGCCGAGCGTCGTCCAGCCCTCGGCGGGCGCCGTGACGATCCGGCGCTCGTCCCCCTCGACCCGTCGCTCGGCGGCCACGAAGGTGCTCACCGGGGACCCGCCGCGAGCAGCTCACCGAGCGACCGGCCAGGGGCGACGACGTATGTCCGAAGCTCGTATTCGGCCAGCGCCGCCCGGAGCGCGCGGTCGGCTGCGGCATCGTCCGCCGAGCGGGGGTCGAGGGTCGCGCCGGAACCCGGGGCGGCTCGCCGGTCTCGCCCGGCGACCGGCCGATCGTCGACGGTCAGGACGACGCAGCCGACCCCGCGACCCCGCAGACCGGCGAGCGGCCGGACCCAGGCACGATCGCGCGACGGCGTCACGATCACCGCGGTCATCCCGCGCCGCAGCCGCCCGAGCCCGGTCACGAGCCCCTCCACGAGCGGGGCCGATCCGTCGCCCTCCACGGCTGCCAGGAGCTGCATGATCTTGAGCTGCTGCCGGCCGCCCCGGTCGGCCTGCAGGATCGCGGCTCGATGACCGAACGCGGTCAACCCGACGGCGCGACCCTCGTTCAAGGCCCGGTCGGCGATCGAGGCGGCGACCCGGACGGCAAGCTCGACGGTCGAGTCGTCGCCGGCCCCGCGCTGGGGGGCGCGCTCGAGGTCGAGGAAGATCCAGACGTCGGCCGTCTGCTCCAGGTCGAACTCCTTGACCTGGATCTCGCCGTGCCGCGCAGTCGAACGCCAGTGGATCCGGTTGAAGCCGTCGCCCGGCGCGTACGGCCGGACCGTCGTCGCGAGCGGGCTCGTCTGGAGGGTCCGCTCGGGCATCGAATGGCTGCCTTCGAGGTTGGCCGCAGGCAGGGCCCAGAACGGCAGCAGCTCGATCCGCGGATAGACGACGAGCGTCACGGACTGGCCGACCGAGGCGGACGCCTCGAAGAACCCGAACGGGTCGCCGGTGCGGACCTGGAGCGGCTCGATCCGGAAGTGGCCACGCCGGCTCAATGGAACCTTCGCGATCCAGCTCCGCTCGCCGCGCGAGCCGAGGCCGAGCGCCCGGCCCGGGATGGCGACGGGCAGGCTCGTCGGGTTGTGGACCTCGAGCCACGGTTTCGGGAGACGGCCGGTGTTGCGAAGCGTGTAGCTGACCCGCAGCTGCTCGCCGACGTGGCCGTGGAGCGCGCCGACGGCGTAACCGGCCTCGAGCTCGGCCAGGCCGAGCCGGGTCAGGATGTAGCTGCCCCCCACGATGAGGATCGCCAGGTAGAGCAGGTAGAACAGGAACTGCAGCCCGGTCGAGAACGCGGTCACGACGAGGATCGCCGCGGCGATCAGGGCCTGGAGGCGGCGGATCATCGCGCGCCCAGGATCACGACAGGTTCTCCATCAGCGAGCCGACCAGGTCAGCGGGGGCCGAGGCGTCCGATCCGCGCGAGCGGGCTCATCGGCTCGCCGCTCGGTCGCCGGGGGCGGTCGCCGTGGCCGCGCTCAGGTCGGCCTGGATCGTCCGCGGTCCGCCGCCGGGCGGCCGCGACGCCTCGACCGGCAGGCCCTCGAGGAGCTCCCGGATCACCTGGCTCGCCGAGATGTCGTGGATCGACGAGCTCGTCTTGATGATCAGGCGATGAGCCAGCGCCGGCTCGGCCAGCGTCTTCACGTCATCCGGGATCGCGTAGTCGCGCCCGACCAGCCCGGCGAGGGCCTGGCTGGCCCGGTAGAGGGCGATCGAGCCGCGGGGCGATGCTCCAAGGTAGATGTCCGGGTGGTTCCGGGTCCCGTTGACGAGGCGGACGATGTAGTCGCTCACCGAGGGGTCGACGTAGACCTCACGGACCGCGGCCTGGAGCTCGCGCAGCTCCTCGGTGGCGCAGACCTCGCGGATCTCGTCGATCGGATGGGTCCGCTTCTGCTCGTCGAGGATGACGATCTCCTCGTGCGGCTGGGGGTAGCCCAGGCGGAGCCGGAGCATGAACCGATCGAGCTGGGCCTCCGGGAGGGCGAACGTGCCCTCGTACTCGATCGGGTTCTGGGTGGCGATGACGAGGAACGGGTCGGGCATCGGGTAGGTCGTCCCGTCGATCGTCGCCTGGCGCTCCTCCATGCATTCGAGCAGCGCGGACTGCGTCTTGGGGGTCGCCCGGTTGATCTCGTCCGCGAGCACGATCTGGCTCATGATCGGGCCCGGCCGGAACTCGAACTCCTGGGTCTTCTGGTTGTAGATGGACAGCCCGGATACGTCCGAGGGGAGCAGGTCGGGCGTGAACTGGATCCGCCGGAAGGAGCAGCCGAGGCTGCGCGCGATGGCCTTGGCGAGGACGGTCTTGCCGGTCCCGGGCACGTCCTCGATGAGCACGTGGCCACGGCACAGCAGGGCGACCAGGGCGAGGCGAACCTCGTGGTGCTTGCCGACGATGACGCGCTCGACGTTGGCGAGAACCCTGTCGCCGGTCTCCTGGATCTTGCTCATCGGCCTCTCTCGTGGGTCAGGCGCACGACGTTGCGCCGGAACGGACGGGGATCGATTGGACACCGCGACCGGGTGCCGGCTCGCGTGGTTGGCAGATAGTACGTCCAGTCGCCGGGTTTGGTTGCAGGAGGTTCCTGATTCGGCGGGGGGCGGTGGAACTGGCGTGGCCCAGCCCGATGGAGCAGCATTCGAACGATGGCAGGTCGGCAATGACGGATCGAGGTCCTCGATCGAACCCGGCGGTGGCGGAGCGGATCCGCCTGGCCGAGACAGCCGCGGGCACCGCCCGCTGGGACCGCTGGGGACCATACCTGGCGGAGCGCCAGTGGGGCACGGTTCGCGAGGACTACTCGCCGGACGGCGCAGCCTGGGATTCGTTTCCGCACGACCACGCCCGATCACGGGCGTATCGCTGGGGCGAGGACGGTCTGCTGGGGATCAGCGACAACGGTGCGCGGCTGTGCTTCGCGCTCGCCATGTGGAATGGAGCGGACCCGATCCTCAAGGAGCGGCTGTTCGGGCTGACCGGCCCCGAGGGCAACCACGGCGAGGACGTCAAGGAGGACTACCACTACCTGGACGCCACGCCCAGCCATGCCTACCTGAAGGCCCGCTATCACTATCCGCAGCGCGCCTATCCCTACGCGGATCTGGTCGAGGAGAACCACCGGCGCGGCAGGTCCGAACCGGAATACGAGCTTGTCGACTCGGGCGCCTTCGATGACGGGCGCTGGTTCGACGTCGTGGTCGAATACGCCAAAGCCCACGCCGACGACATCCTCGTCCGGATCTCGGTGAGCAATCGCGGGCCCGAGCCGGCCTCACTGGACCTCCTGCCAACGCTCTGGTTTCGCAACACCTGGTCGTGGGGGCGCCACCACGCCCGACCGACGCTGGCGGCAGCCGCTTCGATCGACGGCGGGGTGGTCATCCGCGCCGAGCACCCGCAGCTGGGCGACTATCACCTGGTTGGCGCAGGGTCCCCGACCCTGCTGTTCACCGAGAACGAGTCGAACGCGGAACGACTGTGGGGCACCGCCAACGCCTCGCCGTACGTCAAGGACGGGATCGGCGCGGCGGTCGTCGACGGGCGGCCCGACCAGGTCAACCCGGGACTCGTCGGCACCAAGATGGCGGCGCACTATCCTCTGACCCTCGCGGCCGGCGCCAGCGAAGTGATCCTGCTGCGGCTGTCCAAGGGCGCTGCGCGCTCGCCCGTCCCGGACGCGGACGCCGTCTTCGCAACACGCATCGCCGAAGCCGACGAGTTCTATGCCACGCTCACCGCCGGGACGCTGACACCGGACGAGGGGCAGGTCCAGCGACAGGCGTTCGCGGGCCTGATCTGGACCAAGCAGTGGTACCACTTCGACGTCGCGGAATGGCTCGACGGCGACCCGGCCTCTCCGCCGCCGCCGGCCGGGCGCCGGCGCGGGCGGAACGCCGACTGGCGCGAGCTCAACGCCGCGGACGTGCTGTCAATGCCGGACAGCTGGGAATACCCGTGGTTCGCCGCCTGGGACCTGGCCTTCCACTGCCTGCCGCTCGCGTTGCTCGATCCGGCGTTTGCCAAGAACCAGCTCATCCTCCTGACCCGCGAGTGGTACATGCACCCCAACGGCCAGTTGCCGGCCTACGAGTGGGCCTTCTCCGACGTCACCCCGCCGGTCCATGCCTGGGCCGCCTGGCGCGTCTACAAGATCGATCGGCGGATCTCCGGGGTCGCCGACCGGGCCTTTCTCGAGCGGATCTTCCACAAGCTGCTGCTCAACTTCACCTGGTGGGTGAACCGCAAGGACGCCGACGGCCACAACGTGTTCCAGGGCGGGTTCCTGGGTCTCGACAACATCGGCGTCTTCGACCGCAGCGCGCCGCTGCCCGTGGACGGCCACCTCGGCCAGGCCGACGGCACGGCCTGGATGGGGATGTACTCCCTCAACATGCTGGTCATCGCACTCGAGCTCGCCCGCGAGGACCCGGTCTACGAGGACATCGCGACCAAGTTCTTTGAGCACTTCCTGTACATCGCCGGAGCGCTCAACGGCGTCGGCGTGGAGAGCGTCCCTCTGTGGGACGAAGCTGATGGCTTCTTCTACGACACGCTCCATCTCGCAACGGGCGAGTTCATCCCGCTCAAGCTCCGCTCGCTCGTGGGGCTCATTCCGCTGCTGGCGGTCGAGACCCTGGAGCCAGACCTCCTGGCCGCGATGCCCGCCTTCCGGCGACGGATGCGCTGGTTCCTGGCCAACCGCCCAGAGCTGGCCGAGCTCGTGCCGTCGTGGGAGGAACCCGGCGTTGGCGAGCGGCGGTTGCTGGCCCTGGTCCACGGCCATCGGATGAAGGCGCTGCTCGACCGGATGCTCGACGAAGACGAGTTCCTGTCTGCTCATGGCGTCCGTTCGCTGAGCCGGGCCCATCGAGATCAGCCGTACGTGCTGGAGATCGGCGGCACCGTGAACACCGTGTCGTACGAGCCGGCCGAATCGCAGACCGGACTGTTCGGCGGCAACTCGAACTGGCGCGGTCCGATCTGGTTCCCGATCAACTTCCTGCTGATCGAATCCCTCCAGAAGTTCGATCACTACTACGGGCCGGAGTTCACCGTCGAGTGCCCGACCGGGTCGGGCCGGCTCGCGTCGCTCGACGAGGTCTCGGTCGAGCTGGGTGATCGCCTCGTGTCGCTGTTTACCCGCGACGCCGAAGGGCGGCGGCCGACCTTTGGCGTGTCGGGCGCACCGGACGACGATCCGCTCTTCTTCGAATACTTCGACGGCGAAACCGGCGCCGGCCTCGGGGCAAGCCACCAGACCGGCTGGACCGGACTGGTCGCCAAGCTCCTCGACGCGACGGCACGGCGTCGGGCGGCGGGCGGGTGACGGGTAGCGCCGGCCCGCCGCTGGTCGAGCTCGGGCCGGACGTCTGCGGGGACCTGGAGGCCGGCCTTCGGCGCGAGTGGCTGGTCACCAATGGGCTGGGCGGCTACGCCTTCGGGACGGTCGCCGGGCCGGCGACGCGCGCCTATCACGGCCTGCTCGTGGCGGCCCTGTCGCCACCGGTGGGACGAACGATGCTGGTCGGCGGCCTCGTCGAATGGGCCACGGTCGACGGTGAGCGGGTCGCCCTCCACGCGCACGAGTACGGCGACGGCACCATCGACCAGCACGGCTACCGACGGCTGCTCTCGGTTCGCCTCGAGGGAATGCGTCCGGTCTTCACCTATGCGATCGGCGACGTTCGCATCGAGAAACGCGTCTGGATGGCGCACGAGGCGAATACGACGTACGTCCACTATTCGAGCGTCGGCGCGGACCGGCCGATCGAGCTCGAGCTGACGCCACTGACCACGTTTCGCGATCACCACGCCATGGGCCACGAGGCCGACGGGGTTTCGGCCCGGCCGCTTCGGATCCTGGCGCCTGGTGGCTCGTTCGCGCCGGGCGGTCGCTGGTTCCGTGGCTTCGCCCATCGCGAGGAGACGGCACGCGGCCTCGAGGATCGATCCGACCTCTGGGCAACCGGGGAGGTGCGCCTGGGCCTCCGTGCCGATCAGCCGGCAACGATCATCTTCACCGCCGAACCGGGCGAGCCCGCGGGACCCGAGGCCGCCCTGGCCGCGGTGATCGCGCGCGACCGGAACCTGCTCGAGAAGGCCGAGGCCGAGGATTCGTCGGCGTTCGTCCGGGACCTCGTGCTCGCCGCGGACCAGTTCATCGTCAGGCGCGAGATCCCGGTTGGCGACGGCGCGATCGAGCCGGGGCGGACGGTGATCGCGGGGTACCCCTGGTTCAACGACTGGGGCCGCGACACGATGATCTCGCTGCCAGGGCTGTGCCTGGCGACCGGCCGGCATGACGAGGCCGCCACGATCCTGCGTTCGTTCGCCCGCTTCGTGCGCGACGGGCTGCTGCCGAACAACTTCCCGGACCGCACCGACGAGCTGCCCGAGTATCACACGATCGATGCGTCGCTCTGGTATCCGCTGGCGATCGGAGCGCACGCGGCGGCCACTGGTTCGGGCGAACTCATCGACGACCTGCTGCCAACCCTTCGCTCGATCGTGGAGGCGCACGTCGCCGGGACCCGGTTCGGGATCGGGATGGACGCGGCCGACGGCCTGCTCCGTGGCGGCGCCGAGGGCTACCAGCTGACCTGGATGGACGCCCGGGTCGATGGCTGGGTGGTCACGCCGCGGCGCGGCAAGCCGGTCGAGATCCAGGCGCTGTGGATCAATGCCTTGCGCCTCGTGGGTGGATGGCTCGTCGAACGTGGCGATCCCGACAGGGCCGGCACGCGATACCTCGAGATCGCCGAGCGCGCGGCCGCGGCGTTCGTCCGGCGGTTCTGGCGGCCGGAGCTCGGCTACCTTGCCGACGTCGTCGATGGCCCGGACGGCGATGACATCTCGCTCCGACCGAACCAGGTGTTCGCGCTGTCGCTCCCCCACCCGCTCGTCGACGGCTCGATGGCGGCGTCGGTGCTGGATGCCGTCGGGCGTTCGCTTGCCGTCCCGCTCGGCTTGCGATCGCTCGCGCCAGCCGACCCCGCATACCGGCCACGCTACCAGGGCGACCGCCGCTTCCGCGACGCGGGCTATCACCAGGGCACGGTCTGGACGTGGCCGATCGGCGCGTACGCCGAAGCGGTGGCCAGGGTCCGCGGCGACGCGGCGGCGGGCCTCGAGATCCTGCGCCCGTTCGAGGATCACCTCCGGGCGGCCGGCCTCGGTTCGGTCTCCGAGATCCTCGAACCCGAGCCGCCCTTCGAGCCGCGCGGCTGCCCCTACCAGGCCTGGGGCGTGGCCGAGGTGCTACGTGTCTGGCGGGCGCTCGGCGGAGACTGACGCCGCCGCACCGACCGGCGG
>JBGPFS010000037.1:0-15067 GCA_041483455.1 Candidatus Limnocylindria bacterium | reverse complement strand
TCTGCGGGCCGTCCTCGATCCGATAGCCCAGCGCGCGGTGGAAGCCGATCGAGGCGCGGTCGCCGGCCCAGCTGACCGCGCGGACCTGGTGGGCCCCACGCTCTCGAGCGGTCGCGAAGAACCGCTCCTCGAGCGCCCGCCCGACGCCGCGCGAGCGCAGGTTCGGGTTGGCGGCGACCAGGTGGACGTAGGCCGTCTCCGGGTGGTCGGGGCTGACGAACCCGACGAGGAAGCCGGCCAGGCGCCCGTCCTCGGTCTCGGCCAGCCACGACGTGCCGCAGAAATGCTGGAGCCAGAGGCGCGGCAGCAGGTCGTGGAGGCGGCGCCCGCCCCACCAGTCATCGATCAGGGCGACGATCGGTCTGTGGTCGGCCTCGGTCGGGTGGCGGAACCGGAGCGCGGGAGTGGGACCTGCGGGGGCGTGCGGCTTCGGGCGGCCGGCCGCCCCGAGCCCGATCATCTCCGCGGCGAGCTCGTCGAGGGGCCCGTCCGGCGTCACGTCCACGGTCGACCCGAGCGGCCGAGCGCGCGGCTCAGCGCGAGCTCCAGACAGCCGCCAGGGTCCCGGCCATGAACTCGAGCGCCACCAGCGCGACCCCGTAGACCTGGTCGAGGTAGGCGGGCAGCGAGAGCGTCCCGCCCTGGAGCCCTGCGACGAGCCAGCCGGCGACGTTCGCGACCAGCACGGCCGCCAGCGTCACGAGCACGGCCACGAGGTTCCGGGTCGGCGCCGACAGCGTCCCGGCGGCGCCCGCCTTGGCGAGCAGGCCGGCGATCCGCCCGGTGAAGAGCCCGACCACGACCAGCCCGACCGTCATCGCGAACGGGATCGCCAGGACGAGGAAGCATCCGACACCGACGAGGGCCCCGAGCACGCTCCAGCCGACCGCGCGGGCCGGTGACCCGGGACCGGCTCCCTTCACGCTCGAGCTGGCAGGGGCGAGCGGCGATCCGGGGCGGCCGGACGAAGGCTCCATCGGGTGCATCGTACCGCCCGGACCCGACGCCGCCCGATCGCCCGCGCTAGACTCTCCGACCGTGAGCCATCCCGCCCTCGGCCTCCCGCCCGAAGACCTGACCGCCGGTCTTCCAGAGGCAGCCGCCCGCCTCGGATCGAACGCCGATCGCCTGGCGGCGCGAGCGCTCGGGATCGCGATCGAGGCGGACCCGACCGTGCGGGAGCGCTACGACGAGGCCGGCCTCCGGCACCTCCTCCACGATGCCGGGGTCCTCCTCGAGCGGGTCGCCCGCTCGGTGGCGAGCGGGGATGTCCGGTCCGCCCGGGACTTCGCCGAACAGTCGGCCGTCGTCTATCGGCGCCGGCGCGTCCCGATGGACGACCTCATCGCCCTGTCCGAGGGACTCCGGCGGGCATCGGAGAGCGTCCTCGCCCCGGCCGAGCGACCCGCCGCGGACGCCGCGATCGACGCCGCGATCGAGCGCTTCCGCTGGCATCGGCGGATCGCCGGCGACGCGCGGAAGCGGAACCGGATCCTGGCCGCCATCTACAAGGGCGCCTGAGCGTGACCATCAAGTGGGTGAAGTCGGACCCGCTCGTGCTGAACGGCGAGCCGTTCTGCTACGGCAGCCGGCTGACCGTCCGCCAGCTCCTGGAGCTGCGCCGCTCGGGCTACGACCTGAAGATGATCCTGGTCGATCACCCGGAGCTGAAGCCGATGGGCGTGGCCGCGGCCTTCGCCTACGCGGCGGAACACCGAGCGCGCTATGCCGAGTTCTTCGCGTCGGACGGCTCGCTGGACGGGCCCGGCTACTCGGACGCCGAGGCCGCGCTGCTTCCGGAGAACCTGCGCCTGCCGGGGGTCGTGGTCAAAGGTCGCGTTCCCGCCTGACCCCGGCCAGACGAGGATCCCCGCCAGGCAGCCAGGCCATCGCTGCCGACGGCGTTCCTTCCGACGTCGCACGCCCGCGGTCATTTCCGAGTCCGGTGCTAGGATTTGAGGCATGACCGACGAAACCATCACGGGCGCGATCGCAGGGGACCCGTCCCGATCCGTCTCGCCATCGACCGCGGGCCCCGCCGCGCCGCCGACCGCGGCCCCGGCCTCCGCGCCGGCCCCGCTCTTCGACGCCGAGCGGCGCGCCACCGAGCTCGCGATCCTCGACGCGCTGCGGGCCGTGGTGGACCCCGAGATCGGGATGAACGTGGTCGAGCTCGCCCTCATCAGGCAGATCGTCCTCGGGCCTGGCACCACCGAGGTCAAGATGATCCTCACGACCCCGTTCTGCCCGTACGCCGGCTCCATGATCCAGCAGGTCAAGGAGCAGGCCGAGTCGGTCGTCGACCACGACGTCAAGGTGACCCTCCTCGCCGAGCGCTGGGACCCGCGCGACGCGGGCCTGATGTGGTGACCGACCGACCGCCGATCGATTCCCTCGTGGCGACCGGCCGCGGCGACGACGGGACCACCGGCCTCCTCTATGGCGGCGACCGGATCGCCAAGGACGACCCCCGGGCCGAGGCCTACGGGACCGTCGACGAGGCCGTGGCGGCGTTCGGGCTCGCCCGGGCGGAACTCGAGGCCAGGGATCGCGACGGGGTCGTCGACCCCGCGCTCGCCTCGCTCGGGGCGATCGTCCTGAGGATCCAGCGCGAGCTCTTCGTCGTCGGCGCCGAGCTGGCCACGAACCCCGCCGCCCGCGACCGGGCCGAGCCCGGCCGAACAGCGGTCGACGGAGCGATGGTCGACGGCCTGACCGATCTCGTCGTCGAGCTCGAGCGGCGGATCGAGATGCCCCGCGAGTTCGTCGTCCCGGGCGAGACGCGGCTGAGCGCGGCCCTGGAGCTGGCCCGGACCGTCGTTCGGCGGGCGGAACGGCGGGTCGTGGCGCTCAGGCGCGCCGGGTCGCCCGTCGGCGAGCACCTGCTACCGTATCTGAACCGGCTGGCCGACCTGGCCTGGGTCCTCGCCCGGGCCGCCGAACAGGCCGAATCGCGGACGAGCACTCCCACGCAGGAGGATCGACCGCGCCGGGTCCGGCCGGCTCGGACCACGACCATCGAACCCGCTTCAGGGGAGTGAGCGCAGCGCGATGAACCAGCAGCAGTACGGCGCCCCGTCCCGACTCGGCGTCCGACCCTCGGCCCAGCTGGCGGCCGGGTTCATCACCCAGTCGTTCGTCTGGATGTTCCTGGGCCTCCTCGTGACGGCCGGCGTCTCGTGGACCGTGGCCAGCAACGAGCGCCTCGTCGAGCTCGTCTCCGGGGCCTTCCTGCCCCTCGTCATCGCCCAGTTCGCGATCGTCATCGGGCTCAGCTTCCTGATGAGCCGGCTGAACGCCATGGTCGCGCTGCTCCTCTTCTTCATCTACGCGGCGCTGACCGGCGTCACCTTCGCCGGCATCTTCCTGGCCTACGATCTCGGGACGATCTCGTACGCGTTCCTGAGCGCCTCGGCGATGTTCGGCGGGGCGGCTGTCTTCGGGGCGGTCACCCAGCGCGACCTCTCGGCCCTCGGTCGCTTCTTCCTGATGGGCCTCATCGGGATCATCGCTGCCAGCGTGCTCAACGGCCTGGTCTTTCGGAGCAGCGGCGGGGACTTCGCGATCTCGATCGCGGGCGTCCTCCTGTTCGCGGGCCTTACGGCCTACGACATCCAGCGGATCAAGAGCGGCGACCTCGCCGCCTGGCTCGGCTCGATGGAGAAGGCGTCGGTCATGGGCGCCCTCAGGCTGTACCTCGACTTCATCAACCTGTTCCTGATGTTCCTCCGCCTCTTCGGCAGCCGGCGCTGACCGCCGGTCCCGGACGGCGATGCCCGAACCCGACCGCAGCGAGCACGTCGCTCCGGACGACGCGCCGCGCCTGACGGTCGCGCTCACCTTCGACCATGACGCGATCAGCTCCGAGGTCGACCGCGGCGACGGTCCCGTCCTGCGCTCCCGGGGCGAGTTCGGCCCGCGGGTCGGAGCGCCGCGCGTCCTGGAGCTCCTGGAGCGTCTCGAGATCCCGAGCACCTGGTTCGTGCCGGGGCACACGATCGCGACCTTCCCCTCGAGCGTGGCCGCCATCGTGGCCGCCGGCCACGAGCTGGGCTGTCACGGCTGGGCCCACGAGGACCTCGCGCGGATCGGGCCGGCAGAGCAGCGAGCGATCCTCGAGCGAAGCGTCGACGCCCTGGCCCGGGTCGCCGGCCGACCGCCGCGTGGGTTCCGAGCCCCGTACTGGTCGCTCGCCGACGGGACGCTCGAGCTCGTGGCCGAGCTCGGGTTCCGCTACGACTCGTCGCTCATGGCCGACGACGTGCGGCCCTACCGCGTCCGGACCGGGGAGACCCACGACCGGGTCGGCGCGTCGGACCTGGGGCGGCCCGGCCCGCTGGTGGAGGTGCCGATCAGCTACGCCCTCGACGACTGGCCCCATTTCGAGCCGGGGTCGAGCGGCGTCGGCCCGCTGAGCGCGAGCTCGAAGGTCCTCGAGATCTGGGTCGGCGAGCTGCAGTACGCCTGGGCGCACGAGCCGGGCGGCGTCCTGACGATCACGATGCACCCCGAGGCGATCGGCCGGGGGCACCGGATCGCGATGCTCGAGCGGTTCGTCGAGACCGCGCGGGGACTCGACGGACTGGTCTTCGAACGGCTCGATCGGGTCGTGGAGCGCTGGACCGCGGCGAACCCGCGGATCTGAGCGACGCTACCGGGCGACCCGCCGGCCGCGGCCGGCCGCCAGCCCCGGCAGGGGACCGCCCGTCGATCGCCCACCCCGGGCCCGATCGGCCCGCAACCGGGCGCCCGCCTGGGCGGCGGGCAGCGGCCGCGCGTAGAGGAATCCCTGGCCCCGGTCGCAGTCGTGCTCACGCAGCCAGGCGAGCTGGGCCGCGCTCTCGATCCCCTCCGCCGTGACGCTCATCCCGAGCCCGTGGGCGAGGGCCACGATCGCCTCAACGATCGAACTGTGCGCGTCGTCGCCGGTCAGGCCGGTCACGAACGAGCGGTCGACCTTGAGGGTGTCGATCGGCAGGTGGCGCAGGTACGAGAGCGACGAGTAGCCGGTCCCGAAATCGTCGAGCACGAGCCGGACGCCCAGGTCCCGGAGCCCATGGAGCGCCGCCGTGGTGGTGTCCGAGCGATCCATGAGGACCGATTCGGTGATCTCCAGCTCGAGCGACTCGGGCGCCAGCCCGCTGGATCGGAGCACCTCGGCGATCGTTTCGACGAGATCGGGCTGATCGAACTGGCGGGGCGACAGGTTGACGCTCATGAAGGGTGGGTGGTCGCCGCCGAGGGCATCGCCCCAGGCGCGAGCCTGACGGCAGGCCGTCTCGAGGACCCACGCGCCGATGGGGACGATCAGGCCGGTCTCCTCGGCCAGCGGGACGAACGCGAGGGGCGGGACCAGGCCGCGCGTGGGGTGCTGCCAGCGGGCCAGGGCCTCGAAGCCGACGATCCGGCCGCTGGGCAGATCGACGATCGGCTGGTAGTGGAGCCGGAGCTGGTCGCGCTCGACGGCGCGCCGGAGGCCGTTCTCGAAGTCGAGCCGCTCGATCGTCGCGGCGCTCATGCCCGGCTCGAAGAAGGCGTGCCGGACGGTCGCGCCCGACTTGGCCCGGTGGAGCGCGATCTCGGCGTCGCGCAGGAGATCGCCCGGCTCGTCGAGTCCGGCCCGACCGACGACGATGCCCATGCTCGCGCTGACGAACGCGTCCCGGCCGTCGAGGTCGATCGGCGTGCTGAAGACCGTCTCGATCCGCTCGGCGACCCGTGTCGCGCCGTCCGGACCGTCGATCGGATCGAGCAGGATCGCGAACTCGTCGCCGCCGAACCGCGAGACCGTGTCTCCGGGCCGGAGGCAACCGATGAGGCGCTGCCCGACCGCGTCGAGGACGCGGTCGCCCACGACGTGGCCCAGGCTCTCGTTGATGACCTTGAACCGGTCGAGGTCCAGGAGGATCACGCCGATCGGCTCGTCGTTGTCGGGCCGGACCCAACCGAGTGCGTGGGTCACCCGGTCGAGGAAGAGCGCCCGGTTGGGCAGCCCGGTGACCGGGTCGTAGAAGGCCGAGCGGCTGAGCTCGTCCTGGAGTCGCCGCCGTTCCCGGAGGTCGCGCACGGAGACCACCCCGGCCCTCAGCTCGTCCCGGTAGGGGACCGTCCGCCAGGTGACCTCGACCGGGATCTCGGCGCCGGACCGATCGACGGCCGTCATCTCGATCGGCTCCGCCGAATCGGCCGTGATGTCCGCGGTGTGGGCGCGGGGGTCGGCCGTCGTGAACTCGAGGAGGTGCCGGCCGATCAGCTCCTCGGCCCCGTAACCGAGGAGCCGGCAGAATGCCGCGTTGGCCTCGACGATCAGCCCGTCGCGATGGATCGCCAGCGCCTCGGTGGCGGCGTCGGACAGATGCCGGAAGCGCTCCTCGCTCTCGCGCAGCGCCGCCTCCGCGACGGTCCGCTCGACGACCTCGCGCTGGACCGTCGCGAAGAGGTTGGCGTTGTCGAGGGCGAGCGAGGCGAGCTGGGCGAACCGTTCGAGGACGGCGATCTCGCGCTCGCCGAACGTCCGCCCGCCCGAGCCCGAGCTGAGGCCCAGGACCCCGACGACCTCGCCGGCCGAGGTGAGCGGGACCCCGACCACCGGACCCAGCCCGTCGGGGAGGTCGCGGATCCGCCCGTCCCACGTGTCGTAGTCGTCGACCGCGAAGGCGCGGCCGGTCTGGCGGACGCGCCCGGTCACCCCGCTGTCCGCCGGGATCCGCTCGCCGACCGAGACCGAGTGGAGGCCGAACGCAACGCGGACCTCGAGCTGGCCGCTCTCCGGGTCGACCAGGTCGAGGAAGCCGTCCGGGGTCCCGACGAGCGAGGCGGCCCGGCTGACGATCGTCTCGAGGAGCTCGGTCGGGTCGAGCCGGTCCATCAGCGCCACCGCCGTGTCGGAGAGGGCGGTCAGGTAGACGTCGCGGGACGGGCCGTCGAGGTCCTCGGTCTCCCGACCGGCGCTCGGCTTGGCAAAGAAGAGCGCCGCGTCCGCGCTGGCGACGAGGTCGTCGGCTGTCCGCCCGTCCCTCGGGAAGCAGGCCACGCCGACGCTGATCGAGACTTCGGTCTCGCTCCCGGCGGTGATCGCGGCGACGGCTCGCCGGATCCGGTCGCCGACGTCGAGCCCGGTCGCCCGGGTCGCCCGCGGCAGGAGGATCGCGAACTCGTCCCCGCCGTACCGGAACGGCCGGTCGCCCTCGCGGACCGCCCCGGCGATCGCGCCGCCGATCGCACGGAGCAGGCCGTCGCCGGCCGGATGGCCATGGGTGTCGTTGAACCGCTTGAAGCGATCGAGATCCATCATCAGGACCGCGAATGGCCGCTCCGGGCCTGCCGCACAGGCGCTCGCGAGGGCGCTCTGGAACGCTGGGTGATTGCCCAGCCCGGTCAATGCATCGTGGGCGGCCCTGACCTCGACCGCCCGATGCGTCTCGGCGTTCTGGAGCGCGATCGAAGCCTGGCCGGCGAACAGCTGGGTGAGCTCGAACTCGGTCTCGTCGAAGTGGGCTTCCTGGCCGCCCATCCGGCCCACGTTGAGCGTCCCGATCACCTCGCCGTTGACCGCGAGGGGCACGACGATCATCGATTCGGGCTCGAAGGGCGTGCCCGGGATCTGGACCGCGCGTGGGTCCAGGTGCGCATCGTTGCAGCAGACCGCCTCGTTCCGGGCGATCACCCAGCCGGTCACGCCCGTGTCGATCGGGCTCTCGTGCTGGAGGATCACCTCGGCGAACCGATCGCGCGCGACCACCGCCCGTCGGACCGCCGCCGCTCGGTCGACCCGGTAGATGCTCAGGGTGTCGTAGGCGACCACGGCCTTGAGGGCGTCCGCGATCTGCTCGAGGACGGCGACCGGATCGAGGGTCGAGAGGAGGGTCGTGTTGACCTCGAGGAGCCGGCGCTGGCTGGCCAACCGCCGCTCCAGCTCCTCCTGCTGTCGACGGACCCGTTGGGCGGCGTCCGCGTTCACGAGTGCCTGGGCCGCATGGCCGGCGAAGATCGAGAGGATCGCCTCGTGGCTGGCGGTGAACCGGTCGCGGCCGAGCTTGGAGACGACGATGATCCCCTCGACCCGGTCGTCGTAGAGCATCGGGACGAGGAGGAGCGACTCCGGCCCGTCGATCGGGCCGACGATCAGGTGGCGCGGGTCGGCGGCGCCGTCTCCCACGACGAGCGATTCGGCGTGCTCGGCGACCCACCCGGTCAGCCCCTCGCCGACCGCGACCCGCAGGAGGTCAGCCGACGGCTCGTCGGTGCCCATGAACGTGCCATGGAAGGCGACCGGCTCGCACAAGGCGGTCGCGTGGTCGACCCGGTAGACGCGGATGTTGTCGAAGTCGATGAGCGAACCCACCTCGGCCACGATCGCCTCGCCGATCCCCCGCACGTCCTGGATCCGGTTGAGGCGGGCCGACAGGTCGGCGATCGCACGGAGGCGAGCCGCCAGCTCCTGCGTCTCGGCGAAGAGGCGGGCGTGTGAGATGGCCGTCGCCATCCGATCCGTGAAGGCGCGGGCCATCTCCTGCTCGTCCTGGGGCCACGGATGGGGCGCGCCGTGGTACACGGCGAGCAGGCCGAGGGGGGTGTCGCGGAAGACGACCGGGATCAGGCAGGCCGTGGCGATCCCGTCGTGCCGGTACGCTTCGCGGAAGTACGCCGAAGGGGCCTCATTCGCCGGGTCGCTCAGGATCCGGATCCGGCGCTCCCGGAGGGCGTCGACCCCGTTCGACGGGTCGCCGCTCCGGATCCGGGCGGCGGCGGCCCCGAGGGCCGGGCTCAGATCTTGCTGGGCGGCCAGCCGGAACGGCTGGTGAGCGCCTTCTTCGTAGAGCCAGAAGCCGGCCTGATCCGCCTCGAACAGCGTCATCGACGCGTCGATGACGTCGCGAAACAGGGTCTCGAGGTCGGTCTGACCGGCCAGCTCGGCGTCCAGGCGGCGAAGGACCTCCTCACGGGCGGGTCGCTCTCCGCCGACATGGCCGTCCGCGCCGCTCCTGACGCCGTCAGGACGACCGATCGAGCTCGATCCAGCGCCGCCGGATGCGCCCGCGGACGACCCTCGCCGACGGGCCAGCCGGCCCGAACGGGGGGCCGGGACGAACCGTGGCTGGGTCCGCTTCGCTCGCCTGGACGAGTCGGCCACCGTTGCTCGCGATCCTCCGTAGCACGCCAAGGCGAACCGCACCGCGGCCGCAGACTCGACCGTAACCGCCCGGGGACCATTCGACGATAGGACGCTGGTACCAGCGTCCAGGCGTTGGGCCCGGCCATCCGTTCGGCTCGGGAGCCCAAGATCCCCGCGCCCGGGCCGCGCCAGGGTGGCCGCCGTGGTCGTCCCCAGGCCCGGGCCCCGGCCCCGTTCCTCCCGGTTGACCCGTCATGCGTCGGTCGCTACACTCAATCCCGACGGATTCAGTCGGAATTGCAGGAGTCCACGCTGAGCACCCGGAACCAGTATCACGGCAGCGGCGCCGTCTCGTTCAGCACCAAGGGCGAGTACGGCGTCCGGCTCATGGTCCAGCTCGGTCGGCGCTACGGCCGCGGACCGGCGAGCCTGGCCGAGATCGCCGCCGAGGAGGAGCTCCCGCGGCCGTATCTCGAGCAGCTCGTGATGAGCCTGCGCGACGCGGACCTGGTCGTGTCCACGCGTGGCGCGCGAGGTGGCTACGAGCTCGCCCGCGCCCCCGAGCTGATCCGGATGGCCGAGGTGCTGCGGGCCCTCGAAGGCCCGATCGCGCCGATGATCTGCGCCCCGGAGGAGCACGCCGGGGCGGTCCACGGACCCGCCTGCGAGCGGACCTCTCGGTGCACCGTCAACTTCCTGTGGCTCCGCGTCCGCGACGCGATCAGCGGCGCCCTCGAGACGATGACCCTCGCCGACCTCGTCCCCCAGCGCGTCGTCGGTCCAGAGCCGATCCCCGTCCGGCGCCGGCCCGCCCCGGTCGCCGTCTGAGCCGACCGGGACGCCCGAACCCGCCCCGCGGCCACCGCTCGCCAGCCATCACCGCCACCCCGCTCAGGAGCCAGCCAGACCCGTGACCACCGACAACCGCCTCGTCATCCGCGGCCTCCGTGTCGCTCCGGTCGCCAAGCCGGAGGTCGAGATCCTGCAGGGCATCGACCTGTCGGTCGGACCCGGCGAGGTCCACGCGATCATGGGCCCGAATGGGTCCGGCAAGACGACCCTCGCCTACGCCCTGATGGGCCACCCCGCCTACAAGATCACCGGCGGCGAGGTCCGCTGGAAGGGCCGCGACCTGCTGGCCCTGTCGGCCGACAAGCGGGCCCGCCTCGGGATGTTCCTGGCCTTCCAGTACCCGACCGCCGTGCCCGGCCTGAGCGTCGCGAGCTTCATCCGCTCGGCGCTCAACGCGAAGCTCCAGGGGATCGACAAGAACCCTGAGGTCGACCCGACCGACACGATCCGCGGTGGGGTCTCGATGGGCGACTTCCGGCGCCGGATGCGCGAGAAGATGGCGGTCCTCAAGATGGACGAAGCGTTCGCCAGCCGCTACGTGAACGACGGCTTCTCGGGCGGAGAGAAGAAGCGGCTGGAGATGCTCCAGATGGCCGTCCTGGAGCCGGAGATGGCGATCCTCGACGAGACGGACTCGGGGCTCGACATCGATGCCCTGCGGATCGTGGCCGAGGGCGTCAACGCGATGCTGAACCCGGCGATGGGCGTCCTCCTCATCACCCACTACCAGCGCCTGCTCAACTACATCAAGCCGGACGTCGTCCACGTCCTGGCCCTGGGCCGGATCGTCAAGACCGGCGGCCGCGACCTCGCCCTGCGGCTCGAGGAGGAGGGCTACGGCCCGATCCTGCGCGAGGCGGGCTTCGAGCCCGACGTCCCGGACGAGGCGCTCCTGGTCCCGCTCGAGCCGGCGGAGGTCGCCCGCTAGCCGGGCGATCCGATGACGATGACGACCACCACCGAGCCGACGGCGACCGGGCCGGCGGGCGTGCCATCGGCCGCCGGGGCGCCGGCTGCCCGGCCGCTCGACCCGCTCGCCCTGCGGGCGGATTTCCCGATCCTGGCCGTCCCGACCCGCTCCGGGCGACCGCTGATCTACCTCGATTCGGCGGCGACCAGCCAGAAGCCCGCGGTCGTCATCGACGCGCTCGACGCCTATTACCGCGAGTACAACGCGAACGTCCACCGCGGCATCTACGAGATCGGCGAGCGGGCGACCGCTGCCTACGAGGAGGCGCGGGCGCGGACCGCCCGGTTCATCGGCGCCGCGGACCCGGGTGAGATCGTGTTCACCCGGAACGCGACCGAGGCCATCAACCTGGTCGCCTACAGCTGGGGTCGCCGGAACATCGGCCGGGGCGACGTGATCGTGCTGACCGAGATGGAGCACCACGCCAACCTCGTGCCGTGGCAGCTCCTGGTCCAGGAGAAGGACGGCGACCTCGAGTTCATCCCGATCACCGACGATGGGCTGCTCCGGCTGGACGTCCTCGAGGTCCTGCTCCGGCTCAAGCCCAGGCTGGTCGCCTTCACCCACGTCTCGAACACGCTCGGCACGATCAATCCGGTCCGCGAGATGGTCGACGCCGCGCACGCGGCAGGGGCGCTGGTGCTGGTCGATGGCGCCCAGGCCGTTCCGCATCTGCCGGTCGACGTCGCGGCGCTCGGCGCCGACTTCTATGCCTTCAGCGGTCACAAGATGCTGGCCCCGATGGGCTCCGGGGCGCTGTGGGCCCGGCGCGAGCTGCTCGAGGCGATGCCGCCGTTCCTGGCCGGGGGCGAGATGATCCGCGAGGTCCATCTCCGCCGGAGCGAGTGGAACGACGTCCCCTGGAAGTTCGAGGCCGGGACGCCCGCGGTGGGCGACGCGATCGGGCTGGGCGTCGCGGCCGAGTACCTGCGGGGGCTCGGGATGGACGCGGTCCGGGCGCACGAACGCGACCTCGTCGCCTATACCCTCGAGGTCCTCCCGCGGGAAGTCCCGGGGATCGAGCTCTACGGACCCCTCGACCCGGACCGGCGAGGCGGGGTCGTCCCGTTCAACCTGCCGGGCATCCATCCGCACGACGTTGCCCAGCTGCTCGATCGGCACGGGATCGCCGTCCGGGCCGGCCACCATTGCACGATGCCGCTCCACGAGCGGCTCGACCTGGCCGCCACCGCCCGGGCCAGCTTCAGCGTCTTCTCGACCCACGCCGAGATCGACGCCCTGGCCGTCGGCCTGCGCGATGTCCAGCGCATCTTCGCTGGCTAGACGAGCCGGCCGAGTATCATCGGGAACCCCATGGACGACCTCTACCGCGACTACATCCTCGAGCACTACCGGCGCCCGCACAACTTCGGCGTGCTCGAATCGCCGAGCGCGACGTACGAGGGGGCCAACCCCCTGTGCGGCGACCGGATCACGATGCAGCTCGGGATCCGCGACGGGAGGGTCGCCGAGGTGGCCTTCACGGGTCGCGGCTGCGCGATCAGCCAGGCGAGCGCCAGCCTCCTGACCGACGAGGTCCGCGGGATGCCGGTCGAGCGCGCCCTCGCATTCCGGGCCGACGAGCTCCTCGACCTGCTCGGGATCGAGATCAGCCCGGCCCGCCTGAAGTGCGCGATGCTCAGCCTCGAAACGCTCGAACACGCTCTGGCCGACGTCGCCGACACCGGGCCCGAGCCAGTCGCCGTGGCCGACACCGCGACCGACCGCGCCGCCGACGAGCCGGCCCCCCGGGCCGAGGCCGCCGGATGACCGCCCTGGGCCGCTGCAGGTGTAGCTCGCCGGCCTGAACGCCGGCCTTTTCCCAGTCCCCGCCCTGTCGCGGCGCACCCGCGGCAGCCCGTCGTCAGCGGAGCCAGCTCCCCCCCATGCCGAAGTCCTATTCCGACCTTCTCACCGAGGCCCGCGCCCACGTCCGCGAGGTCACGCCGCTCGAGGTCGAGCGCCTGCGCGAGAGCGCGCCGGAGACCCTCCTCATCGACGTCCGCGAGTCCGACGAGTGGGAGGAGGGTCACCTCCCGGGCGCGCTCTTCCTCCCGCGCGGTCATCTCGAGAGCCGCGCCGAGAGCTACCTCTTCGACCACGACCAGCCGATCGTCCTCTACTGCGCCGGGGGCATCCGCTCCCTCTTCGCCGGCGAGACGCTCCAGGCGATGGGCTACACGAACGTCGCCTCGATGGCCGGCGGGATCCAGGACTGGAAGGCGCTCGGCCTGCCGATCCAGCGCCCGGTCGCCCTGTCGGCGGAGCAGAGGCAGCGCTACAGCCGCCACCTGCTCATCCCGGAGGTCGGCGCGGAGGGCCAGGCGAAGCTCCTCGGCTCGAAGGTCCTCCTCGTGGGCGCGGGCGGGCTCGGCTCGCCGGCCGCGCTCTACCTCGCGGCCGCCGGCGTCGGGACGCTCGGGATCGTCGACTTCGACACGGTCGACCTCTCGAACCTCCAGCGCCAGGTCATCCACACGACCGACCGGGTGGGCGAGAAGAAGGTGGAGTCCGCGCGCCGATCGATCGCCGCGCTCAACCCCGACGTGACGGTGGTCGGCCACGAGGAGATGCTCGTCGCCGACAACGTCGAGCGGATCATCGCCGGCTACGACGTGATCCTCGACGGCACGGACACGTTCGAGACGCGCTACCTGCTCAACGACGCCGCGGTCGCGGCCGGCATCCCGGTCGTCCACGCGAGCGTCTTCCGGTTCGAGGGCCAGCTGACGGTCTTCAAGCCGTACGAAGGGCCCTGCTACCGCTGCCTCTATCCCACCCCTCCGCCGCCGGAGCTCGCACCCGGCTGCTCGGTGGCCGGGGTCCTGGGCGTCGTGCCGGGGATCATGGGTCTCCTCCAGACGAACGAAGCGCTCAAGCTCCTGCTCGGGATCGGCGACTCGCTCGCCGGTCGCCTTCTCCTCTTCGACGCCCTCGACGGGACGTTCAGCGAGCTCCGGCTCAGGCGCGACCCGGCCTGCCCGGTCTGCTCGGACGCCGCGGTCGAGGCTCGCGCGGCCGGCCGGCCGCTGGCCGTCAGCAGCGTCGGCGGGGACACCCCGTTCGTCCTGGGCGGTCCCGGCTTCGACGGCCCGGAGCTCAGCGCGACGACGTCGTTCGGCCCGGCTCCGGAGGCGCGGGCATGAGCACCGTGCGGATCCCGCCGGTCCTCCGCGCGGCGGTCGGCGGCGCGAAGTCGGTCGAGGTCGGCGGCGCGACGGTCGGCGAGCTCATCGACGGGCTGGTCGCCGGCCACCCCTCGCTGCGCGACCAGCTCCTGGCTCCGGACGGCGAGCTGAACCGGTTCGTCAACGTCTACCTGAACGACCAGGACGTGCGTTACCTCGACGGGCGCGCCACGCCGGTCGACGCCCGCGATACGCTGATCCTCCTGCCGGCCATGGCGGGCGGCTCGACCGTCGGTCGGGAACGCTGAGCGTGGGCGCCGTCCGGGCGTCCGACCCGGCAGACGCGACCGGCGCGCGCGAGCGGGACGGGGCGGGATCACCCGTCGAGGCCCACGCCACCGAGTTCGCGCACGAGCACGCTCACGAGGAGCTGGCGCCACACGGCGGGCGCTACGAGAGCATCCTCGACGCGATCGGCCATACCCCGCTCGTCGAGATCCCGCGGATGAGTCCGAACCCGGCCGTCCGGATCTTCGCCAAGCTCGAGTTCATGAACCCGACCGGTTCGGTCAAGGACCGGGTGGCGAAGGCGCTCGTGGAGGACCTCGAGGCGTCGGGCCGGCTCGGCCCGGACTCGATCATCCTCGAGCCGACCTCGGGGAACACCGGGATCGCCCTGGCCATGATCGGTCGCCGGAAGGGCCATCGGGTCGCGCTCGTCATGCCCGACAACGTCACCCAGGAGCGGCGCCAGATGGCGGCCCTGTTCGGCGCGGAGGTCATCGACTCGCCGGGTCATCTGGGCAGCAATGGGGCGATCGCCATGGCCAAGCATCTCGTCTCGAAGGACGCCCGGTTCGTGATGCCCTACCAGTACGGCAACGAGGCCAACCCGAAGGCGCACTACGAGACGACCGGCCCGGAGATCCTGGCCGACTGCCCCGAGATCGACGTGTTCGTGGCGGGCCTCGGGACCGGCGGGACCCTGATGGGCGTGTCGCG
>JBGPFS010000036.1:0-15150 GCA_041483455.1 Candidatus Limnocylindria bacterium | reverse complement strand
TCGGGGCGGCGGGTCCGGCCGGGCGACCAGGTCCGGCGTGGTGAGGTCGTGGGCCTGACCGGGATCAGCGGGAACGCCGGGGGGACGATCCCCCACCTCCACGTGGAGATCCGGGCGCCGTTCCTCATCCGGTACCGGGTCCGCGGGGTGGTCCGGGTGATCGATGGGTTCGACATCGGGCCGTCGATCCTGGCAGCGATGCGGCGCGACTGACCGTCCCGGACGCTGGGCCGCCAGCCGCCGGCCGAATGTCGCGGGATCGGGCCGGAGGGCCGCCGGCCGACCGTCGCGAGATCGGCGGGAGCGACCGGGTACCTTCGTCCTATTGGCAGGAACTGTGAAGTTCCCTAGGCTCGCCGGGAATCGACTTCACAATACCTCCAGTGAGCATGACCGCAGCCCTTCCGCAGCGACCCATCGACGCGACGCTCTCGGTGACGAAGGCGGCACGCCTCCTGGGCGTACATCCGAACACGATCCGGGCGTGGAGCGACCAGGGTCGCCTGCGCTACTACCGGATCAACTCCCGGGGCGATCGGCGCTACCGGCTCGGCGACCTCCAGCGATTTCTGGGTGCGGCGGCCGTTGCGCCATCCGGCGAGAACGAGCGCACAGCGGGCGCGCCGACCGTCGCCGCGATCCGCGGCGGTCGGACACGCCTCGCTCGGGCCGCCTTCCGGACCAAGACCGATTCCACCGGTCACCGGGCGCGCTCGGGCGTCCTCGTCCGTTCGCTGGGCGACGACCTGTTCACGGACGAGGGACCGGCCCACGATCTCGGGATCCTGTCCGCGCTCGGGGCCCTCGCCGCTTCGGGCGTCGACCCGGAGGCCGTCCTCGGTCGGGCCGTTCACCTCATCCGCGACGGTTACGGCCTCGCCCGGGTGGCCGCATGGGAGCTCCGCGGCGATGTCCTCGTCGGGCACATCGCCGACATCGGCGGCGTGTCGCCGGGGTCCGAGCGGCGGCCGGTCGGGGACGGAACGATCGGGCGGGCCCTGGCCACGGGCGATCCGACCCTCGGAGACGCCGGCCCGGATGCCGCGGGCAGACGGGGCCGTCCGGCGGTCGCGGCGCCGATCCCGGTCGACGACCGGGTGTGGGGTGCCCTGGAGCTCGTCGCCGCTGGGCCGGGCGAACTCGGGGCGACCGAGCTGCCGCTGGTCGCCGCCCTGGCGGCCCAGGTCGGCGTCGCCCTCGGCCGGGCACGACTCGAAGAGCAGACGGCCCACCAGCTCCATCGAGCGGACGCCCTCCAGCGCGTCGCAGGCGACCTCGGCAGCAAGCTCGACCCGGGGCAGATCCTGATCGGCATCGTCGAGCACGCGATGGTCCTCTTCGAGGCTGAGCGAGCCGGCGTCTTCCTGCGCCGCCCCGATGGCTCGGTCGTCCCGGAGGTGACTCGCGGTCTCTCGGCCGGGTACCTGACTTCGCTGAAGGACCACCCGCCGACCTCGCTCGCGGCCGCGGCCATCGCGGCCCGCCGCCCGATGTTCGCGACCGGCGTTCGTGACGACCCGAGCATGGAAGGGGCGAGCCGGGCTGCGGTGGTCCAGGAAGGGTTCGACACGCTCTGTGTCGCGCCACTGCTGGATGGCGACGAATCCATGGGCTACCTGGCGGTCTATCACGACCGACCGCACCCCTGGTCGGTCGAGGAGCTCGACACCCTCGGCGCGTTCGCCGTGCGGGCGGGCGTGGCGATGGAGACCGCCCGGCACTACGCCCAGATGGCCACCTGGGCCGCCCAGCTCCAGTCGATCCAGCAGCTGGGTACGCGCCTGAACCGGCTGACGACCGTCGACGAGATCGGCGCGGCGATCGCGTCCGAGCTGCACCAGCTCATCGACACGCACAACGTGCGGGTCTACCGGGTCCGGGACGACTGGCTGATCCCGGTCGCCTTCCGCGGCCAGGTCGGCGAGTACACCGACGAAACCTCGGAGATGCTCCGGATCAAGGTCCGCACCGGGATCACCGGCTGGGTCGTCGAGCACGGCATCGCCCAGTACCTGCCGGACGCCGCGCACGATCCGCGGGTATCGACGATCCCGGGGACCGACGAGGACCTCGACGAGTCGATGCTGCTCGCGCCGATGGTCTTCGACGAGCAGGTGCTGGGCGCCCTGGTCCTCTCGAAGCTCGGGCTCGACCAGTTCAGCGACGATGACCTCCGGGTCCTCGTCATCTACGCCAGCCTGGCCGCCCAGGCGATGGCGAATGCCGACGCGACCAGCCTGCTGCGCGATCGATCCGCCGTGCTGGAGCGCCAGCTGCGCAGCCAGCGTGAGCTGCTCGAAGTGACGGAGTCGATCCTGACCACGCTCGAGCCACGGCAAGTGCTCGACCAGGTCATCGAGCGCCTCGGCTCGCTCGTCCGCTACGACAACATCGCGATCGAGCTCACCGACCCGACGACCGGGATCCTTCACCCCCTGACCGCCCGTGGCGTCCACGCCGAGTCCTACATGGAGCCATGGGGACCGGGTGAGGATGGGCTCGCGACCTGGGTGGTCGAGCGCAACGAGCCGCAGCTGGTGAAGGACGAGCTGAACGACCCGCGCGTCCGGCACTTCGAATCGACCGGCCCGCTGGACGGCAGCCTCATCGTCGTGCCGCTCCGCGGCCGAATCGGCGCGACCGGCGTCCTCTCGCTCGAGCGCCTGGGCCCGGAGGACCGCTTCAGCGACGATGAGTTCGAGCTCGTGAAGCTGTTCGCCGCCCACGTCTCGATCGCCCTGCAGAACGCCGAGATCCACAACGACACGATGATCCGGGCCCGGACCGACGACCTCACGGGGCTGCTCAAGCACGGGACGTTCCAGGAGTGGTTGGCGGTGCGGGTCCGGGCCGGCGAGCCGTTCAGCCTGATCATGCTCGACCTCGACGACTTCCGGATGGTCAACAACGAGCTGGGCCACCAGGCCGGCGACCGCTTCCTTCGCGCCATCGCCGAGTCGCTCGAGGGAGCGCGGCGCGACAGCGACCTGGTCTTCCGCTACGGCGGCGACGAGTTCGCCTACGTCCTGCCCGGGACGGACGGCGCGGGTGCCTTCAAGGTCGCCGAGCGTGCCCGGGCGGCCGTGAAGCGGGTCGGCGAGGATCCGCGCTGGGCCGCGTCGGGCGTCCTGATCTCCGCCTCGGTCGGGATCGCGACCTTCCCGACGGACGGCGCGACAGCCGAGGAGGTCCTGCTCGCCGCCGACCGGGCCTGCCTGGTCGCCAAGCGGACCGGCCGGGACCGGACGGCGACCGCGGCCGAAGGGCTGGCGCTGGCCTCCGAGTTCTCGCTCCAGGAGCCGACCCCGGTCGACCTGCCGAGCGTCGCGCTCGACTGAGCATCCGGCGGCGGCCGCGACGATGGCCACGCCCCGATCCTGGCGCGGACCCGCCGGCAGGCGTCACCGCCCGGCCGCCATCACGTCACCGCTGCGCGACCCGACGCGTCAGACTGGCGCCGTGAACGCCCGGTCGCTCGCCCCGCGCTGGACCGTCGCCATCACCCTCGCTGCCGTGCTGGCCGGCGGGTGCGGCCTGGCCGACCTCCCGAGCGGCAGCCCATCCGGCCCGACGCCGGGCTCGTCGACCACCGAGGGCGCGACGCCGTCCGTCTCCGCCGCGCCGACAGCCTCACCCACGCCGGCGGCACCCACGCCGGCGCCCGCCCCGACGGCCATCGCCTACGTGGTCCAGGCCTACGACACGCTCCTCTCGCTCGGCCGCCGGTTCGGAACGAGCGGGCGGAGCATCGCCTACTGGAACCGGGCGACCTACCCGAGCCTCGACCCCGATTCAGCGGCGTACGACCCGAACCGGATCGAGATCGGCTGGACGCTGACGATCATCCCCGGCGTGATCGATGAGACGCCGAGTCCGGGGCCGTCATCGGCGGCGACGCCCGCGCCGAGCATCGTCATCCCGGCGGCCCCGACTCCGCCCGCCGACGGGAGCGGACTCCTGGTGACGCACGGCGCCCGCGGCGGGAACGCCGTCGCCCTGACGTTCGACATGGGCGGCCGAACGGACCCGGCGCTGGCGATCGTCCAATGGCTGATCGACCACGACGTGCGGGCCACGGTCTTCCCCACCGGCCAGCTCGCCGCGACCGACGCGACCGCCAAGGCGGTGCTCAAGCTCGTGGCGTCGCGGATCGACCTCTTCACGCTGGGCGATCACTCGTACGATCACCCCGACTTCACGACCCTGACCCGGGCCGCGATGATCGACCAGGTGACCCGCACGGAGACGGCGATCGAATCCCTGATCGGGCTCTCGACCAGGCCGTTCTTCCGCCCGCCCTACGGCGCGCAGGGGCCCGCTGTCCGCTCGGCCGTCGCCTCGGCCGGCTTCGCCTACACGGTCATGTGGGACGTCGACACCATCGACTGGAAGGCGACCGCCGACGGCGGCCCGACCGTCGACGACATCGTGGCGAAGGTCCTCTCGCGGGCCCAGGGGGGTTCGATCGTCCTCATGCACCTGGGGGGCTGGAACACGCTCGAGGCCCTGCCGCGGATCGTCGCCGGCCTGGGCGACCGGGGTTTCGAGCCGGTGACCCTGGCCGACCTGTTCGGCCGGTGACCTCTGCCTGGGTCGTCGGCCTCGCGGGCCCCGGGAGGGCCCAGAAGGCCCGCCGTCGGCCTGCGTCGTATCCTGCCGCCCATGACCGATCGCCCCCGGATCGTCGTGACCGTCGCCGTCGCCGCCCGGCAGAAGGAACCCGAGATCGCCGCCCGCAAGAACGCCCTCTACGCGGACGGCATCCGGCGCCAGGGAGGCGAGCCGGTCGTCCTCGACGCGACGAGCGGCGGGACCGAGCGAGCAGCCGCATTCGCGGCCATGGACGGGCTCCTGATCAGCGGCGGGGCCGACCTGGACCCGGCCCGCTACGGGCAGCCGAACCGAGGCTCGGTCGAGATCGAGCCGGACCGCGACGCCCTCGAGGCGGAAGCGTGGGCCACGGCAGCGGCCCGGGGCCTGCCCGTCCTGGGCATCTGCCGGGGCTTCCAGGCCATCAACGTCTTCGCGGGCGGGACGGTCTTCCAGCACGTCGAGGGTCATGCCGGCCCGGGCTGGGGCCACGGTCCGGCGAAGTCGCACGCGCTGCGCCTCGTCCCGGGGACCCGGTTGGCCCGGATCCTCTCCCCCACCAACACCCGGGGCAGCGCGACCGAGGTGAACACCTACCACCACCAGGGGGTTCGGGCGACCGACCTCGCGCCTGGACTGGTCCCGAGCGCGTGGGCGAGCAGCCCGGCCGGCGATCTGGTCGAGGGGTTCGAGACGACCGACGGACGCTTCGTCATCGCCGTCCAATGCCACCCCGAGCGGACCGAATCGACGCCGGCCAGCTTCGACCGCCTGTGGCGCGTCTTCGTCGACGCCTGTCGGGGACCGGCCAACGCCCGGTGAGCCCCGCCGGCTCCGCTCCGCGGCCGAGGCCCAGCCGTGGCGGAGGAGGTGCACGCCGCGGGTCGCTCGGTAGATCGGTTCAGTCGAGCCGGCGGGTCGGATCCCCCGGCGGCGCCCGGCGGGGCGTCCCGACCTGACCGGCGCCGCCGCGATGGATGCTCCCGCGGGGGACGCCGTCGCGGGCGCCCCAGCGCCCGGCCCGGGCGAGCGCCTGCAGGAAGAGCAGTCGGTTGATCTCCGGGAGCGTCCAGAGGCCGGCGTCGAGCGGGAGGCCGCAGACGTAGGCGATCAGGTTCGTCGCCTCGTCAGGCGCGAGCCCGCGCAGGACGAGGAGCCGGTAGATGGCCCGGGTCGTCTGCTCCCGAGATGGGACCGGGGCCAGCCTGCGGGTCGCCGTCCACCTCCGCCGGGTCGAGGTGAGGGAGGCGGCCGACCCAGACCCGGCCCCGGAGGCCGCCCCGGCCGACGGCGACGAGGGTCCGACCGGGGATGAGCGCCCGGCCGCCCGTGAAGCGCTGCGTCGCCGCTCGACCATGGTGCACGGTCCCGTCCTGCTCCTCGTTCTGATGCCGTACGTCCCGGAGGGTCCTCCGGTGACCTGCGGTGCGGTCCGGTGGTCACTGTCCCCCTCGCCGGGCGGCGGCGGTATGGCCCGCCCGTCCCAGCCCGGCCGGTACTCTCGGCGGCCCCGCCCGCTCCCGTCGGCGGCCCGGGCCGACCGGACTAGACTCGGGCCATGCGCGTCCGGTCGTTCGAGCTCCGCCTGATCGGGCTGGTCCTGGTCGGGCTCTGGCTGGCCGCCGCATCGGCGATCCTGCTCGCCTATCGCCCCGGCGGACCGCTCGACATCGCGGTCGGAGTCGCGGCGATCGGGCCCGCGCTCATCGCCCTGGCTGGACTCGCCTGGCCGCCGGTCGCTCGGGGCGCCCGGGCGTTCCAGGGGATCCTTGCGCTCGGTGTCCTGACGACGCTCGTCCTGGTCCCCTCGATCGGCGACATCGTCGAGCAGCTCCTCGCGCGCGGGCCGCAGACGCTTCTGCCGTCGCTCGAGGCGGCCTACCCGTGGCTCGTGGCGCTCTTCGCGACCAGCCTGTTCGCCGGGCTCGGGCTCGCCCGGCGCCAACTCGGTGGGCTGGCCCCGCGGCGCCACCGCCTGCGCCGAGCCGTCCTCCTCGCTGCGGTCCTGACGACGGCCGCCGGTGGGCTCTTCGGTGGCCTGGCCGCGGCCAACGACGTGGCCCTCCGCGGTCTGCCCGCGCCCGCTTCGCGCTTCGGGCCGACCGACCCGGCTCGGATGCCCCCGCCATGCGGCGGTGCGGTGACCGCTGGCACGACGGCTGCGCTGCTGCTCGACCTGGACGCGGACGTCGGCGGTCACCCGATCGGGACCGTGTCGGCGAGCGGCTTCCGGGACGGCCGCGATGTCCGCTGGACGGCCGACGTCGCGAGCGAGTCCACGCTTGGCCAGTATGCGCTGGCCCGGGTCGGCGACCGGGGCTGGACGCGGGCGCCACGCGGTGCGTGGGTGGCCGTCGATCCCGGCACCCTCGACTCGGAGACGGTCGACCTCCGGGTCCTCCAGACCGCGCTCCTCGGCGGAGCGCGGGTGGCCTCGGAGGATCGCGGCCTCGAGTTCATCGAGGGAGCCCGGACGCGGCACTGCCGGGTGGCCGTCGACGGCCCGACCTTCGTCGCCGCGTTTCCGCAGGTGCGCTGGCTCGTGGGCGACGATACCCTTGAGCACTGGCGTGGCCAGCTCGACTTCTGGGTCTTCAGCGACGGCGAGGTCGGCCAGATCACGGGCGATGTCAACGGGCTCGCGCTGAACCTTCCGGAGACCGGGATCCAGGGCACGATCAGGGTCCGGCTGCAGGCGACCGACCGCGACCGATTCCGCCAGATCGCGCCGCCGGGCTGAGGGTGAGGACGGGCATGGACGAGCGCGACCGGCTGAGCGCGAAGCGGGATCGGACCGCGCGCTTCTACCGCGTCGTCCGATTCCTCGAGGCGCGGAGCGAACGAGGGGCCACGCCCGAGGAGGTCGCGCGAGCCGTCGATGTGTCGAAGCGGACCGTGTACCGCGATCTCAAGGCGATCGACGAGGAGCTCGGCATCCCGGTCTGGAGCGACGATGGCCGGTTCGGCCTCGAGGGCAAGGGCCTGCTGCCGGCGCTCCAGTTGACCCAATCGGAGGCGATGGCCGTCTTCCTCTCGGCCCGGCTGATGGCCCGTTACGCCGACGAATACGATCCCGACCTCGCCGGCGCGTTCCAGAAGATCGCCGAGGGCCTGCCCGAGGTCCTCGCGGCCCACGTCGCCGACACGCTCGACCGGATGCGCCGGCTGGGAACGGAGCCACGCGACCGGCGGGCGATCCTGGCCACGCTCACCCGCGCCTGGGCCGAACGCCGGGTCGTCGAGCTGCGCTACCGCACGGGGACGTACGACGGCCGGCCGGGGTCCCGGCCCGCCACCGTCCGGCCCTACCTCCTCGAGCCGTCGCTGACGACGCGGGCGCTCTACCTCATCGGCCACGACGAGACGCGGAACGCGGTCCGGACGTTCAAGGTCGAGCGGATCGAGGCGGTCACGCTGACCCCGCGCGTCTTCGAGCCGCCCGACGATGGGAACGCCGAACAGGCCCTCGAGCGGGCCTGGGACATCGTGGCCGACCAGCCCGAGGTCGAGGTCGTCGTACGCTTTTCGTCGACGGTCGCCAGCCGGGTCCAGGAGACGCGCTGGCATCCCAGCGAGGCCACGGAGCCGGGTCCCGACGGATCGCTGACCTGGCGGGCCCGGGTCTCCGGCACGCTCGAGGTCCGGAGCTGGATCCTGGGCTGGGGCGCGGATGCCGAGGTCCTCGCCCCGGCGGAGCTGCGGACGGAGGTCGCGGCCATCCTGGGACGGGCGGCCGCTGCGTATGCGCCGGACGGGCGCTGAGCCGATGGCCCGCCACCCGTTCGCCTCGGTCAACCTGATCAGCGATCCGATCCACGGCTACATCGAGCTGACGAAGCGGCTCGAACCCCGCGAGTCCCGCGCCCACGGGCTGCCGGACGAGGCCGCGGCCGAGGAGGACCTCCTCGACACCGCCTGGCTCCAGCGGATGCGCCGGATCAGCCAGCTCCAGAGCGCGCGCTGGGTCTTCCCGACGGCCGAGCACAGCCGGTTCGTCCACGGCCTGGGCGTGATGCACGAGGCCGGGACGTGGGCCCGTCACCTCTACCCGAGCCTCCGGGCCGCACTGATCGTCGCGGCGGGCGAGCCCGTCCCCTCGGAAGGCCTCGTCGTCGAGACGCTCCGGATGGCGGGGCTGCTGCACGATGTGGGCCACGGCCCGTTCGCCCACTTCTTCGACGACCACGTCCTGGCCGACTTCGCGGCTCCGCCCGACCCTCGTCGGCCGGCCGGCAAGCGGCTTTCGCACGAGGATCTCAGCCAGCTCATCGTCGAGCGAGAGCTGGGCGACCTGATCCGCGACCTTCGCCGGGCCCCGGGCGGAGGACCGCCTGAGCGGGATGCCTTCGCACCGGGCGAGGCGATCGACCCGCGCTGGGTCTCGTTCATCGTCAGCAAGCCGGCCCTCCTCGACCCGGCGATGCCGCGCTGGGTCCGCTGGCTCCAGCCGCTCCTGTCGGGCGTCTTCACGGTCGACAACCTCGACTACGTCCGGCGCGACGCCTACCTGGCCGGGGTGGCCGTCGGTCCGGTCGACGTCGAGCGGCTCCGTCGGTACAGCTTCATCGGGGATCGAGGGCTGACGCTCTACGAACCGGGCCTCGGGGCCCTCGAGATGTTCCTGACCGCCCGGCTGTTCATGTACCAGCAGGTCTACTTCCACCGCACCGTACGGGCGATCGACCTCGACCTGGCCGACGTCTTCGGGACGAGCATCCGGGCGATCGTGGGCGACCGGTCGCCGGCCGCCGACCTGGCCGGCTACGCCGACCTCGACGAGTACGCCCTCCTCCACCAGGCCGCCCGCTGGGCGCGCGGCGAGTCGCTCGCATTCCACCCGCTGCCCGGCGATGGGACCGTCACGCCGGCGGTCGGCGGGGCCTGGCGCGCGATCCTCCTGCGCCGGCCGCACTGGCGGTCGGAGGCCGAGATCAGGGTCGAGTACGAGCCGGGCGCCGAGCCGATCGAGGCGATCGCCCGGCTGGGGACCCCTGAGCCGGGGCGGGTGGCGATCGACCTCGCGGTCGTCGACGCGCGGCCCGCCGACGCGACGGCCACCGATTCGCTGCTGGCCGTCGAGGGCCGCGACGGCCGGCCGGCGCCGCCGCTGTCGGAGTCGCTCTCCCGACTGCCTGCCTTCGCGCTCGTCGGGCGTCGCTACCGCCGCTCCGGGTAGAACGGGGTCGCGGGTCCGGCCCGCCCCGGCAGGACGATCAGCGGATCGATCCGGGCGATCTCGTGGCTCGGCAGCTTCGTCCGCTTCGCGACGTCGGCCCGGAGCTCCATCGTCGCCGTCTCGAACGGGCTGAACAAGCCGTAGTGGAGGTGGCAGCCGCTCGCGAAGCCGGTCCGCCCCTCCCAGCCCAGGAACTCGCCGGCCCGGATCCGCTGGCCGACCGTCACGGCGGTGGCGTTGAAATGCGCGTAGATGCTCCGGTAGCCGTTTCCGTCGTCGATGACGATCACGATCGGCAGCTGGCCCCACAGTCGGAGGCTGTCGCGGTGCCGGCGCGAGGGCTCCAGCGAGCCGATCCAGCCCATCCACGGGTCGACCCTCCGCCCCACCGCCATGACGATCCCGTCGTGGGCCGCCACGATCCGGTCGCCGCAGAACGTGGCCAGGTCGAGCCCGTCGTGGAAGCGCTGGCCGTCGAGGGCCGTGTCGCTCCACCACGACGGCCCGAAGGTGTTCGTGACCCGCCCATGGGGCAGGGGCCAGACGTACCCGCCGAGCGAACGAGGGTCCGGCGCCGACGGCGCCTCCCCGAGCACCGCGCGGGGGATGCCAAGGCCCGGGGCATCCGCGGCGAGCGCGACCCCGGTCGTCGATCCGCTGCCGGCGGACGGGCCCATCCCCGCTTCAAGCCCGTGCGTCCGAGGCCCGCCGTCGGGTGCGGGCGCCCCGAGCCCCATCGACACGATCGGCGATCCCACGGCCAGCGGCCCGCCCAGGACGATCGCCGTGGCGGCGACGATCCCGACCAGGGCCCAGCGCCCAGCCCGGGACCCGATCCGGCGCAGGACCAGGGCGGCCAGTCCGCTCGAGACCGCCATCCCGACCAGCACGAGCGCGCCGCCGCCCAGCTGGAGCTCGGTCAGCCGCTCACCGAGCAGGAACGCGGACAGGCCGGCCGCCGTGAGCGGGTTGAGGAGGAGGGCCGCCGAGGTCCGGCGGGCGTCGACGCGGCGAACGCTGGCCATGATCAGGAGCTGCGCCGCCACCGAGACGAAGACGAGCCAGGCGAGCGCGACCACGGCCTCCGGGACCAGCCGCGCCGGCACGAGCCCCGCCGGATCTTCGAGCGCCGCCAGGGCGGTCAGGCCCACCCCGCCGACCGCGAAGTTGCCCAGGGTGATCGTCGTGGCGGACAGCTCGAACGGCCCGGACCAGCGCCGTGCCAGGACAAGGAACGCGGCGTACGAGATCGCGGCGCCCACCGCGGCGCCGAGGCCACCGACCGTAAGGCGCGCCGGATCGAGCTCGGCCAGGAACGCGGTCCCGACGAGCGCGCAGGCGAACCCGGCCAGGGCCGGCCGTCCGAGACGCTCGCGCAGCACGATCGGGGCGAGGAGCGCGGCGAGGATCGCGTAGAGGCCGGCGACGAAGGCGGTGATCGTCGCCCCTTCCGCCTGGACGGCCAGGTTCATCCCGGCCAGGAAGAACAACCCCCCGAACGCCCCGAGGACCAGCAGCCGAACGAGACGGGCGATCGTCGAGGCGGACCCGGTGGATCCCAGGGGGCGGCCGGCGAGGCGGAGCGCCAGCAACAGGATCGCCGCACCCAGGATGCTCCGCCAGGCCGCCGCCCCGAGGGGCGAGAACGAGCGGAGCTGGAACGCCGTCGCGACGTAGGCCGACCCGAACAGGATCGCCGCCCCGACGGCGAAGGCCACGCCACGTCGGCCTTCCATCACCAGCCGGCGGTCGATCATCGGGCGATGATACGGCCCGCTCGGCGGGACCAATGGCCCTTCGAAGCGGGCCACCCGCCCCGGTGCCCGACAAGGCGCCGGGCGGGTAGGATGGCTCGACGCGAACAAGGAAGGGGAGCGTCCCGCGGCGTCCCATGTCCGGCAGCCTTGCGGCCCGGACGACTTCGCCGCCAGGGGGCCCCCGACGAACCAGGGAGGTTGCCGGGTTGGACTCCCCGAACGACGACGGGAACCACGGCGGGATGCGGGACCTGCGGCGCCTGCGGTGGGTCGGCGTCGTCCTGCCGGTCGTCTTCATCGTCGGGCTCGAGATCGCCCGAGCGGCCTGGATCGAGAACGACACCGCGCGCCAGAACGGCCATCTCGCGCTCGCGGCCGTCACCGTCGGCGCGACCGTCGCCTTCGCGTTCGTGATGTTCTCGTTCATCGAGCGCGCCCAGCGCCAGGTCGTCCGCCAGAACCGCGAGCTCGCCGCGGTCAATTCCGTCTCGACGGCCGTCGAGGGCGAGCTCGGGGTGGAGGCGATCATCGACGCCGCGCTCGCCAGCGTCATCGCCTCGACCGGGGCCACCGAGGCGGCCGTGACGGTCTTCGAGCCGGAGGGCCGGCTTCCCGGCGATGGCGGCGTCGAGCGCCGGCTCGTCGCCGGCGCCCATGCCTCCGCGATGCCGTCCGTCGGCTCTGCCGTACCCCACCTGATCGACATCCCGCTGTCCAGCGGAGCCTCGGTCGTCGGGCGGATGCGGCTGCACCTCCCCGAAGGCGCCGAGGAGCCCGACCTCCTCGCCTCGGCGACACTCCAGAACATCGGCCACCAGCTGGCCAGCGCGATCCAGATCCGGACGCTCATCGCCGACCTCCGGCGCCGTCAGCGAGAAGGCCACGGGCTCCTCGACGTGCTTCTCCAGATCTCGAACCAGAACGCACTGGCCGACATCCTCGCAGCGGTCGTCGGGCACGCCCGCGAGCAGCTCGGCGCCGACGAAGCCGTGATGTGCCTCAGCGCGAGCGCCTCCCGTTCGGTCCAGCTCGATGGGACGCTGGCCGGGATGACGGCCCTCGGGGACGGCACGGTGTGCCTGTCCCCGGACCCGGACCGCTTCGCCGACCTCGGCGCCCACCTGCTCGCCTGCCCGGTCCGCTCGACCCCGGGCATCGAGGCCGACATCGAGGTGCCGATCCGAAGCCCCGAGGGGGCCCTCGGCGACATCTGGCTCGGCCGGACCGCCGAGGACCCGTTCACAGAGCGCGATCGGAGCTACCTTGCGACGCTGTGCGGCCTGGCGTCGATCGCGATCACCAGTGCCCGGATGCTCGAGGCCGAGCGCCAGGGCGCCATCGTGGCCGAGCGCGAACGGATCGCCCGCGAGATGCACGACAGCCTGGCCCAGGTCCTGGGCGTCACTCACCTCCGGTTGCGAGCGCTCGGCTCCAAGATCGAGGTCGTCGCTGCGCCTGCCCTGCAGGCCGAGCTGGCCGAGCTGGCCGATCTGGCGGAAGAGGCCTACCGGGATGTCCGCGAGGCGATCCTGGGCCTCCGCGAGTCGAGCCGGGCCGATCGCGGGCTGGTCGAGGGCCTCCGTGCGTTCCTCGAGAAGTACGGCCAGCAGTCGGGCGTCCGGGCGACCCTGGAGACGAGCCTGGACGGCGAGCCGGCCCTCTCGCCCCGGACCGAGGTGCAGGTGATCCGGGTCATCCAGGAAGCCCTGACGAACGTCCGGAAGCACTCCGGGGCGAAGGCCGCGGTCGTCCACATCGACACGCCGGACGACCGGGTCGAGGTCGTCGTGGCCGACGACGGGCGGGGCTTCGATCTGACCGGGACCCTGCTCGGGCGGGACGGGTTCGGCCTGCACACGATGCGTGAACGGATGGAGTTGATCGGCGGTACCCTGACGATCGAAACGTCCCCTGGGCGCGGGACCCGGGTCGTGGCCAGCGTTCCGCGCCTGCCGAGCGTCTCGCCCGCAGCTCCCGATCTCGTCGAGGTGAATGGTGCCCGTGCCCGGACCCATCCGGATCCTACTCGCCGATGACCAGCCTCTCTTCCGGCGGGCGATCGCCACGCTCCTCAACGAGCAGCCCGACGTCGAGGTGATCGGCGAGGCCGAGAACGGCCTCGACGCGGTCGAGAAGGCCCACGCCCTGTCTCCCGACCTGGTCGTCATGGACGTCGAGATGCCGGTCATGAACGGGGTCGAGGCGGTCCGTCTCATCCGCGATCAGCTGCCGGCGATCAAGGTGGTGATGCTGACGGTCTCCGAATCGGACGACCACCTCTTCGACGCGGTCCGCTACGGCGCCCACGGCTACCTGCTCAAGGACCTGCGCCCGGAGCAGCTCTACGACATGCTCCGGGCCGTGATGCGGGACGAGACGCCGCTCTCGCCCGCCATCGCCGGCCGACTCCTGGCCGAGTTCCGCGGCAAGTCGGCGGTCCGGACCGTCGCCGCCGCTGAGCCCGAGGGCCCGAACCTCACCCGGCGCGAGGTCGAGATCCTCCAGCTCGTTTCCGAAGGGCTCTCCAACAAGGAGATCGGCGGACGGCTCTCGATCACCGAGGGCACGGTCAAGAACCACGTCCACAACTCCCTCGAGAAGCTCCAGCTCGAGAACCGGATCCAGGCGGCGGCCTACGTGGTGCGACAGGGGCTGGGCCACCGTCCGTCGTAGGTGGGCCGGATCGACGGCCGGCGGATCGCGGCAGCACGCCGTGGCTCCTGCGCGTACCGACCGGTACCCCCCGGGTAGAGCCGAAGGCCCGGCGAATGTGTCGGGCCGGGGATGGTATCGGGTCGCGATCGGGCGAATGATTAGGGTCGGAAGAGGCGCCCGCCGGCTGGGGAGGTCGGCCCACCGTCCCATGGGGAGGAATGCCATGCGGGTGCCGCGGCGCGTGTCCGTCGTCATCCTGTACACGCATCCACTCCTCGGCCTGGGACTCGCGAAGCTGCTCGCATCCGAGCCCGACCTCGAGATCGCGGCCCTCCAATGCGTCGGGGTCGGGGCCGCCGACGAGGCGATCGCAGCCCAGGAGGCGCTCGCGGCCGCGCCCGACGTCGTCATCCTCGAGCGAGGTCCCTGCTTCGACGCGACCGATCTGCTGAGGGCCGTCCCGGATGCGCTCGTCATCGTCGTCGGCGTGGACGCCGGCCCGACGTTCCAGTACCAGCGCGAGGAGATCCCCGCCAGACCGGATGGCATCCTCCGGGTGATCCGGCACATGAAGCGGGTCGACCGGTCGGCCGTGGTCAGCGCGCTCACGTTGGTGGCGACGGCGATGCTCCCGGTAGGGCAGACCCTTGGCGGCGTCTGAGCGACCGGCCGGCCGGCAGGGGGTCGAGCGGCGATCGGCCGAGGCCGTGGCGATGACCGAGGCCCCTTCGATGCCCGGAGCCTCGCCCCGAGACCTGGCCTTCATCACGCGGCGCGACTTCGTGGCCGGCTGCGCGTTCCTGGCCGGAGCATCCGCGCTGACCCTCGCCGGGTGCGGCGGTTCGAGCTCCACGGTCGGGCCCTCGCCCACTCCGAACCGCTGGATCGGGGTCTCGATCGCCGGTCTCCAGGCCGGGGAGCCGCGCTGGGTCGAGTTCGAGACTGCCGGCGCCACCGCCTCGGCAGGAACGG
>JBGPFS010000035.1:0-15415 GCA_041483455.1 Candidatus Limnocylindria bacterium | reverse complement strand
CTTCTCATGATGTCCTGCGCTCCCTTGGTTCGTGGGTGGCGTCGGGTGGGTGCGGACCACGCTGGACGCCGCTGAAGATGACGGCAACCGACTCGCTGGGCCCGATGGACCCGTGGCGGACCAGGTCCACGAGTCCCGCCAGGCCGGCCGTGCCCGTGTGGTCGGCGTCGATCCCGGTCGTCGCTCGCGCAAGGTCGTTGGCTTCGACGAGGCCTGCCTCGTCGACGAGGACGGGGGTTCCACCGGTGACGATCATCCCCCGCACCACGGCCAGCCAGTCGTAGGTCTCGTCATCGAGGATCCCGTGGGCGATGCTCCGTGGCTCCGATTCCCACGGCCACATGAACTCCGATCGGTGGTGCGCGGCGTAGCCCAGCGCCTCGCGGACGGCCCGGCCGTCAGCGTGGTTGCCAGTCCCGATCGCACCGATACGTGTGCGGAGGCGGGATGCCACGCGGTCGTACGCGCGCTTGAGGGGCCAGCAACCCCTGGTCTGGACGGTGTCAAGGCGGGGCTGCCGGTCGATCGCGCCGAGCGCACGCGCCTCGGCGAACGCCTGGGCGCAGGACGAGGCGAGCGCCCCGCCGCCGACCTGCACGACAAGCCGGTCGAGCGTCCGGCCCTGGCGGGCCAGCTCCGAGACCATCTCGTAGCCCAGCGTCTCCCCGCCCTCGATGGCCAGGCCGTTCTCGTTGCCCTGGCAGGTGAAGGGGATCGCCCCGGCCGCGATCGCCTCGCGCAGCCGATGAACCGATGGGTCGCCGGTCGAGCCGGGCGCCCGAGGGCACTCCGTGACCCGTGCCTCGAGGCGCTGGAGCCGCTCCAGCACGGCCGGGTCGGCCCCGGTCGGCACGAAGACGTCGAGCCTGCGCTCAGCGGCGCGGGCCACGACGGCGGCCGCCAGCGCGGCATTGCCGCAGGAGGCGATCGCGAGGGGCTTCGGTCGGCCGGCGGCACCACCGACCTCCTCGGCGACGAGCAGCTCGAGCATGGCGCCCATCAGGTGGCGCGCCTTGTGCGAGCCGGAGACATTCCCGGTCTCGTCCTTGATCCAGGCACCACCTGCCCGATCGAAGCCGAGGTGGTCGCTGAGTGGCCCCGATCGCCGGAACGGCGTCGTCGCGAACCCGTGGCCGTCCACGGCCGCCACCGCCCGGTCGAGCCGTTCGACACGCTCCACGTAGCGTTCGTCCGACCAGCCGGCTGCCCGCGCCAGACGGTACGCCCGGAAGAGTGCGCGATAGCGAACGAAGGGGTTCGGCTCGCCGCCGTTCGGGAATCCGACCTCGTGCGGGTGGAGCACCCTGGTCATCACGTGGTCGATGTCGTCGCCCGGGACCGCAGCCGGACAACGGATGGGAAACAGCTCCTCGGCCGTCGCCCGGTGGCCGCAGCCGGCACAGACCACCGCGGTCCCGGTGTCGCCCGCCACGCGCATCACGGTCACGGCGGCGCCGTGACGCCCGTCCGGGCGTTGAACTCATCGATCCGGCCGTCCCAGACCGCGAGCCGCTCGCGCAGCTCGGTCCAGAATTCCGGTCGGCGCCGGGCAACGAACTCGTCGTGCGGGATGCCCTGCTGCTCCACCCACGTGAAGTAGCCCAGGTTGAAGATGCGTCGTCGATCGGCGCCGGACAGCTCGAGGAGATGATCCGGGCCGACACCCAGCACGTGACGCCCGAACGTCTCGCCGGCGGTCACGGGGTCGAACCCCGCCGGGAAGGATCGCCGCTCCGTCTTCTCGCGCTCGGTCGTGTACATCGCCGCGCCATCCGTGGCCACGGTGACGATGACGTCTTCGGGCCCGAGACCCAGGTGCCTCGCGGTCTTGATCGCGGCAACGATGTTGCAGATGCTCGACAGGCCGAACGAGGAGAGCCCTTCGACGAGCTCGACCGGAACGCCGCGACGGGTCGCCAGGAAGTCGTGGCCGGCCGGCGTGTTGAACAGGACGTTCAGCTCGTCGGTGGCCTGGTCGGAGACCGCCGCCACGATGTCCGTGTTCATCACGTTGTGGATGAGCGGGATGTGCTTGTCGCCGATGCCCTGGATGTTGTGCTCGCCGAAGCCGTTCTCGAGCATCGTCGGGCACTCGAGCGCCTCGACGGCGACGATCAGCGCACCGAACCGCTCCTTGAGGTAGTCGCCCGCGCCGATCGTTCCCGCCGAGCCCGTCGCCGAGACGAATGCGCGCAGACGGAGCCCGGGCTCCGCGGTGCGTATCGAATCGACGATCCGCTCGAGGGCCCGCCCGGTGATCGCGTAGTGCGCGAGGTGGTTCCCGAATTCCGAGAACTGGTTGAGGATGACGTTGACCGGGTCGCGCTCAAGCTCGGCGCACCGGTCGTAGATCTCCTTGACGTTGCTCTCCGTGCCGGGCGTCCGGACGATGTCGGCCGGGTCGGCGACCCAGCGCTCCAGCCAGGCGAAGCGCTCCCGGCTCATCCCCTCGGGCAGGACGGCCACGCCTCGGCAGCCCATGATCCGGGAGATCGCGACGCCGCCCCGGCAGTAGTTGCCGGTGGAGGGCCAGACGGCGCGCTGGACGGTCGGGTCGAAGGTGCCGGTCACGATCCGCGGCGCGAGGCAGGCATACGCCGCGAGCACCTTATGCGAGCCGATCATCGGGAAACGGTCGCCGAGAGCGACCACGATCCGTGCCTCGACGCCGGTCAGCGACGATGGCAGGACCAGGTGCTCGGGGACCGGCACGCGGGTCCTCCGGTCACGGCCGTTGTGCCAGTGGGCCCGGAAAAGGTTCAGCGGGTCGGGCGCGTCGGGGTCCACCGCGACCAGGCGGGCCTCGATCCCGTCGGGGATCGAGCCGGGATCGGCGAGCTGCCCGAACGTGGGCATGACGATCCGGGCAGCGCGGAAGCGCCGCACCGCTCTTGCGTAGACGTTCCCGTCGACCACCCCGGGTTCCAGCCCCGGTCGTGCCATCGCATGCCCCATCCGATCGTGCGCATCGGGAATACGGCCGCCCGGGATCCGTGCCCGATCGGGACCCGAAAAGGCGCAGGACGTGCCGAAGGGCACGGCCATGTTCGTCTCTTCGCTCGCTAGATTCGGGACTGGCGAGCAGCCCCGGAAGGGCCAGATGGCCTCTCGGGACGGGAGTCAGGGTCCGCTCGCCGGACGAGGATGGACATGGCGATGCCATCGCTCCCGGTCGGCCCGCCCTTCCGGCTGCGGGCGCGGGTCCTGACCCCGCTTGCGACCGGAGGGACGCGATACCTCGCGGATGGCGCCGTCCACGTGGATCCGCGCGGTCGGATCTCCCGGGTCGCCGACTGGGCCGAGGCCTCGGAGCCCGAAGCCGACGCCGCGGCCCGCGTCCCCGACCACGACCTGCGGCCGTGGCTCGTCCTGCCGGGCCTGGTCGACCTTCACACGCACATCCCGCAGCTCCCGAACGCCGGGGTCGGTGCCGGGCTGGACCTGCTGACCTGGCTGGAGCGATACACGTTGCCGCTCGAGCGCCGGTTCGACGCGGCGGCGGCGGAACGGCTCGGTCCCCTCGCGATGCGCGCTTTCGCCGCAGCCGGCACCACGACCGTCGTCGCCTACGGGTCCACCGATCCGGACGCCACCGAGGTGCTGCTGCGATCCGCGGAGGCCCACGGGATCCGGGCCGTGATCGGGCTCGTCCTGATGGGTCGGACGGTCGACGGCGAGCACGGCGGCGCTGCGAGCCCGGACGAGGATGCCGCCCTCCGCGCGTCGGCGGAGCTCGCCGCGCACTGGCATGGCCGGGACGAGGGTCGGCTGCGCTACGCGTTCACGCCCCGATTCGCCCTGAGCTGCTCGGCCGAGGTCCTCCGAGCGTCGGCGCGGCTGGCTGCGGAGACGGGGTCGCACTGGCAGACGCATCTCTCGGAGGATCTGCGCGAGCTGGACGAGGTGCGCAGGGCCTTCCCGGAGGCTCGCGACTACCTGGATGTCTACGACCGGGCGGGCGCCCTGGGTCCCGGCGGGCCGCGCGCGCTCTTCGCGCACGCCATCCATCTCTCCGAGCGCGAGGTCGAGCGGCTCGCCGAGAGCGGTGCCGGCGTGGCCCATTGCCCGGCCTCGAACCTGTTCCTGCCGAGCGGGATCATGCCCCTGGCTCGCTACCTGGAGGCAGGGATCCCGGTCGGGTTGGGCGCCGACGTCTCGGGCGGGCCCGACCCATCGATCTTCGAGGCGATGCGCGTCGGGGCCTATGCCCAGCATGCCCTGCAGATCGTCGGTGGCGATCCGCGGCCGCTCCTCGATCCGCTCGGCTGGCTGCGCCTCGGCACCCTCGGCGGCGCCGGGGCGCTCGGCCTCGCCGACACGATCGGTTCGCTCGAGCCGGGCAGGGAGGCGGACATGATGACGATCGACGCGTCGCTCACGGAACCGATCCCGGGCGCCGGCGGTGCAGATGAGCCCGCCGAGATCGTGAGCCGCCTGATCTTCCGAACCCACCCGCAGATGGTCCGCGGCGCCTGGGTCCGGGGGCGGCTGCTGCCGGCATAGGAGAGTCGGATCGATGCGGCTGGTGCTGAACGACAGGCAGGTCTCGGTCGACGCCGGGCCCGGCGAGAGTCTCCTCCAGTTGCTACGTGAGCGGTGCGGGCTGCATTCGATGAAGGATGGCTGCGCCCCGGAGGGATCGTGCGGCGCCTGCACGGTGATCGTCGACGGCCGCGCGGTCGTGTCGTGCGCCCAGCCGGCATCCCGCGTCGCCGGCCGTCATGTCACCACCCTCGAGGGGCTGTCGTCGGAGGCACGCGCGCTGTGGGCGGATTCGTTCGCGGCGACCGGCGCGACCCAGTGCGGCTACTGCTCGCCAGGGATCGTGATGAAGGCCCATGCGCTCCTCGAGCGCGAGGCGGCGCCTTCGCGCGAGGAGATCGCACGAGCGCTGGCCGGGAACCTTTGCCGCTGCACCGGCTACGTCAAGATCATCGACGCGATCGAGCTGGTCGCCGCGGCGCGCCGCGGGGCGTCGGGTCCGGTGGTCGATCGGAGCGGCAGGATCGGATCGCGCACTGCCCGCTACCAGGCCCGCGAGCTTGCCCTCGGCGAGCGGCCGTTCGTGAACGACCTTGCCGTGCCCGGGATGCTCCACGGTGCGCTCCGGTTCTCCGACCACGCGCGCGCCGTCGTCCTGCGGATCCACACGACCCGGGCGGCGACCCATCCGGGCGTCGTCGCCGTCATCACGGCCCGGGACGTGCCCGGCAAGCGCCACCAGGGCCTGATCGTGGACGACTGGCCGCTGTTCGTCGCCGAGGGCGAGACGACCCGCTACGCGGGCGATGTCCTGGCGGCCGTGGCGGCCGAGACGCGCCAGGCCGCCCGCGAGGCCGCGGCGCTCGTCGAGATCGAGTGGCAGCTGCTCGACCCGGTCACCGATCCCTTCGACGCCCTGGCACCCGGCGCGCCCCCGGTCCACGAGGGTGGCAACCTCGTGTCGCTGTCGGTCGTGAAGCGCGGCGACGTCGATGCTGCGCTGGCCGGGGCGGCCCACGTGGCGACCGAGACGTTCCACACCGCGGCGATCGAGCACGCGTTCCTCGAGCCGGAGGCGTGCCTCGCCGTGCCACGATCCGGCGCGGACGACGCGGACGGCACCGCCGACGATCGGGGCCCGGTCCTGCACCTCCACTCGCAGGGCCAGGGGGTTTGGGAGGACCGGCGCCAGGTCGCGTCCTTCCTTTGCCTTCCCGAGGCGGCCATTCGCGTGACCCAGGTCTCGACCGGCGGCGCGTTCGGGGGCAAGGAGGATCTCAACGTCCAGGGCCAGGCGGCGCTGCTCGCACTCCGGACGAGGCGGCCGGTGCTGCTGACGCTCGATCGCCGCGAGAGCCTCCGCTTCCACGTGAAGCGCCACCCGTTCTGGATGGACTACACGGTGGGCTGCGACGCGAACGGCCGACTGCTCGCGCTCCGGGCCCGGATCGTCGGCGACAACGGGGCCTACGCGAGCGTCGGGGGGAAGGTCCTCGAGCGGGCAGCCGGCCATGCCTGCGGCGCCTATCGCGTCCCGGCGGTGGATGTCGAGGCGCGGGCCGTGTACACGAATAACCCACCCTCCGGCGCGATGCGCGGGTTCGGGGTGAACCAGGTCACGTTCGCAGTGGAGGCGATGCTCGACATCCTCGCCGAGCGGGTCGGCATCGACGGCTGGGAGATGCGCTGGCGGAACGCCCTGGAGACCGGCGATCGCTTCGGCACCGGCCAGCTGCTGGGACCGGGCGTCGGGCTCAAGAAGACCCAGCTCGCCGTCCGCGACGCCTATCGCTCCGCGACCTGCGCCGGGATCGCCTGCGGCGCGAAGAACACCGGCATCGGAAACGGCCTCCCGGAGTACGGCCGGGCGATCCTACGGCCCGAGGTCGACGGTTCGGTCACGCTCCTTCACTCCTGGACGGAGATGGGCCAGGGTGTCCACACGGTGCTCGGGCAGATCGCCTGCGCCGAGCTCGGTCTCGCCCCCGATCGCATCACGGTCCGAGTCGACACCGCCCGCGAGCTCGACACGGGAGAGACGACCGCGTCGCGAGCCACGATGCTGGGCGGGCGGGCCGTGATCGAGGCTGCCCGGAACCTCCGGAGCGCCCTCGACGGCCGGCCTCTCGCCGACCTCGCCGGCCGCGAGTTCATGGGCGAGGTCGTGGTTGACTGGACGACCCCGGTCGATGCCGTCACGGAGGAGCCCGTCACGCACTTCGCCTACGGCTGGGCGACCCAGGTCGTCACGCTGGACGCCGACGGCCGGATCGCCCGGGTCATCGCCGCCCACGACGTGGGCCGGGTCCTCAACCGGACCCTCCTCGAGGGCCAGGTGGAAGGCGGCGTCCACATGGGCCTGGGACAGGCCCTCAGCGAGGCGTTCGTGGTCCAGGATGGCCTCCCGGTGACCGAAACGCTCAAGTCATTGGGCATCATCCCGGCCTCGGGCATGCCGCCGGTCGAGGTCCTGTTCATCGAGGAGCCGCAGCCGGAGGGTCCGTACGGCTCCAAGGGGATGGGCGAAGCCGTCCTGGTCCCGACCGCCGCGGCCGTCGCCAGCGCGCTCTACCGATACGACGGGATCCGGCGGACCCGGCTGCCGATGCGGGACTCGCCGGCGGCGCGGGCGGCGGTGCCGCGGCTGGCCACGCCGACCAACCGCCCGAAGCCGGCCCGGGTCGTGACGCCGTGACCGGGCTCGACGCCAGCGTCACCCCGGGCCTGGTATGCGCCCACCACCACCTCTACTCGGCCCTTGCCCGGGGCATGCCCGCCCCACCCAGCACGCCGACGACCTTTCGGGAGATCCTCGAGCAGGTCTGGTGGCGGCTCGACACCGCCCTCGATCTCGACATGATCGAGTGGTCGGCGAAGCTCGCCGCCCTCGAAGCGCTCGAATCCGGCACCACCGCGATCATCGACCAGCACGAGTCGCCGAGCGTCGTCGAAGGGTCGCTCTCCGTCATCGCCGATGCCTGTGCCGAGGTCGGGGTTCGGGTCGTGTGTGCGTACGGGGTCACCGATCGCCACGGCGTCGACGGGGCGAAGCGGGGACTCGAGGAGAACCGGCGGTTCCTTGCCGGGGGGGGCCGCGGGCTGGTCGGGATCCACGCCGCCTTCACGTGCGGCGACGCCACCCTCGAAGCAGCGGCAGCGCTCGCCCAGGAGCTTGGCGTGGGAGTGCACGTCCATGTCTGCGAGGGCCCAGAGGATGCCGCGGCGCCGGTCCGGCTCGCCCGGTACGCCACGGGTCGGTGGCTCCTTGCCCATTGCGTCCACCTTCCCACGGACCACGGCCTGGCCGGGACGATCCTCCACAACCCGTTCTCGAACCTCAACAACGGGGTGGGCTACGCGGACCCCGCGCGCTTCACGAACCCGGTGGCGCTCGGCACCGACGGGATCGGCGCGCACATGATCGAGACGTTCCGGCTCGCGTACGCGCTCCAGCGGTCCGTCGACGTCACTGCCTCCCCCGAGCGTGCCTGGCGTTGGCTCGAGACCGGCTGGGAGCTGGTGCCGGAGGCGAGGGACGACCGGGTCACCTGGTCGTACGAGCCGATGACGCCGTGGCACGTCGGGTTCACTCCCGGGATCCGGCCCCTCCGGGTGGAGATCGGTGGCGAGGTCGTGTGGGAGGACGGTCACCCGACCCGGGTCGACGCCGGCGAGGTCCGGGCGAAGGCCCGGGAGCAGGCCGCCCGACTCCACGCCCGCCTGTGAGCGCAGGCCCGGTGGCGCGCAGCGCACGAGCGTTCACGCCGTTCCCACTCCGGGTGCTCCTCGGTCGGATCGCCCACGAGTGGGAGACCCGGCGCCGGATCTTCGACCTCCCGGCCGCCCGCTTCTTCGACGCATCGGCCGCCCCCGATCTGTCCGTCGAGTTCCTCGGCCGGCGCGCCGCCACGCCACTCGGCCCGGCTGCCGGCCCGCACAGCCAGCTCGCCCAGAACATCGTCCTCGCCTGGCTCGGCGGTGCCCGGATCGTGGAGCTCAAGACCGTCCAGGTCCTCGACGAGCTCGACATCCCCCGACCATGCATCGACATGGAGACGGTGGGCTACAACGTCGAATGGAGCCAGGAGCTGCGGATCGGCCGATCCCTCGAGGAGTACGTGAAGGCCTGGATGATCATCGAGATCCTCCGCGGGTGGGACGAACTCGGCCCCTTCATCGGGCCTGATCCCGGTCCGCACGTCTTCGACATCTCCGTCGGCTACGACCTCGCCGGCATCTCGTCGGCCACGGTGGCCGCCTTCATCGACGGGCTCACCGACGCCGCCGAGACGATCCAACGGCTCCGATCTGAGATCCCCGAGTCGTTCGCGGCGTCGCGGGGCCACTCGTTCCCGACCCGGGTCACCGGCTCGGCGACCCTCTCGACGTTCCACGGTTGCCCGCCGGACGAGATCGGCGTGATCTCCCGGCATCTCATGACCCGGCATGGGCTCGACGTCGTCGTGAAGCTCAACCCCACCCTGCTCGGATTCGAGCGCGTCGGTGAGATCGTCTCGGCTGAGCTCGGGTACGACGAGATCCGGCTCCGCCGATCCGACTTCGACGCCGACCTCTCGTTCCCCCGCGCGCTCGAGCTCATCGACGATCTGGACGTCTTCGCCCGGGACCATGGGCGAAGATCCGGGATCAAGCTCACGAACACGCTGGTCGTCGAGAACCACCGCGGGTTCCTTCCCGGCAACCCGATGTACCTGTCCGGCGCCCCGCTCCACGTCGTGGCCACGTCCCTCCTCGACGAGCTCAACCGGGCGTTGCCCGGGAGGCTCAGGGTCGAGGGGCTGGCTGGCACGATCGCGGTGAGCTTCTCCGCCGGGGTCACGAGGCGAAACTTCCCGACACTGGCCGGGCTGGGGCTCCGGCCGATCACCGTCTGCTCGGATCTGCTCAAGCCGGGCGGGTACGGGCGGCTCAAGCCGATGCTCACCGCGCTGGCCGACGCCATGACCGCAGCCGGGTGCACCGATCTCGAAGGCTGGCAGGCGCACGCGCGGGAGGCGGCGCTCGCCGCGGGTTTCTCCGGCCCGATCGCGGCCCATGTCGCCGCCCTCCACGACCCCGGTCAGAATGCCCGCTACACCCGGGCCGGCACGGCCCAGCCGCCCCGACGCGTCGACCACGTCCTCGAGCCGTGGGGCTGCGTCGAATGCAACGTCTGCGTGACCGTGTGCCCGAACGACGCCTTCTTCCGACTCTCGACGCCCGAAGCGATGGAGGTCGCCGGCCAGCACCAGTACTTCTTCCTCGCCGAGCTCTGCAACCAGTGCGGGAACTGCATGGTGTTCTGCCCCGAGCAGGGAGACCCGGCCGCGGTGAAGCTCGCACTCTTCCTTGACCCGGACCGCTTCTCGATCGGGGACCGTCCTGGGTTCCTCCTCTCCAACCGCGACGGGCGTGTCCTGGTGGCACCAGGTCCCGGCCTCGACGCCGAGGTCGGGCGGCTCAGCGAGATCCTCAACGATCGCGAGGGACTCCCCATCGACCCGGCCGATCTCGTGGTGGCCGGGACATAGGCGTCCGCAGGCGGCCTACTCCCCGGCAGCGTCCACGACGATCCGCCGGAGGATGCGGCCGGTCACGGCCCGCCGGTACGACGCGGACGAACGGACGTCGTCGATCGGCGCGATCTCGGCCGCGACGGCCGCCGACGCGCGGTCGGCGATCTGTGCCGTCGGCATCGTGGCCTCGAGGAGGGCCTCGGTCCGGAGCGCCCGCACCGGTCGGTCCGCGATGGAACCGAGCGCCACCCGGACGTCCCGCCAGGCTCCGTCCTGCTCGCGCCACGCGACGGCCATCACCACCTTCGAGATCGCCTGGGCGCGGCGGGTGCCGACCTTGCGGACGCGGACGGCGCGTCCCGCCGGGAGCGGGACGCGGACGCCGAGCACCAGCTCGTCGGCCGAGCGCGCGGTCCGGCGGTAGCCGGTCCAGAACACCGCGGCCGGGATGGTCCGCTCGCCGCGGAGCCCGGCCAATACGATCGAGGCGTCCGTGGCGAGGAGCACCGGCAGCATGTCCCCGGCCGGTGAGGCGTTGACGATGTTCCCGCCGAGCGTCCCCCGGTTCTGGACCTGCACCGCCCCGACCATCGCAGCCATCTCGGCCAGGGCCGGGAGGTGTTCCGCGACGAGCGGCGAGCGGCGCATCTCCGCGTAGGTCGTCAGCGCACCCACGAAGAGCTCGCCCTGCTCAAGGCGGATCCCCCGCAACTCCTTGAGCGACCGGATGTCCAGCAGGGGGACGCTTCCCGGGACGCCCTGCGCGGCTAGCTCGACCATCACGTCGGTGCCGCCAGCGATCGGCCGGAGCGGCGTCTCGGCCAGGATCCGGAGCGCCGCGTCCAGGGTCCCCGCCGTCACGACCTCCGGACCTCCCGTCGGGGCACGGCCGGCAGCGCCGCCCCGGGTGGCGCCGCCGGCGAGGCTCGGCTGGTCGGCTGGCTGAGCGAGGTCCCGCCCCGACGACCCGCCGATCCGTCCGTCCTCGGCGTCGATCGCGGTGAGGCGGATCGCCTCGACGATCTGGGTGTAGCCCGTGCACCGGCAGAGGTTCCCCGCGATCGCCTCGCGCACGGCGTCCTCGTTGGGAGCCGCACCCGACGCCAGGAACGCGTGTCCGGCCAACAGCATTCCCGGCGTGCAGAAGCCGCACTGGACGCCGCCCGTCTCGAGGAAAGCCGCCTGGAGCGGGTCGAGCCGATCGCCGTCGGCGAGGGCCTCGACGGTCGTCACCCGGCACCCCTCGGCCTGGCGGAGCGGCACCAGGCAGCTGTTGACGAGCTCGCCGTCGACGAGCACCGAACATGCCCCGCACTCGCCCTCGCCACAGCCTTCCTTCGTTCCCGTCAGGCCCAGGTCGCCCCGGAGGACGTCGAGCAGGCGCCGTCCACCGGGCCCGCCGATCTCTACGGCAGTGCCGTTCACGCTGAACGCGACTCCCCGGGCCGCGGCCGCGGTCATCGGGTCGCCGCCACCTCGGCGGCCATGATCGCGGCGAGAACCCGCTCCGGCGATGCCGGCAGGTCGTGGATCCAGGCCCCGGTGGCGTCTTGGATCGCGGCGACCACGGCCGGGGCTGCCACGTCCATCGGCAGCTCGCCGAGCCCCTTCGCGCCGTGCGGTGCCGCCGAGAACGGGACCTCGACCAGGATCGCCTCGATCCGCGGGGCGTCGAGCGCCGTCGGGATGATGGTGGTGGCCAGTCGATCGTTCAGGCAGCGCCCACCCTCGAGCTTGACCTCCTCGAGCGTCGCGTAGCCGACGGCCTGGAGAGTGCCGCCCTGGACCTGCCCGGCGGCGAGGACCGGGTTGACGACCCGCCCGGCGTCGTCGGCCGCGACGACCGATCGGACGGCCACCTCTCCGGTGTCGAGATCCACCTCGACCTCGGCGGCGGCGGCGGCCCAGCTGTAGCACGGGTACGCGTCGCCCCGGCATGTCGCGTCGTCCCATTCGACGTCGGCGTAGCCCTCGAAGCGCTCGTCGGTCCGCCTCGGGCCGTGTGCCCGAACATGGTCGAGATACGACTCGGCGAAGGTGCCACCGGCGCTGGCCTCGACCTCCGCGCGCAGCCGCTCGGCGGCGCGGACGAGCAGGCCGCCGACGATCATCGTGGTCCGCGACGCGACGGTGGGTCCGCTGTTCGGCGTGAGCGTCGTGTCCTGCGGCGCAACCTCCACCGTGTCGTAGTCGACCCCGAGTGCATCCGCGACGAGCTGGGCGAGGACCGTGCGGGCACCCTGCCCGATCTCCGTCGAGTCGCTCAGGACGCGGATCGCGCCGTCGGCCGTGAGCTCCACGCCGGCGACGCTCGCGAGGTGGCGCTCGCCGCCGCCGGTGAAGCCCGCTCCGTGCCAGGCCAGCGCGAGGCCGATCCCCGCGGCGGTCCTCGTCCCTCCACCCGGACCGGGGCCGTCACCATGACCCCGCCGCCGCTCGCGCGCGGCTGCCGTCCGCTCCCGCCGCCGCTCGAAGTCGGCCGCCTCGACCACCCGGTCGAGGACCTGCAGCGCCCCGACACTTCCGCGGAGCACCTGTCCCGTGGGTGTCACGTCGCCCGGCCGGTAGGCCCACCGCCGGCGGAGGTCGGCCGGCGAGACGCCCAGCGCCTCGGCGATTCGGTTCACCTGCATCTCGGCGGCGAACTCGGTCTGGGGCGCGCCGAATCCGCGCATCGCGCCATTCGGTGGCGTGTTCGTGGCCATCGTCCGGGCCCGGATGCGGACGTTCGGGCAGGCGTACGGGCCGGCGGCGTGGATCGCGCCGCGCGAGAGGACGACCGGCGATAACGTGCTGTACGCGCCCCCGTCCATGACCACCTCGATCTCCTGGGCCACGAGCCGGCCGTCGTGCGTGACCCCCGTCCGGTGGGTGATCGTCGCCGGATGGCGCTTCGTGGTCGCCACAAGGTCCTCGTGTCGGTCATAGATCATCCGGACCGGCCGCCGGACGCGAAGGGCCAGGAGCGCCGCGCGGATGGCGAGGCCGGACGGATACTCCTCCTTGCCGCCGAACCCTCCACCCGTCTCGGCCTGGATGACCGACACCCGGTCGTCGCCCAGCGCGAGCGCTCGCTTCAGGGCCGCGTGAACGTAGTACGGGCACTGGAGCGACCCATGGACGGTCACGCCGCCGTCGTCGCGCGGAACCGCGATGACCGCCTGCGGCTCGATGTACAGCTGCTCCTGGTGGCCGAGCCGGTAGGTGCCCTCGACGACGAGGTCCGCTTCCGCGAATCCCGCCTCCAGGTCGCCCCGGGCGATCTCGTACCGGGCGAAGGCGCGATCGGACGCGAACGGGTCGAGGACCGGCAGCAGCGGCTCGGTCCGAAGGCGGACGTGGTCGCACGCCGCCCGCGCCGTGGCTGGGTCCGCGGCCGCCACGAGCGCGACCGGCTCGGCGTGGTGCCGGATGACGTCGGCGACGAGGACGGGCTGATCGTCGACCATGAGGTGGACGACGTTCTCGCCGGGGATGTCGGCGGCGGTCAGGACCACGACCCCGGACCAGTCGAAGTCCGGGTCGCGGTCGATCGCGTGGAGGCGAGCGTGCGGCTCGCTCGACCGGACCGTGGCACCGAACCAGGCGCCCGGGAAGACGAGGTCATCCGTGTATCGGGCGCGACCGGTGAGCTTCTCGGGAGCCTCACGACGGGGCACGGGCCGACCGACCACGGTCCCGGCCTGGGATGCCGGAGGTCGCCGGGACGTGGCCTCGGGCTCGGCAGTCGAGGTGCCGCGGGGGCTGGCCACGCCCCGACGATGACCACGCGACCGGCCCGTGTCAAGGGACGGAGGTCGCGTCCGCATGGCCGAACTAGTTTGGATACGTGACGCCATCCGCGCGGGCGGACCGGTCGACGTCAGGCGCGAGTTCCCGACAGGGTGGACCCGGGCCTCGGCCTGCGAGGTGCTGTAACGAGCGCCGCTGCGTGCCCTCGAGTACGCTCCGGGCATGCGAACGCTCGAGCTCGCCGTCACGAACAAGAGCGGGCTGCACGCCCGACCGGCGAACCTGTTCGTGGAGTCGGCCGCTCGCTTCTCGTCGCGGATCACCGTCGAGAACCTCGATCGCGCCAGCCGTCCGGTCGACGCGAAGTCGATCCTCATGCTCCTCACCGCCGGGGTCCAGAGCGGGCACCGCATCAGGCTGACCGCGGACGGAGCCGACGAGGAGGCGGCGCTGGCCGACCTCGGCGCGCTCGTCGAGGCCGGTCTCGGCGAGGGAGTGGAGGCCGGCTAGGCTCGGACGCCGAGCGCCTCGAACCGGGCCCGGATCGCGGCCGCGGACGCCGCGGAGAGCGACGCCTCGGCCGTCGCGCGGAGCTCCGCCGCCGCGCTGGCGCGGATCGCGCGGCGAACGAGCGGAAGGCTCCCGGCCGCCATGCTGAGCTTCCTGATCCCGAGTCCGACGAGGGCGAGTGCGGCGACCGGGTCGCCAGCCATCTCGCCGCAGACCGAGAGCTCGATGCCGGCCCTCTGGGCAGCCTCGACGGCCTCCGCGACGAGCCGCAGGAGCGCCGGGTGAAGCGAGTCCTGGTAGCGGGCGAGCGCTTGGTTCCCCCGATCGACCGCCACCGTGTACTGCAGCAGGTCGTTGGTGCCGAGACTCCCGAAGGCGAGCCGGCCGAAGTACGAGTCTGCGACGAGGATCGCCGACGGGATCTCGAGCATCACGCCGAGATCGACGTGCCCGTACCTGAGGCCGTCACGGTCGAGCGTGCTCCGCGCCCGCTCGGCCAGCGAGAGCAGCAGCTCGGCGTCCGTCGCGTCGGCGATCATCGGGGCCATGACCTTCACCGAACCGACGAGCGCGGCTCGGTAGGCCGCACGCAGCTGCGTGAGGAAGACCTCAGGTCGCGTGGCCGCCAGGCGCAGGGCTCGGACGCCGAGGAACGGATTCGCCTCGCGCTCGATCGGCAGGTACGGGATCGGCTTGTCGCCGCCGACGTCGAGCAGGCGGATCGTGACCGGGTGCGGGGCGAACGCCTCGACGGCCGACCGATAGGCGGCCAGCTGCTCCACCTCAGACGGCGGGGTCGCCCGCTCGAGGAACAGGAACTCGGTCCGGAACAGGCCGACGCCCTGGGCACCTAGGGCGACACAGCGCTCCGACTCGCCAGGTGTGCCGATGTTCGCGAGCAGGGTCACCTCGACGCCGTCGGTGGTCGCCGCGGGCAGGCTCACCTCGGCCAGTGCCTCCGTCACCGCCCGGGCAGACTCGGCCGCGCGTGCCCGGTAGCGCCGCGCGGTCACCTCGTCCGGGTCGATCACGACCTCGCCGGAGTCGCCGTCGATCGCGAGCTCGAGGGCCCGCTCCGCCGCGGCCGGCCATCCCGAGGAGGCCGGGATCCTCTCGGCCCAGGCGGCGATGGCCCGCGACCCGACCCTCGCCGCGATCAGCGAGGCGCGGATCCG
>JBGPFS010000034.1:0-15500 GCA_041483455.1 Candidatus Limnocylindria bacterium | reverse complement strand
GCTGGCGAGCGCCGAGCGGGCCAGTGCGAGGAGCATCCCCTGGGCTTCGGGCTCGAGCTCGACCGGGGGCGGCTCGGCCCCGTCGGGCCTGGCCGTGGATGGCGTGGCCACCGACGGAGCGTCGGCGTCAGCGGCCGTTCGAATCGGGGTGTGCAGTCTGCCCATCGTTCGATCCTCCGGAGCGCGAGGATCGTGCGCTCGCTCGGTCGCGCGGCGCCAGAGCGGTTCGGACGGGCCCACGGGTGCCGCCCGGCACTGGCCGCACAGCCCGCCCGGCGCAAGACTCAGGCCTGCTGGAGGCACCGCTGACGAGGCTCACCGTGCCGGTCACCGCACCCGTCCCGTCGCTCCTGGCGAGTCCCATGCCCGATGGCAGCGTGCGCTGCGGGGTGTGCGCCCATCGCTGCCTGGTTCGACCCGGCCGGCGCGGGATCTGCGGCGTTCGGGAGAACCGCGCCGGGCAGCTGCTGAGCCTGGCCTATGGCGCGGTGGTGGCGGCCGGGACCGACCCGATCGAGAAGAAGCCACTCTTCCACGTCGCGCCCGGCTCGACCGCCTATTCGATCGCGACGTCCGGCTGCCCGTTCCACTGCCGGTTCTGCCAGAACTGGGAGATCGCCCAGGCGCCCCGCCTCGGGATCCGGCTCCCCACGCGGGCCCTGCCCCCGGCCGAGGTCGTGGCCGAGGCCCTGGCCCACGGCGCCGGCTCGATCGCGTACACCTACGTCGAGCCGACGGTCTTCCTCGAGTACGCCCTCGAGACGGCTCGGCTGGCCAGGGCCGCCGGCCTCCGGAACCTGTTCGTGACCGATGCTTACGCCACGCCCGAGGCCGTCGATCTGCTCGGGACGGTGATCGATGCTGCGAACGTCGATCTGAAGGCGTTCGACGACGACTTCTACCGCCGGCTGTGCGGCGCCCGTCTCGTCCACGTCCTGGATGCGATCCTGGCCCTGCGGCGGGTCGGCATCTGGCTCGAGGTGACGACCCTCGTCATCCCCGGCCGGAACGACGACGAAGCGGAGCTGCGGGCCCTCACGGGCTGGATCGTCGAGCACCTCGGACCGGAGACCCCGTGGCACGTCAGCCGCTTCTTCCCGGCCTTCCAGATGCTCGACGTCCCGGCGACGCCGCTGGCGACCCTGCGACGGGCGGCCGAGCTCGGGCGGGAGGCCGGGCTGCGTCACGTGTACGTGGGGAACGCACCCGACCTGGGGCTCGAGGACACCCGGTGCGCCGGCTGCGGGCGACTGCTGATCGAGCGGCGTGGCTACCGGATCCGCGACCTGCTCGCGCCCGACGGGACCTGTCCCGGCTGTGGGCGAGCGTTGGCCGGCCGGGATCTGGCGCGTGGGGTCGCCGGCACGACCACCCGTCGGCCGACGGCCGACGAGCTGGCCACGAGCAGGGCATGAGCGCCGGGGGGCGCGCCGCGGTCGACGCCCGGGCGCTCCGCGACCCCGCCGTCGCGGGCTCGTTCTATCCGGCCGGGCGGGCCGAGCTCGAGCGGACGGTCGCCGCACTCCTCGGCGAGGCGGATCGGCGGGCAGCGGGGCGGGCCGCCCCGATCGACGCGGACCACCCGCTCGGCATCCTCGTGCCGCATGCCGGGCTCGTCTACTCCGGGGCCGTGGCGGCAGCAGCCTGGCGACTCCTGCGCCCGGCCACGCCCGGTCGCGAGCCGGCCCTGACCGTCGTCATCCTCGGTACGAACCACGTCGCCGGCTGGCTCCAGGGCGTCGGGGCCTGGGAGCGCGGGGCGTGGCGGACGCCCGTGGCCGACCTCGCCGTCGACGAGGAGCTGGCCGCCGCGATCGTGGACCTCGGGGCGCCGTTCGGCGTCGACCGCGCCGCCCACCGGGGCGAGCATTCGATCGAGGTCCAGCTCCCGCTCCTCGGGATCGTCGCCCCGGGGGCCCGGATCGTCCCGCTGGCGGTCTCGGCCGGGACCGGTCCCGCAGCGATCGCCGCCGGCGAGCGGCTGGGCAGGCTGCTCGGGCAGCGGCGCCGGGCCGGCGCCCGGGTGGTGCTCGCGATCAGCTCGGACATGGCCCACTATCCACCGGCCCGGATCGCGACCGAGGTGACGGAGCGGCTCGCCGCGCCGATCGTCGCGCTCGACGCGGGAAACCTGGCCGCCGAGGACCGGGCGGTCCAGATGGCCGGGGCTACCGGGCTCGTGTGCGGGATGTGCGGGATCGAGCCGACCGTCCTGGGCCTGGCCGCCCTCCGGGCGATGGGCGCCGCCCCCGGCGTGGTCCTCGACGCCGCCACCTCGGCGAATGCGGGCGGGCCCGCGGACCGGACGGTCGGCTACCTGGCGGTCGCGTTCCCGGGCTGAGCCGGCCGGCGCCAGGAGGGACCGCACGAACGGGGCCCCGCCGCCGCGCACCGACTCCCCACCAGCGCCGCCTGCTCCGCTATCGTCCGGGGATGACCGACCACGATCCGCCGGGCGTCGACGCGACCGGGGAGCCCCGGGGAACGACCGTCGCACCCGACGGCACCCGGATCGCCTGGTTCCGCTCGGGCTCCGGCTCGCCGATCGTGCTGGTCCACGGCGCGACCGGCGACCACACCGTCTGGCGGACCTCCGGCCCGCTGCTCGCCGTCCGCCACGCGGTCTACGCGGTCGACCGGCGCGGTCGGGGCGCCAGCGGAGACACGCTCCCCTATGCGATCTCGCGCGAGTACGAGGACATCGCCGCCGTGGTCGATGCGGTCGCCGCGGTCGAGGGACGTCTGGTCGACGTCGTCGGCCACTCGTTCGGCGGCCGGGTCGGGCTTGGCGCCGCCCGCCTGAGCGCGAACCTCCGTCGGCTGGTCGTCTACGAGGGGGCGCCCGCGACGCCCGAGCACGCCTTCCACGACGAGGGACTGCTCGAGCGGCTGACGGCGCTGGCCGAAGCGGGCGAGCGCGAGACGCTCCTCGCGGAGTTCATGACCCGGGTCGTCGGGATGACGCCCGACGAGCTGGCGGGCTTCCGGTCGTCGGACACCTGGTCGCGCCGGGCCGAGGCGGCCCCGACGATCCTCCGCGAGATGCTCGCCGAAGCCTCGTCGGCGGCCAGCACAGCCGCCTGCGCTGAGATCGGGATCCCGGTCCTCCAGATCCTCGGCGGGGAGAGCCCGGCCACCTTCGTCGAGGGGACGCGAGCCCTCGACCACGTCCTCCCGGACGGCCGGATCGCCGTCCTGCCGGGTCAGCGCCACGCGGCCCACCACACGGACTCCACGGCCTTCGTCGCCGCGATCGAGGCGTTCCTCGGGGCGCCCTGACGCCGCCGTCGTTCGACGCCGAACGCCGACCTGATGCCCTCCGGCGCCGGCCGACTCGGAGGACTACCATCGGCCCCATGACCCAGCCGATGATCGCCGCCCCGACGACCGCCGCCCCGACGACCGCCGCGGCACCCGCGGGTCCGCGACCCTACTCGCCCGGACTCGAGGGCGTGATCGGCGCCGAGAGCTCGATCGGTCTCGTCGACGGCAAGAACGGCCGCCTCCTCTACCGGGGCTACCCGATCGGCCAGCTGGTGGCCCGCGGCTCGTACGCGGCCGTGGCCGATCTGCTGTGGACCGGCGAGTGGCATCCGGAGGCGGAGCTCCACCCGGCGCCGGTCCCCAAGCCTGTCGTCGCCGCCCTCCGCGAGCTGCCGACCGACGCCCACCCGATGGACGCCCTTCGGACCGCCGTCTCCGTCTGGGGCGCGACCCAGAAGGTCGCCTGGCCGCCCACGCCCGAACAGGCCCGCGCCCTGACCGCCTTCAGCCCGTCCGCCCTCGCGGCCTTCGGACGCATCCGCCGGGGCCTCGCGCCGGTCGAGCCGGACCCGAGCCTGGACCTGGCTGCCGGGTTCCTCCACCAGCTGACCGGCGAGGCGCCCGACCCGGGCGCCGCGCGCGCCCTGGAGGCCTACCTGATCGTCGGCGCCGAGCACGGCCTCAATGCGTCGACGTTCACCGCCCGGGTCATCACCGCGACCCGCTCGGATCTGGCCTCGGCGATCTGCGGCGCGATCGGCGCGCTGAAGGGACCGCTTCACGGCGGCGCACCGGCCGAGGTGGTCAACCAGCTCCACGAGATCGGCTCCCCGGACCGCGCCGAGGCCTGGGTCCGCGCCATGATCGCCCGCGGCGACCGGATCATGGGCTTCGGCCACCGCGTCTACCGGGCCTACGACCCACGCGCCGCGGCGCTCCGGACCGTCGCCGAGGCGATGACCCACCGGCCGGAGTGGCTCGACCTCGCGGTCGAGGTGGAGGACGTGGTCCTCCGCGTCCTGGCCGAGCTCAAGCCCGGCCGGGTGATCAAGACCAACGTCGAGTACTACGCGGCCGCCGTCCTCCAGGGGGTGGGGCTGACCCCGGATCTCTTCCCGGCCACGTTCGCGCTGGCCCGGCACGCCGGCTGGACCGCCCACGCGATCGAGCAGGTCGGCGCGAACAAGCTCATCCGGCCCGACATGCGCTACACGGGAGCGCTCGACCGGGATCTCCCGGCGTAGCGCCGGGGTGCCCCGGGTCGGCGCGCCACGGATCCCCGACCTGCGGACGCCGCCGCTCGTCGGGGTGGTCGTCGCCGTCGCGGCCTGGGTCCTGATCGCGGCCTTCTCCGAGCCGTGGGGGCGACTGTGGGGCACCGGCCAGGATGCCCGCTGCTACTGGGTCCCGACGTACGCCGCGCCGTACGCCCTCTCCGACTGGACCCAGCCGATCGCCTATGTCTACTCGCCCGCCTTCCTCCAGGCGCTCTATCCGCTCAAGCTCCTGGCCTGGGGCCCGTTCGTGGCCGCCTGGACGGCGATCCTCCTCCTGGCGGTCCGGTACCTCTCCGGCCCACGCCTCTATGCCGCGGCGATCGTCTTCGCGGCGATGGAGCTGGCGGGCGGCAACACCCACCTGCTGGTCGCCGCGGCGGTCGTCGCAGGGTTCCGCTGGCCGGCGGCCTGGGCCTTCGTCCTGCTGACCAAGCTCACGCCGGGCATCGGCCTCCTCTGGTTCGCCGTCCGGCGGGAGTGGCGGTCGCTGGCGATCGCCCTCGGCGCGACCGCGCTGGTCGTGGCCGTCTCGGCCGCGATCGACCCGCACGCCTGGGCGGACTGGCTCGGGGTCGTCGAGGCGAGCGCCGGCAAGACGAACGGCACCTGGGCCGCGGTCCCGATCCCGCTCTGGCTCCGCCTGCCGGTCGCCGCCGCGATCGTGGTCTGGGGGGCCAGGTCGGACCGCCGCTGGGCGGTCCCCGTCGCGGCGATGCTCGCCCTGCCCGCCCTCTGGTACGGCGGCCTGAGCATCCTGCTGGCGGTCATTCCCCTCCGAGATCGCCCGCTCCGGCCGGGGAAGGCGGATCCGGCAGCGTCGGCCGGCGGACGTCCGAGCCCCGGGGTCCCCGGAGCAGCCTGAAACCCAGGACGATCCCGCCGATGACGGACACGAGGGCGCCCGTCGCGAACGGCGCCCAGGTCCCGACCCCGACGACCACCGACCCGAGCGCCGGCCCGAGGATCCCAGCCGCGTAGAGCGGCAGGTAGACGAGGTTGAGCGTGGTCGACCGGCGTTCGGGCGCGATCTCGGTCGCGAGCAGGCCGAAGACCATCGTGCTGACCACGGCGCTGCAGGCGCCGAAGACGAGGACCGCCAGCGCGAGCGTCGGCACGCTCGGCATCAGGGGCTGGACCCCGACCGCGATCCCGGCCCCGATGAGCGCGCCGACGAGGACCGGGCGGAATCCGATCCGATCGCCGAGCAGCCCGCCCAGGGGCGAGATCAGCGCCCCGACGAGGGCCGCGGTCCCCGCGACGAGGGCGATCGAGGTGACGAGCTTGAGGTCGCCATGGATCCCCGCGACGAGGATCGGCACGAACGGCCGGCTCAGCTGGTTGGCCAGGAAGGCGGTCCCGAAGACCGCGAAGATCCGCCGGACAGCGGGGTCGGCGAGCACGCCCCGCATCGCCCCGAAGGCCAGCCCGATCGTCGAGCCCTGGGGGATCACCTCGGGCCGGACCTCCCTCGATCCGAACGCCACGAGGAGGGCGGTCGCGACGGACAGCGCCGACGATGCCCAGAAGACGACCGGCAGCCCGAACCCCAGGCCGTCGACGATGATCCCGCCGAGCGCCGGGCCCACCGCGAAGCCGATCGGGCTGCTGGCGCCGAACAGGCCGATGACCGTGCCCAGCCGCCGGCGCGGGGTGACGTCCCGGATCGCGGCCAGCATCACCCCGGTGTTCCCGAGCTGGAGCCCGACCAGCATCACCGACAGGGCGAGCTGCCACGGCTCGCGGCTGAGCGCGACCCCGGCGAACACGACCGCCTCGACCACGGCGCTCCGGACGATGACCGCCTTGCGGCTGTACTTGTCGGCCCAGACGCCCCACAGGGGCACGAGGGGCGCGCCGACCACGAAGATGAGCGAGGTGAACACCCCGACGAACCGGGGCACGTCCGGCGGGGCGACGTCCATCGTGCTCAGGTACTTCGGCAGGAAGGCGAAGATCTGGCTCACCCCGAGGCCCTCGACCATCGAGGTGACCCAGAAGACGGCCACGAGCAGCCGCCAGTCGGAGAGGCGAGCGGGGGCCCCGGGGGGCGCTCCGCCCGCGGGGACCCCGGGTCGCTCGTGCGCGGACGGGCCGCCGGCCTCGGTGGTCATCCGGGAAGGCTACCCGGTGCCGGCCCTGTCCATCCGGGTGGCATCATCACGCTCATGGCTCGCCGTGTCGTCGAGATCCCGGCCGATGCGCTCGTTCTCCTGGTCGGCGCCTCCGGCGCCGGGAAGACGACGTTCGCGGCCCGCCACTTCCCGGCGGAGTGCGTCCTGTCGTCCGACGCGCTCCGGGCGGCCGTTTCCGGCGACCCGGCCGACCAGCGCGCGACTCGCCCGGCGTTCGCCCGGCTCCACCGGATGGCCCGGTCGCGGCTGGCGGCCGGCCGACTGACCGTCGGCGACGCCACGAACGTCCGGCGGGCCGCCCGAGCCGGACTGCTCCGGATCGGTCGATCCGCCGGTCGCCCGACGATCGCGCTCGTGTTCGACCTGCCGGACGAGATCGCCCTGGCCCGGAACGCCACCCGACCCGGCAGGATCGTGCCGGCCGCCGCGATCCGTCGCCAGCTCGCCGATCTCCGGGCGAGCCTCGCCACCCCCGGGGGTCTCGCCGGGGAGGGGTTCGCGGCCGTCATCCGCCTGGCCGATCCCGATCCGCTCGAGCGGACGCTCGTGCGCCTGCTGCCCAGTGCGCCGTCGGCTACCCTTGCACCGACCGGATCACGGAAGGCCCCACGATGACCGAAACCCGCTGGCGCTCCCTCGCCGTCGCGCTCGCCGTCATCCTGGCCGTCATCCTCGGTTTCGCGGCCGCGCTCGTCCTGACGAGCGGAGGCCCCGGCCCGACGGCGACCCCCGGCGCCACCGCGTCGAGCGGACCCGGCCCGTCCGGGACCGGGTCCTCAGCGCCGAGCGGCGGTCCGTCCCTCTCCCCGAGCGCACCGCCCCCCGGGTCGGCCGCGCCGTCCGCGGCGCCGAGCGCGAGCCTCGGCACCGGGATCGTATTCACGGGTCTCCGCCTCGACGCGGCGACCGATAAGACCGGCCACACCCGGACGTTCACGTTCGCGACCCGCCCCGGGACGGTGACCGCGAAGCTGACCGCCGTCGGCTCCGGTGGCCGGACCCGGATCTGCCTGAAGCCGCCGGGTGGCGCCGCGTTGTGCCGGGATCTCACCAGCGGCACGCTCACCGGGAAGGCGAGCGCGATCTCGACCTGGACGGTCACCCTGGTCGGCGTGGCCGACGCGACCCCGACGGTGAACCTCGAGCTGGGCTTCACGGCGGCGAAGCCGACCGTCACCCTGACCGGCGGCCGCTTCAACGGCACCCAGATCCCCGGCTACGGCGGGGTCGTCTTCGAGCTGACGGCCCGGGCTGCCGGCGACCTCCACGTGAAGGCGGCTTGGAGCGGGTCCTTCCCCTACGGCTTCTTCGTGGAGGCCCTGCCCGCCGGGGGTCACGGCTTCGAGCCCCAGGGCCCAGCTCCCGGCCTGGACGTGACGAACCGGGTGGTCGCAGCGACGACCTACCGGGTCACGCTCGCGAACGCGTCGGCGGGCTTCGGGTCGACCGACCTGACGGTCGCGGTCAGCTGGCCCTGAGGGTCAGCCCGGCCCACCGAGCTCCGCGGTCCGGCAGACCCGGCCGAACGGCCGAGCCCGAAGCTCCACCCAGATCCCGTTGCGCACGTAGACGTCCTGGCGGACCACGGCGAGCGCCGCCTCGGGGTCGGGGGCCCGGACGAGGAGGATCGAGGCCGAGACGTCGCTGAACGCCCCGGCCTCCACGAGGACGCCGGCGTCGCGCAGGGCCAGGATCCCGGCGATGTGCTCGGTCCGGAACGGCCGCCGGGTCTCGGCCGCATCCGGCGCGTAGGTCGCCTCGACGATGAACAGGGGCTCGATCGTGGCATCGCCGGGGAGCGGGGTGGTCATGCGGGGCCTCCGATGTGGGCGGGCCGGCGCATCAGCCGGCCCCGATGAGGACGATCGCGACCGCCGCGCTGAGCACGCCCAGCAAGTGGGCGCCGACGATCCGTTCGCGCAGGACGATCGCCGCCAGGACGATCGTCGTGACGGGGTAGAGCGAGGACAGGATGGCGGCCACGTCCAGCCGACCGGCCTGGGCCGCCAGGATGAAGAAGCCGTTGCCGGCCATGTCGAGCAGGCCGACCGGGACGATGAGCCGGAGCGCCGGGGCGCCCAGCCGCCATGGACGACGCACGGCCAGCACCACGAGCCCGAGGAGGATCCCCTCCCAGACCCGGGTCACGGCGAGCGGCCCGAAGACCGCCCCGGGGCTGAACCGCGAGACCGCGACGTTGAACAGCCCGATCCCGACCCCGGCGGCGAGCCCGAGCAGGACGTCGGAGCGGCCGCCGCGACCGTCGGGCGCCCGCGAGACCAGCACGACCGCCGCGAGCGCGAAGGCGAAGCCAACGAGCCGCCCGGTCGACGGCGCGCCGTGGATGGCCAGCCCGGCAGCGACCGGGATCGCCGCGGCGAGCACGCCGCTGATCGGCGCGACGACCCCCATCCGACCCGTCGCCAGGCCCTGGTAGAGGGCCGTGATCCCGAGCCCCCCGGTCAGCCCCCCGACGACCGCCCAACCGAGGTCGGCAGGGATCGGTAGGGGCTCGCCACGGATGACGAACAGGATCCCCGCGGCGGCCGCCCCGACGACCTGACTGGCCAGGACGATCCCGAGGATCGGTCCGCGGCGTGCGGCGAGGCCGCCCCCGAAGTCTCCGGAGCCCCAGGTGATGGCCGCGAGCAGGCCGAACGCGACCGTCGCGTCGAGGATCACGCCTCTCGGTCGGCTTCGTCCAGTGGATCGACGGCGGTGGGTCCGGGCAGCTCGACCACCGAATCGGCCGCGGCGTCGTAGCGGTCGGACCCGGCGAGGTAGATGACCTGGTGGTCGCGGGTCAGGTCGCGCAGGAGGGCGAAGGCCCGCCCGGCTCGCGCATCGTCGAAGGTGACGAACGGGTCGTCGAGGACGAGCGGCGGACGTCGGTCGCCGGTGAGATGGCGGACCATCCCGAGCCGTGCAGCCAGGTGGACCTGGTCGACCGTGCCATCGGAGAGCTCCTCGACCGCGACCCAGTCGTCCTTCTCGGGGGAGTGCACGCTCACGGCCAGCGTCGCATCGTCGATCCGGATCCGCCGGTACCGGCCGTCGGTGATCCGGGCGACGTGCTCGACCATCCGCTTCTCGAGGTATCGGGTGGCCGTCGCGCGGGTGGCGACCTCCGCCCGCTCGAGCGCCTCGAGAGCCGCCTCATGGATCCGGGCCGTCCGCTGGAGCGAGTCCAGCTGCGCGCGCCAGTCGGCGAGCCGCTCGGCCTCGCCGGTGACCTGATCGGGATCGACGCGATTCGCCACGGCCTTCGCGCGCGCCGCGGCGGCAGCCTCGCGCGCCTCCTCGAGCGCCGTCTCGCCGGCTGCGACTGCGTCGGCGCCGCGGGCGACGGCACCGTCGGCCAGCGCCTCCGGATCGAGCCGCTCGAGCTCGGCCGTGGCGTCGTTGATCTCGCGCTGCGCTTCATCGCGGGAACGTGGGAGCGAGTCGGCCGGCTCGCGCCCGACGAGCCCATGGAGCTTCTCGGTGAGTCCGTCGATCAGGACGACGTGCGCCTCCTCCCGGGCGAGGACGTCGTCCGCCGCCGCGAGGTCGGTCAGTCCGAGCACGGACAGCTGGCGCGCGGTGTCGATCTCTGCCTGCCGGAGCTCCTGCTCGAGCTGGGACCGGCCGCGCAGGCGCCGGTCGATCTCCTCGCCGGCGAGCTGCTTCTGGGCCGCCGGACCGACTGCGGCGCGGCGCCTTCGGATCCCCACCAGGGCGAGGACCGCCCCCACGAAGGCGCCGGCCAGGCCGGCCGGCAGGAGCACACCCGGCCCCCCGAGGAACTGGCCGACGAGGGCCATGCCGATCCCGGACGCCACCGCGACGATGGCGAGGATCGCCGGCACCCGCCAGGTGGGCTTCGGAGCGGAGAGCTCGTACTCGACTTTCACCTCGCCCGAGAGCAGGGCCGTCAGTTCCTTGATCCGGCTGTCCAGGGTCCGGAGCCGCCCGACGGTCTGGCGGAGGACGGGGAGCGGCTCGGCCGACGGATGGGTGTCGTGAAGGCGGGCCAGCTCGTCCGAGGTCGTGACCGCCTCGGCATACCGAACGTGACGCTCGGTCGCGACGGCCCGGCTCGCGACAAGGCTCTCGGCCCGGACCGCCTGCTCGTGAAGGTCCCGGCGGCGGTCGAGCTCCGCCTTGGCTCCGTCGCGCGCCTCCTCGGCCGAGACCGCCGTCGCCCGGTCGGCAGCGAGCTCGGCCAGCGCGGCATCGCCAGCCTCGACGATCGTGCTCGAGCGCCCGACCGCCTCCTCGGCGATCCGCAGGCGGCCCGGGTCGCGCTCGCCGCGAACGTTGAGGTCGGAGAGGGCGCGCTCGAGCACGACCCGCGCCGCATCGCTCGAGCGGTCGGCCGCGCTGATCGTGGCGAGGAGGCGCTCGCGGAGCGTGGCCTCGGGGCCGAAGCCGGTCAGCTCGCCGCCGCGGATGAGCGCCGTGGACCGGAAGAACGCCGCGCTCGGGATGCCGGTCAGCTCGACGAGCCGGGCGTCGACCGCGGCCGGATCGCTCGTCGTCTCGCTGCCCAGCGTGAGCGAAGCGCTGCCCGCCGCGCCCCGGAATGTCTTGTCGAGGGCTCCGTTGATCGGCCCGCCATCGGTGTCGATCGTGAACTCGAACCCGACCTCGGGAACCGCACCGTCATCCGCGTCCCACGGGCGAAGGCCGGCCAGGGCCGGGTCGGTCGACGTGGCCGGCTCGGCCAGGCCGAGCTCGATGGCCTTCGCGATCGTCGACTTGCCAGCCTCGTTCGGGCCGCGAACGATCGTCAGGCCGGGCGCCAGGCTGATCTCGAGATCGCGGAACCGCCGGAGATCGCGGACCTGGAGTCGGCCGATCCTCATCGGGCGCCCGCTTTCCCGTGCCGCCCGAGGAGCAGCCGGCGCCCGAGACGGAGGGCCTCGCGCAGCTCGTCGGCCGGCCCGGCTCGCCCGGCCGCCTCGTGCTCGGCGATCCGGGCTTCGAGATCCCGCACGAACGCCCCGGCGATCGTGTCGGGCGGGGCCGTGGCCGGGCCGGTCAGGGCGGGCCGGGCCGCGTTCTGGAGCGCGAGGTGGAGGAACCGGCCGGCCGACCGCTCGCGGACTCCCTCGATGTCGGGCTCGAGTTCGTCCGGCCAGTCGCCGGTCAGGGTCACGGTCAGGATCAGGTCCGGGTTCGCCAGGGCGACGATCCAGGCCTCGAGATCGGCCGGATCCGAGATCGTCGAGGCGTCGATCTGGAGCTGCGCCCCCCGGACCACGCCCACCGGGCGATGCTCGACCTCCGCCTGGGGTTGTCCCGAGGCGTCGTCGAGGGTCACGAGGAGGACCGAGCCGAGCGGTGCGCCATCGACCGCATCGGCCGGGTCGACGACCTCTGGGGCGCCCGACGCGCCCCAGGAAACGCTCCCCGCCCGGCCATTCGTCGCCGTGTGGAGACCGCCGATCGCGAGCAGGTCGACCGCCGCACCGGCGATCTCGTCGTCCCGCGGCCGGGTCGCCCGGTGGACCACGCCGATCCGCCAGCCGTCGTCGGCGAGGTGGGTGGCCGGCAACCGGCTGGTGACGACCGCTGCGAGGTCGGCGAAGGTCACTTCCGCACGACCGGCGACATCCGGGAGCAGGACGGTCACCAGGTCGTGCCCCTGCGGCGCGCCCGCCAGGGCGGCCAGGTCGTGGGCCAGATGGATCGACGATCGGTCGCCCGGATCGTGGTCACCCGGCAGGACGACGGTCCGGATCCCGGCGGCGGCGAGCGGGGCGATCGCGGCGGCCACGCGCTTCACGGTCCGCTCCGACTCGGTGTTGGTGGCGAACAGGTCGCCCGCGATGAGGACGAGGTCGACCTTCTCCGCGACCGCAAGAGCGGCGATCCGCTCAAGGGCCACGAAGCCGCGCTCGCGAAGGCCCGCTCCGGCGGCCCCGAGCTCGAGATGGCGGGCACCCAGGTGGAGATCGGAGGTCTGCAACAGGCGAAGCATCGCCGGGTGGGGTCTCCTCCTCGTTCGGCCGTCGCGGGGGAACGGGCCAGGCAGCTTCCCGAGACGGTGCGAGCGAGGAGCCCCCTTGCCCTCGCTCGCTTCCCCGACTCTCGCTGGCCATTGTGACAGGTTCGCTGTCACCACGGCCATGACAAGCGACGTCGACCGCCCGGAATCGGGAAGCCTGCTATCGTGAAGTCCGGCTCACACCGGCGTGCCCCGACAGGGTCAGCGAACCGGCGTCTGGATCGCGTGGCACCCGGCCCCTCGGCGACCCGCATCCGTTCGCCGTATGGACCTGTCCGGACCCCGGGCTGGACCGGCGCATCCCTGGCGAACCTGGAGCACAGCGTGACGTACACCGATCGAACCCTTACCTGCGTGGACTGCGGCGTCGAGTTCATCCACTCGGCCGCCGACCAGGAGTACTACGTCGAGAAGAGCTTCGTGTCCGATCCGAAGCGCTGCACGAGCTGCCGGGCCAGCCGGCGGGCCGCGCGCGATCCCCAGGACGATGACCTGCGCTCGATCGGTGGGCCCCGCGGCTACGAGCGCGGCGGCGACCGGCCGGTCCGCGAGTACTTCGCCGTCCTGTGCTCGAGCTGCGGGAACCAGGCGCAGGTCCCGTTCAAGCCTCGGATGGACCGCCCGGTCTACTGCTCCGACTGCTTCCGGAGCCATTCCGCAAGCTGAGCCCTGACTGAGAAGCCGCGGCCTTCGGGTCGACCGCCGGAGCGGGCCGCCTCAGGGCTTGAAGGGGACCTCGACGGCTGTGATCTGCCCGCCAGCATCCGCCACGTCGAAGGCGACGACCACGTTCCCCCCGAGGCTGACGGCCATACCGCCCAGCCATCTGCCACCGCCCGGCGGTGGGCAAGGCGTGACGGGGGTCGAGCAGCCGATCGGCTGGGCGTAGGCGGACAGCTGCTCGACCCCTGACTGGCGGCTGCCCAGGGCCGTCGTCACCGCGTCGACGAGTCGCGCGCACGCGTCCCGCGTCAGCGGGCCGCAAACCAGCTTCGGATCGAAGGCAGGCGCGGACCCGTCGGCCGCTCGTGCCGCCGCGTCCGGGTCGACGGCGACCTGCACGTCGACCTGGCCGGCTGGGTCCGTGACCGTGAACGTGCCCTTCGCGGCCGTGGCACGCAGGAAGTCCAGGCAGGCCGCGATCGGATGGATGGGCGCTGGCGTGAAGCCGGTCGTCGGCGCGGGCGCCGCGCGAACAGGCTACGCCGAGCCGTCCCGCCCCGGATCGGTCGACGCGGCGATCGGAAACGAGCTCGATCTCGGACTAGCGACCGGGCCGTGCCTCCGGCTCACGCCGAAGGCCATTGCGGGCGACTCCAGTGGACGGCACACTGCGCGGATGACCGCTCGCCTGCGCTGGGTCCTGGTCGCCGCGATCCTCGGCTCGGCGATCGTCTTCCTCGACTCGACGATCGTGAACGTCGCCCTGCCCCGGATCGGCAAGGACCTGCCGGCCTCGCTGGTCGGGGTCCTCGAGGGTCAGACCTACGTCACGAGCGGCTACCTGGCGACGCTGGCGGCCCTGCTCATCCTGTCCGGTGCGCTGGCCGATTACTACGGCCGGCGCCGGATCTTCCGGATCGGCCTGGTGGGCTTCGGCCTCACGTCGACGCTGTGCGGCCTGGCGCCGACCCTCGAGCTCCTGGCGATCTTCCGGGTCCTCCAGGGCGCGGCCGGAGCGCTCCTGATCCCGTGCTCGCTCGCCCTCATCACGGCCACGTTCGAAGGGCCGGCCCGCGCCCGGGCGTTCGGGATCTGGGCGGCCGCCACGTCCGCGGTCACCGTGGTCGGTCCGCTCCTCGGCGGCTTCCTGGTCGACGCGCTGAGCTGGCGGCTCGCCTTCCTGATCAACGTCCCGCTCGTGGTGGGCGCGCTCATCCTGGCCACGACGTCGGTCGACGAGAGTCACGACGAGCAAGCCAGCGGCCGGTTCGACTGGGCGGGCGCGGTCGTCGTGGCTCTCGCGGTGGGCGGCCTGGCGTTCGGGGCGATCCGGGGCCAGCAATACCGCTGGGCGGACCCGCTGGCCTGGGGCGCGCTCGCGGCGGGAGCCCTGAGCTCGATCGCCTTCCTGCCCTTGATGGCGCGGCGCCGCGACCCGCTCGTCCCGCTGGAACTCTTCCGCCATCGGACCTTCGCGGTGATCAACCTCGCCACGTTCCTCATCTACGGGGCGCTCTACGTGGTGTTCGGGTTCCAGAGCCTGTTCCTCCAGGGGGTGCTCGGCTACACGGCGCTGGCGGGCGGGGCGATCGGGCTGCCGACCGGGGTCCTGCTGACCGTCCTGTCGACCCGGATCGGGTCGCTGGCGGGCCGCCACGGGGCTCGACGATTCCTGGTCGCCGGACCGCTGCTCATGGCCGGTGGCCTCCTCTGGTTCGCCCGGATCCCCGCCTCGAGCGCCGCCTGGCGGGCGTCGTTCGCCGATCCGGGGTCGCTCTGGCCGCCTCCTTCCACCCTCGTCGACGTCCTGCCGGGGATCCTCGCCTTCGGGGTCGGGCTCTCGTTCGTGGTGGCGCCCCTGACGTCGACCCTGATGGGCTCGGTCCCGGGCCGGAACGCGGGCCTTGGCTCGGCGATCAACAACGCCATCTCGCGGGTCGGTCAACCGCTGCTGGCGGCGCTCATCTTCGTGGTGCTCTCCTCGACCTTCTACGCAGCCCTCGCGGCGGCGGTGCCCGGCCTCGACGTGGCGTCGGCGGCGATCCGACAGCAGGTCTCCCCGCTCAACCCGCCCGTGGCGGGTGTCTCCGAGGCAGTAGCCGCAGCCGCCCGGATCGCGAGCACCGAGGCCTTCCACCTGTCGATGCTGGTCTGCGCAGCGCTCCTCCTGGC
>JBGPFS010000033.1:0-15708 GCA_041483455.1 Candidatus Limnocylindria bacterium | reverse complement strand
TGAGCTACTTCCTGGAGATCCTCGGCTCCCTGTGGCCGGACGCGAAGGGGCTCCAGCCGTACTCGCTGTTCCACTACCTGGTGCCGCGCGAGGCGCTGGCCGGCGCCCTCGAGCCGATCGACTTCGCGGCTCCGATCGCGGCGGCCGCCGTCTTCATCGCCTACGCGCTGGCCGTCTTCCCGCGCCGGGATCTCGCCGCCCCGAGCTGAGGCGCCGGGCCGTCAGGCAGCTTCCTCGAGTCGGATCAGCCGGTCGGCGTCGCCGTCGAGGGCCGTCTCGGCCCAGGCCAGGGCCCGCTCGTCATGGGTGAACACGACCACCTGCCGGTCTTGGCTCACCTCGTGCAGGAGCTCCAGCAGCTGGGTCGCCCGGCGCTGGTCCGACTGGACGGTGACCTCGTCGCACAGGAGCGGTGCGACCTCGTCCTCGCGGACGAGGTGCTGGGTCATCGCGAGGCGGAGGAGCAGGTAGATCTGCTCGCGCGTGCCGTGCGAGAGCCGCTTCGCATCACGCCACTGGCCGCCGTCGGCGGTCTTGACCCGGATCGCGAGATCGGCCGGGTTCACGGCCGCCTCGACGTATCGCCCACCGCTGATCCGGGGGAGCTGGGCCGCGATCGCGGCCCCGAGGAGCGGGGCAAGATCGCGGTGGATCCGCTTTTCGGCTTCGCGCAGCAGGCGCATCGTCGTCTGGAGGACGACGTCGAGGTCCGTGACCCGATCGACCTCCGTCCTGGCCGCCTCGGCCAGCTCCTCGGCCTCCGCGACGCTGGGCAGCCCTCGCTCGATCTCGGCGAGACGACCCGCCTCGCGAGCCGCTTCGGCTCGAGACTCGTTCGCGACGGTCTCCAGGTCGGCGAGCTTCCGATCCGGGTCCGAGCCGAGCGTGGCTCGCGCGGCCACGATCGTCGCGGGATCGAGGCCGGCGGCGCGCTCCCGGGCGCGACCGTCGAGCCGGATCGCGTCCTCCTCCAGGTCCGCCGGGGTCCGCCCGTCGAGGAGGGTCTGCAGCTCCCGCCATTCCAGGAGCGCCGCCTCCCGGGTGCCGGTCTCCTGGTTGTGTCGGTCGAGCCATTCGCGGAGGGTCGAGGCGTTCGCCGCCGGATCGGTCTCGGGCGCGCCGGCGATGCCGGCATCGCTCGACAGCGCCCGGAGGTCGCCCTCGATCGCGGCCAGCCGCTCGGTCCGCTCTCGCGCCCGGTTCTCCAGATCCTGGCGCGCGACGATCGCCTCCTGGAGGGCCACCGCTCGGCCGGCCTCCCGGGCGAGTTCCGCCCGAGAGCGGCAATCGGCCCGGTACTGTCTGAAGGCGGCTTCGAGATCCGCGTCCGGGTCGGTGACCGTGCCGTGGGCGGTGAGCACGGCGGCCAGGGTCGCTTCTGCGTCACGGAGGGCAGCCGACCGCTCGGCCACGATGACGGCGGACGCTCGGGAGGCACGTTCGCGCTCCGCTTCACGACGGGCCATCTCGAGCCGGGCGGCCGCGGCGGCATCGACCCCGGCCGCCCCGGCGCCGGCGGGACGACCCGGGACGGCGATCCGGCGGTCGACGATGGCGGCAGCGGCCAGGGTCGCGGCGATGAACACGAGCACCGCGCTCACGACCTGGAAGCCGAGCGCGAGCGCCTCGAGTCCGATCACCGCCGCGCCGACGGCACCAGTCGCGAGGACCAGGGGTCGGCGGGACGTCGAGCCGCCAGGCCGGCCCTCGCTCTCGGCCGCGGGTGGGAGTTCGATGTCGCCGTGGGCCGCCGGTTCGGTGGGTCCCTCGGTAGGCGGCTCTGCCGCGAGGCGCCGGGCCTCGAGCCGCCGCTCGTAGTCCGTCCGGGCCTGGAGGACCTCGTCGGCGAGGTCGAGATCGCCGGTGGGCATGGCCGGCAGGCCGCGCAGCTCCAGCTCCAGCGCCCCGGCGCTCGGACCGTCCAGGGCGACCGTCGTCGGCCGATGATCCCACGCGTCGAGCGCGCTGGCGACCCGGTTGCCGAGGTCGTCCGACGCGGCGAACCCGGCCGGAGCACCCTCGGGATGGCGGGCCTCGAGCTCGGCTGCGCGATCCGCGCGGGCCCGGGCCACGGCCGCCCGATCGGCCGCGACGGCGGCGACCGGCAGGCGCTGGCCCGCTTCCGCCCGGTCGGCCCGGTCGCCGGCCGCGTCGGACTCGGCTGCCGCCTCGAGGAAGGCCGCATGCTTGCGCTGGGCAGTGCCCAGGTCCCGCAGCGCCTCATCGAGCTCGAGCTTCGCCCGGTGCAGTGGCTTCGTGCTGTTGGCGCGGTCCTCGCCCACCTGGACCCGTCGGAACGTCTCCAGGCGGTCGAGCGCGGCGGCTGCCGTGGCGTCGGTCCCACGGGTCGCAGCCGCTCGCTGGATGTGCTCCTGGAGCAGGCCCGGGTCGTCGGAGATCGCGAGGAGCTGGGCCTGGTTGATGCAGGCCGTGGCGAGGAACGCCCGGCGGTCGAGGCCGAGCCAGCGCGAGCCATCGGGGCTGCCGTCGAACATGATCTCGCTCGACACGTCGGTCCCCAGCGCGACGTCCGTCGCTCGCGAGTCGACCCGGCAGGCCAGGTCCTGCCGGATCTCGATCCGGCGACCGTCGGCCAGACGGACCAGGACCTCGGCATCCCAGCGCTCGCCGTCCCACGGCTTGTGGTCGTCCCGGAACTCGCGGTCGGCGACGACCGGCTGGCCCTTGCCGCGTCGGACTCCGCACAGGCCGGCGTAGAGCGCGGCGTGCCAGCTCGACTTGCCGGCCTCGTTGGGGCCATAGACGAGGGTCATCCCCGGCCCGAGGTCCAGCGTCGCATCGGAGAGCGGCCCGAAGGCGTGCGCGGTGACCCGCTCGATCCGCATCTCAGACGACCTCGAGGTCGCCGCGTCCGTCGAGCGCGCGCAGGCCGGTCACGAGCACCCGGCGGAGGGTGGCCCCGTCGAGCCCGGCCGCCCGGGCGTCGCGCACGAACTGGCCGCGGACCGTCGCCTCATCGGCGAGGGCGTCGAGGTCGTAGGCCGGGCGGAGGTCCCCGAATCGGACGACGTGCCCATCGAGCCCGGCGAACAGCGGCTCGAGGTCGGCCGGGGCGAGCTCGACCTCGGGAGCCACCTCGCCGGTCACGGTCAATCGGACCGCACCATCGGTGCCGACGAGCGCCAGCGCGAGCCGGTCGCGGATCTCCTGGCGGGTGGTCGCGCCGGTCACGTCGACCGCGAGGTCGTGGACCTCGCTCGTGGCGACCCGGACCCGCCGCCGCTCCACCGAGCCGTCGGGGCCGATCGTGGCGATGACCGCACCGCGCTCCCCCTCCTCGCCGAACTCCAGCGGATCTGGGTTGCCGGGGTAGGTGTGGCGGGCCGCGTCTCGGGGGGCGTGGAAGTGGCCGACGAACGCGTGGTCCAGGCCGGCCGCCTCGATCTCCCGGGCGTCGAACGGCGCGTGCGGCGCCTTGCCCGGCTCCTGGAAGGCGAGCCCACCCCGCTCGGCGCCGTGGAACAGGCCGAGGTTGACCCCCGCCCGATCCGCCCGGAAGTCGGCCAGGAAGTCGTCCGTGTTGGCCGGCGCGCGATGGGCGCCGCCCCACAGCGTGACGCCGGGCGCCAGCTCCACCGGCCGCAGGCGGTCCTCGCGGAAGACGTGGACATTGGGTGTCCAGCCGACCCGCTGATAGACGCTCGACGGCCCGATCCAGTCGTGATTGCCCGGAGCGAGGAAGACGGGGATCGGGTCGAGCGCGGCGAAGGCGCCGCGGAGGAACTCGGAGGTGTCCGGGGTGATCCGCTCGTGCTCGTAGAGGTCGCCGCCGGAGAGGACGGCGTCGACCTGCTCGGTGCGGGCCAGCTCGAGGATCCGGAGGAGCGTGGTCCGGAGGTTCTCGCGCCGCTTCCTGGCGGCGTCCGGCCCCGCCCACGCGAAGTGCGCGTCGAGGTGAAGGTCCGAGAAGTGCAGGACCTTCACGCCGCCACCGCCGTCAGCGGACCTCGACGACGCGGAAGATCCGCCGGCCGGACGGGACGACGATCTCCACCTCATCGCCGGCCGCCCGGCCGAGCAACGCGGCGCCGAGCGGCGAGACGTCCGAGATCCGGCCCGCGCCGACGTCGGCCTCGGCCGGCCCCACGATCCGGTAGGTCGCCTCTTCGCCGTGGGGGTCCTCGACGACGACCGTCGAGCCGATCGTCGCCCGACGCGTCTCCATGCCCCGGGCACGGCCGTTCGGGCCGACGCCGCCCGACGCCCCGTCCGTCCCTCCGCCATCGGCGCTCTCGTCGGCCGGGATGAGCACCGCCCGCCGGAGCAGGTCCTCGATCTGCTGGACCCGGCCCTCGGCGAACGACTGCTCGCGGCGGGCCTCGTGGTAGTCGCTGTTCTCCTTGAGGTCGCCGAGCTCGCGGGCCGATGCGATCCGCTTCACGATCGCCGGCCGGACCACCGTCGTCATCTCGAGCAGCTCGGCCTGGAGCCGGGCGATCCCCTCGGCAGAGAGACGAACGGGCGGCGGCGGGGCCTTCGTCGGACCGGTGAACGCCCGGCCGCCGGACGGGGCGCCGGCCGCCGGCCGGGCGGGCGACGCGCGCCGGACCGACGGCCCGGCGCGGAGCGCGGTCGATGAGCGCAGGATGCCGGTCCGGCGGGTCGGGTCGGCCGCGGACCGCTTCTGGGCGGCCCCGGCTCCACGACCCGCGGCCCCGGTCGCCGCCGCCGCCGCGGCCCGTCGCTGGGCATCGGTCACGGGTCCACCGGCCTCGTCGGCCAGGAGGGAGCCGCGGATCCCGTGGACCTTCCGCTCTCCGGTCACGGCCTGGAGGTTCGCCCAGGGCAGGAGGACCGAGGCGTCCCGCAGGGCCGCGGCCGAGCCGGCCGGAACACCGGCCGCGAACGCCGCGAGGAGCCCGTCCTCGTACTCCTCGGGGGCATCCGTGGTCGCCCACCAGACCCGCAGTCGCTCGGGCTCGCGGAGGGTCTTGAGCCAGTGGCCGCCCGAATACGGCTTCCGATCGCCGAGCGGGGTCCGGGCCGCGGCTGCCACCCGGGACGCGACGGATACCGTGGACGCCCCGATGTAGAGCACCGTCTGCTCCGGCAGCCAGAACGACGCGAGCCGCCCGGCCAGCTCCTTGCCGATCGGTCGGGCGTCGTCGAGTGTCAGGCCCGGGACCCGCTCGATCCAGCGCCCCACCGTGGAGAGATCGATCGGCGGGCTGGGCAGGGGCGCCGCCAGCTCGATGACGTAGACGCCTGGACCGGCCGCCCGGATCGGGCTGCCATAGACCGCCGGCCCGTCCGCGAGCAGGCCGACCGACCGAAGGAGCTCGGCCGCGCCGAGCGGCCGAGTCTCGGGCATCCCGGGCGCTATGCCTCGGCCTCGTCCACGGCGAACCAGCGGTAGACCGCCCAGCCGAGGACCGAGCCGACGACCGGCCCGACGAGATAGACCCACAGATGCGACAGGTCCGCCCCGATGACCGCCGACGCGATCGAGCGGGCCGGGTTGACCGACGAGCCGGTGAACGGGACGAGCGCCAGGTGGATCGCCACCAGGGTGAGCGGGATCGCGAAGCCGGCGTGGTTCGGTGCCCACTTGGTCGTCGTCAGGATCACCAGCACGAAGATCGCCGTGAAGACCGTCTCGACCGCGAGGACCCGGAGGTCGTCGAGGCCGTTGCCGGGGGCCGTGACCGTCTTGGCCACCATCGCCTGGCTCGTCATCACCAGGATGAGCGCCGCCGCGGCGAGTCCGCCGAGGATCTGGGCTCCGATGTAGCCGATCGCGTTCTGCGAGTCGATCCGCTTGTCGAGGTAGGCCCCGACCGTGACCGCCGGGTTGAAGTGCCCGCCCGAGATGGCCCCGAAAGCCATGATCGCCACGAACAGGCCGAGCCCGAAGCCGAAGGCGATGGCGATCACGCTGCCGCCCGAGGCCAGGGCGGCCATCAGGCCGATGAGGAAGAACGTGAACGTGCCGACCGCCTCGGCACCGATCCTCCGGGTATCCATGCTCCCTCCTGCGCTGTCGTTCGTACCCGTCCGCCAGCCCAGTCTAGCGCCGGGCCCGTCCTCGTGGCCGTGACCTCGCCCGGGACCCCGATCCCCGCCCGATAATCCGGCCCATGAGCGGACGGGGCACCCCGGCCATCGACGCGCTGCACCGGGCCGGCGTCGCCCATGTCGTCCACGAGTACGCTCACGACCCGGCGGCGACGAACGTCCGTGGGCGTGACGGGCGCGCCTCGTGGGGGCTCGAGGCCGCGGAGGCGCTCGGCGTCGAGCCCGGCCGCGTCTTCAAGACCCTCCTCGCGCTCGTGGACGATGCCCGGCTCGTCGTCGGGATCGTCCCCGTGGCCGGTGAGCTCGACCTCAAGGCTCTCGCCGCGGCCGTCGACGGCCGTCGGGCTGCCATGGCCGACGCGACCGTGGCCGAACGGGCGACCGGCTACGTCGTCGGCGGGATCAGCCCACTCGGCCAGCGCCGCCGTCACCCGACGGTCCTCGACGCGACGGCGCTCGACCACCCGACGATCTACGTCAGCGCCGGCCGGCGCGGCCTCGACCTGGAACTGGCCCCGGCCGACCTGGCCCGGCTCACGGGTGCGGTCGTGGCACGGATCGGCCGGCTCGGGTAGTGGCACCGGCGCAGCACGGCGCGCCTGCCTGAGGGCGCCTGCCTGAGTGCCCCTGCCTCAGTGCCGCCCGCCTCAGTGCCCCTGCCTCAGCGGGCCCGGTCGCCTCCCGAGGGGGCGCGGATCGGCTTGAGGTGGGGGTGGTGCGCCGCGCCGGCTGCCCGGCCGATCGGCCCGAAGCCGCGGAGCGGCCGGACGTCGACCGAGCGGTCGGGCACGAACTCGTCGATGACCCGATACGGGATGGCGTGTTTCAGCAGCCGCTGGACGCCCTTGAGCAGTTCGACCTCGTCGAGGCACACCAGCGAGATCGCGATGCCCGTGGAGCCCGCCCGGCCCGTTCGCCCGATCCGGTGGATGTAGTCCTGCGGCTCGAAGGGGAGCTCGAAGTTGACGACGTACGGGAGCTCCTCGATGTCGAGCCCGCGGGACGCGACGTCCGTGGCGACCAGGCAGGTCACCTCGCCGCGCTTGAAGTCATCGAGGGCGCGCGTCCGCTCCGGCTGGCTGCGGTCCGAGTGGATGGCGACGGACGGCACGCCTCGCCGGTCGAGGTACGAGGCCAGCCGGCTGGCCGCGAGCTTGGTGCGGGTGAAGACCAGGACCTGCTCCATCCGGTCGCGCCGGATGAGGTGGAGGAAGAGCTCCTCCTTGCGCTCCCGGTCGACCGGGTAGAGGACCTGCTCGACCCCTTCGGCCGCCGTGTTCCGGGCGGCGACCTCGACCGTCACGGGGTTCTTCAGGAACTCCGACGACAGGCGCCGGATCTCGTCCGAGAACGTGGCCGAGAACATCAGGGTCTGGCGGCGGTGGGGGAGCATCCCGACGATCTTGCGGATGTCCGGGATGAAGCCCATGTCGAGCATCCGGTCCGCCTCGTCGAGGACGAGGATCTCGACCTGGGTCAGGTTCACGGTCCGCTGGCCGACGTGGTCCATCAGCCGGCCAGGCGTGGCCACGAGGATCTCCACCCCGGCCCGCAGCTCCTTGATCTGGGGGTCGAGCGGGACGCCACCGTAGACGACCGCGGAGCGGAGCGGGACGTTCCGCCCGTACGTGGCGATGGCCTCGGCGACCTGCATCGCCAGCTCCCGGGTGGGGGTCAGGACGAGGACCCGGACGGGATGCCGGGCGGGCGAGAAGCTCGTGTTCGCGTGGCCGCGCAGCTGCTCGAGGATCGGCAGGGTGAAGGCGGCCGTCTTGCCGGTCCCGGTCTGGGCGGCGGCGAGGACGTCGCGGCCGGCCAGGACCGGAGGGATCGCCTCGGCCTGGACTGGCGTCGGCTCGGTGTAGCCTTCCTCCTCGATCGTGCGGAGGATGTCGGCCCCCAGGCCGAGCGTGTCGAAGGTCAAGCGGTGCTCCTGGCCGCCCGGCGGGATGGGTGGGCGCCGAGGGCGGCCGATCCGGGCGTTCTGTCGTGATCCGTCGCGCCGGAGTCTAACCGAAGACCGCCGGACCCGACCAAGCCCGGACAACGGACGACCCACGCTGGATGAGCGTGGGTCGCATTCGATCCGGCCTCCCGGGCTCCCCTCGCCCGGGCGACGCGACTCAGCCGGCGCGGGTGTCGGTGCTGATGTTCCCCGCCCGGGGGATCGTGGCGAGGTTCGTCGTGCCACGGGTCTCGTCGGCTGTCGTCGGCAGTGCCGGGACGCTGCTACGCGTCCGGTCGCTCCGTCCGGTCGTCGCCGGTTCGTCGCCTCGATACGCCACGGTCACGGACCTCACCGAAGCCATCGGGTGCGCGTCGCCGATCGGTCGGTTCCGCGTCCACCCGACTGAATCGTATCCCGGTCGTAAAGCCCCCGCCGCGCCTCAGCACGTGCCGCGCCTCGGGAGTTCGCTCGCCGCTCGGGTCTGGCGCACCTCGCCGCTCAGCGCCCGTGGAGGTGGATCTGGTGGCCCGGCGAGGTGACCGCGATCCGCACCTCCGGGGCGAGCTCGGCGGCCGCGGCCGCGAATTCGTGCGCCGGCTGGCGGAGCCGATTCGGCCGGACGCGACCCATCCCGCGCGGCCAGAAGGTGCCCCAGTGGATGGGCGTGGCCTGGCGCGGGCGGAGGAGGCGGAGCGCCTCGGCGGCCCGGACCGGGTCCATGTGCCCGGGCCCGAGCGTCGGACCCCAGCCCCAGACCGGCAGGAGCGCCAGGTCGAGCCCGTCCGGGGCGACGCCGGCCATCGCGGGGAAGAGGTCGGTATCGCCGGCGAAGTAGACCCGCCGAGCGGACGATTCGATGACGAAGCCGAGGGCGACCGCGGTCGGGCCGAAGGGGAGCCGGAAGCCGGAGTGGTCGGCGGCGGTTGCCCGGATCCGGAGCGGCCCGTGGGTCGTCTGGCCGCCCGGCTCGAACTCGTCGACATCCCGGTAGCCGGCCTCGCGCAGGAGCGGCCCCGCCCCGCGCGGCACGATCAGGCGCGGGACGGGACGGAGCCGCCGGAGCGAGGCGAGGTCGAGGTGGTCGTGGTGGAGGTGGCTGATCAGGACGGCGTGGATCCCCTCATACGCCGCATGAGGGACGTGCGGGCCCTGCCGTTCGAGCGGCCCGATCCGCTCGCGGATCGTGGGGTCGGTCAGGATCCGGATGCCGTCCATCTCGATGAGCAGCGTGGCGTGCCCGAGGTACGAGACGGACAGGTGGCGGTCCATCGCCGGCGCCGGTCCCCGGTCGGGGCCGCTACGGGCTCGGGGACGCGGCCGGGCTGGCGACGGGCGAACCGCCTTCGGCCGGCGACGGCGAGGCGGAGGCGGAGCCGCTCGGGGCCGGCTTGGCCATCGCCTCGATCGCCTTCTCGAACGTCGCGTAGTCCTTCATCCCCAGGATGAGCTGGGTCCCTCCCGGCCCGATGACCCGGACGGTCGGGGTCGAGCTCACGCCATAGCCCTTGCCGGTCTCGGTCTCGGCGGCGACCTCGGCCAGGGCCGTCTTGTCGGTCAGGCAGGCCCTGAACTTCGCCGTGTCGAGGTCTCCGAAGGTCGCGAGCGAGACGAGCCGATCCTGCGCGAAGGCACCCTGGTTCTCGCCCTGCTGCGCGGCGAACAGGAGGTCGTGGTACGGCCAGAACGCGCCCTGGCGGTCCGCGCACCGGGCTGCGATCGCGGCGTCCACCGACTCCTGGCCGAGGAAGGCGAAGTCGCGGTAGACGAATCGGACGTCGCCGACCGGCGCGTGGCGCAGGACGAGGCCGCCTTCGACGGCCTCGGTCAGGAGCTTGCAGTAGGGGCACTGGAAGTCGGCCCAGATCTCGACCGTTACCGGGGCGTCGGCCCGGCCGATCGTCCGGCCGGCGGCGAACGCCGCGATCGAGGCATCCGGGCTGGGGCTGGGGCTCGGGGCAGGTCCACCCAGGTTCGTCGCCGCGAGGACGACGGCCCCGAACAGGGCGGCGCCCACGACCCCGGCCGTGATCAGTGCGACCGGCCCGAAACGTCGACCGGGCGGCCCGGCGGACGGCGATCCGGGCTCCGCGACTGCGGACGGCGGCCCGGGCTCCGCGACCGCGGGCTCGCCCGTCGCGGGCTCGGTCGGCTGGGAGGTCGGAACGAGGCCCGACGGCTCGCCCGACGCGGGCTCGCTGGGGGGCGCGGTGGACGGCTCGCTCGGGGATCCGGTCGGCGGGAGGGTCGGGCGTTCGTCGGTCATGCGCGCATTGTCATCCCTGTCCGGGGTTCCCGCCGCGATGCCGCGCGGCTACCATCCCCGTCATGACCACGACGACCGCCCCCGACCGGATCCACTTCACCGGCGACGACGAGGCCGACCGGCTCCTCGCCAGCTCGCCGCTCGCCCTCCTCATCGGGTTCGCCCTCGACCAGCAGGTCACCGTCCAGAAGGCGTTCAGCGGTCCGCTGGAGCTCCAGCGTCGGCTCGGCCGCCCGCTCGATGCCGCCGAGATCGCGGCGCTCGACCCGCTGGAGCTCGTCACTCTCTTCGTCCAGCGACCCGCGCTCCACCGGTTCCCCGGAGTGATGGCCGGCCGGGTCCAGGCCCTCTGCGCGGCGATCGCGACCGATCACGGTGGCGACGCCATGGCGGTCTGGACCGGGGCCCGCGACGGGCGCGACCTCGAGCGGCGATTGCGCGGGTTGCCGGGCATCGGCGAGATGAAGGCCCGGACGATCGCGGCGGTCCTGATGAAGCGGTTCGGGCTGGCGCTGCCCGGCCTCGAGTCGGTCGTTCCGGATCACCCGACGCTCGGCGACGTCGACTCGGCCGAGGCGCTCGCCAGCTACCAGGCCGGCAAGCGCGCCTACAAGGCAGCGCTCCGGGCGGCGAACGGGGCCTGAGGTCTGGCGTGGCCGAGTGGGTCTACTTCATCCACGCCCCGCGGGAGGACTTCGCGACGACGATGACCCCGGAGGAGATCGCCGTCTGGGGCATCCATTTCGAGCGTCTCCAGCGGCTGCTTCGTGAGGGCGCGGTCATCCTCGTCGGGCCGACGCTCGGGCCGGTCAACACGGGGATCTGCGTCTTCGAGGCGCCCGACGAGGCGGCGGCCCGGCGGATCATGGCAGAGGATCCGGTGATCGCCGGCGGGTTCGCCCGGGGCGAGCTGCGGCCGTTCCGGGTCTCGCTCCTGCGGGGGCGCGACAGCTAGGCCTTCGCAGCGTTCGATCGTCGAGCTCGGCGAGACCAGCCAGTGGAACCGCTCCGGCTTCGAGAGGTGGGCGATCGGCGAGGATCGAAGTCGGGATGGCGATGGGCGCGGACATCGCGCAGAGCGTGGCGGGTCAGGCGACCTCGGTGAGGAGATCCCGCAGCCGCTCGACCTCGTCCTCGGCGACGCCGTTGCGCCGGAGGAGCTCGGCGGCGCCCCCGTGGCGGTGCTCGAGGTGCTCCAGCATCGCCAGCATGTACTCCGGCGGGCAGTCGACCAGGAGGGGACCCTCGCGCCAGTCCGCCTCGAGGTGCTCGTCGGCCTCGGCCCGCGCGAACGCCTCGCCGGTCAGGAGGTAGTCGGCGACAACCACTTCGGCCGGCACGCCGACCGTCGAGAGGAGCAGGGCGATCGTCACGCCGGTCCGGTCCTTGCCCGCGGCGCAGCCGATGACCGCCGGCAGCCCGCCCGGCGCGAGGAGCGCCCGGACCACCTCGACCAGCTGGTCCGCCCGCTCGTCGAGCATGTGGCGGTAGGTGTGGGCGAGCCCGAACTCCGGCGTCGGGTCGTCCTCGAGGAGCGGGATGCTCCGATAGCTCACCTGGTCCGAATCGGCGAAGACACTGGGGGCCACGAGGAGCTCATGGGGCCAGCGCAGGTCGATGACGCAGCGCAGTCCGACCGTCACCAGATCCGCCTGGGCCGACGGCGGGAGCCGGTCGAGCGAATCGGTCCGGTAGAGGGTCCGCCAGCGGGTCCGGCGGCCGTCGCGAGTCGCGTAGCCACCGACGTCGCGGAGATTCCGGGTGCCGGGGACCCGAAGGCGCCGGTCGTCGAGCTCGAGCGGCTCCGCCAGGGACGCGTCGGGGACGAAGGTCATCGGACTCCTCGCATCCGGGACGTCAGTTGACGAGGCCGCCGCCCTGGCCCCCGGGAGCGCCCCGGTCGCGCAGGAAGCGCTCGATGTCCGAGATGAGCTCGTCCCCGGCCGGCAGGCGCTCCTCGTCGACCATCGCTTCGAGCCGCTCGACGTACTGGCGGGTCGAATCGTCGGCGGAGGTCGCGGCGTTCAGGCGGGTCCGCGTCTGACGGGCTTCCTCGGCCAACCGGGCCGTGGAGATCTCGACGTCGAGGTGGCGCTCGACGGCCCGGATCAACGCCAGCGCCGCGGCTGGGTACGCCCCCGAGACGTAGTGGGGGACCTGGGCGAAGTAGCCGACGGCCGGGGTCCCGGCCTGCCCGAGCGTCATCTCGAGCACCGACAGGACGGCCGCGGGAACGCGGAGGAGGCCGTCGGGTCCCGGCCGGACGTCGCCCTTGAGGAGGCCGGGCGCCGAGGCCGTCCCGAGGATCGGCACCGACCGGCTGTGGGGGACCGCGGCCGGGATCGCGCCGAGGCTGATCCACTCGACGACCCCGAGCCGGCCGGCGAGCTCCGCCACCTCGGCGGCGAACTCGTGCCAGCGGAAGTCAGGCTCGGCCCCGGTCAGGACCAGGAGGTCGCGTTCGCCGATCCGCGACCGACGGATGGTCAGCTCGGGCCAGCTCAGCTGGGCCAGCCGGCCGTCGACGATCTGGAGCGTGGGTCGCCGGGCGCGGAAGTCGAAGAGCAGGTCGGCGTCGAAGGTGGCGACCACCTCGCCGCCCTCCGCCAGCAGGCCCGCGGCCGTCGTGGCGGCTGCGCCGGAGTCGACCCAGCCATCAAACGCGGCGACCAGGGTCGGCTTGACGAGCTCGCGCGGTTCATCGAGTCGGTAGAGGCTCACCTGTCAAGGATAGCGGGCGGATGGCTTCCGGCCCGTCGCAGTCGGGTCGCCACGGCCCGGGCCCACCCGGCCGCGACGCTCCGCTGCGTCGTCTTGACGAGCTATCACGGCTGACTATCATGGGGAGCCATGAGAACCGTGACGCCCCTCGATCTCCGGCGGCGGCTCGGGCGGATCCTCGACGAAGCATCCGCCGGGGAGCGCTTCCTCATCGAGCGCGACCACCGACCCCTCGCGTACCTCGTCTCCGTCGAGGACGGCCGGCGGCTCGACCCCGACCCGGAAGAGGTCCGGCGACGCCGGCTGGCCGCGCTGGATCGGCTCGAGGCGTTCGGCGAGCGGTTCGCTCGGGAGCATCCCGGCGGCCCGTCGGCCGTCGAGGCCATCCGGGCCGAGCGCGCACGCGACGATCCCGGGGCGCCGGATGCCTGAGCCGATCGTCATCGACGCGTCGGCGATCGTCGCCATCATCCGGCGCGAGCCGGGGCACGGCCTGCTCCGGGCGGTGCTGCGGTCGCCGGCCGGCGGCGCGAGCCTCATGGTGCCCGGCCACTTCTGGCTGGAAGTCCTCAACGTGCTCGTCCGCCGTTACGGAGCCCGGAGGCAGGAGGCCGTGGAAGCCCTCCGGGAGATCGACGAGTTCGAGCTCGAGACCGTCGAGATCGACCGCCCGACCCTGCTGCTGGCGGTGGGCCGGATGGCCGCGCACGGCCTCAGCGCCTACGACGCCGCCTATCTCGCGCTGGCTGAAGTCGTCGACGGTCGGCTCCTGACGCTCGATCGCCGCCTCGCGGAGGCCGCCGGCGACCGCGCGATCCTCTCGGGCGACGGCGGGCCCCGGCGAACCTCTGAAGCCCGGGCCCCGTACGACCCGGGCCGCGACCGCGAGACCGTCGCCGGCTTCGGCGCCTACCTCGCCGAGCTGCGCCGTCGGGCCGAGGCGACCGCCTGAGGTCGCACCCGTCGCCGCTACCATGGCCGGCATGCCGATCATGCCCACACCCCCGCCCTCCCCGCCTCGGTCCGCGACTTCCTCATGACTGGAGCAGGTCCGCGGCGCCGCCCTCGGTGAGGCGGTCCGCGAAGCCGGGCGCCGGGTCGGGCATCGGTGGAAGCTGGACGCCCGGCCCGAGATACACGTAGGCCAGGCCCTTCCTGGCGATCGGCGCGGCGGGCGGTGTCGTTGCGATGAACGTCGGGCACGCCTCGGAGGGACGGGCGCTGATCCTCCTGGCCTGTGGGCCGATGGCGGCTGCCGGCGGGGTCCTCGTCGCCTACGACCGGCGCTTCCTCCGCGCCGCACTCATTCAGGCTGTCCCGCCGCTCGTCGCCGTCGTGGGCCTGCTGCTCGACTGACTGGTCGGGGCGGGTGAGGGCGCCGGCTCAATTCGCTTGGCGCATGACGTCGGCGATCTGTTGATCGCATTGCTGGCCGAGGAGCGGGGTCGCGAAGCGTCGAGCCGTGACGCTCATGAGATCGCCTCGAGTGCCTTGCGGGCGACCTCGTGCAGGAGCACCACATCCCGTCGGGCCTGGGCCAGGTCCTGCTCCGTCGGGTCGGCCGCGGTCTCGTACATGAACTCGTTGCGTCGCCGTCGCATGCGGTGAAGCCGAACGAAGACGGTGTGCCGCGCGCGTCCTGTCAGGGCGTCGGCGGCGTCGATCGCCGTGCGATGGGCGCCGGCACCCGCGTCGATCCGATAGCCGGCCGCCTGCACGATGATTCTCGAGCACCTCAGGCCGGCCTCGTAGAGCATGACTTCCGTCCAGGGACTGAACCCCGATCGATTAGCATCGGCTGCCGCGATGTCACGCTCGGCATTCGTGAGCACCGCTGCCAACGTCGTCCGGTCAGGCTCCTGCTGGACCAGGCGACGCTCGGCGACCAGATCGACGACCGACGTCGCGGGTCGCCTCATCGGCTACGGGGCGACGACGATCGACGGATGCGAGTCGATCGACTCGAGGAAACGGTCCTTCCGGGCGCGTCGACGATCCATCTCTTCCCGAGTCATCACGACCTCGTTGACCGGCCGACCGATCTCCTGCTGAGCCATCTCCAGCCGTTCCGTGAGGTCGTCGCGATCCGGAGACCCGATGATCAAGAGGTCGACGTCCGAGTCGGGCTTGATGCGGCCGTGAGCATAGGATCCGAAGATCACCGCCGACTCAACGCCGACCAGCCCGGTGAGGTGCCGACGGATGACCCACTGGGCTCCCGAGGTCTGGCGCACGATCTCGCGAATGGGCCCGAACGACGGTTGGTCCGGTCGTGCCTCGAAGTAGACCTGGTTGCCCTCTCGGACCCGCCGGAGGAGGCCCGCCTCTTGGAGACGCATCAACTCGCGCGCTGCCGTCCCTGCGCTGGTCCCCGCGGCGCGAGCGATCGCCCGGAGGTGCAATCGCCGTTCGGGTTGTTCCACGATCAGAGCGAGGATCCGCTGTCGGATCCTTGATCTCCCGAACACCAGAGCTCCCGCGTCGTACTCAGGCATGAGTACATATGTACTCGGCCTTGAGTACAGTGTCAACCCGTGAAGGGTGTCGATCTCGGCCAGGGACTCACGGAAGTGGTAACAGTATTTCGAGAGAGCGCAGCCACAAAGAAGCCCCGTCATGGGCGGGGCTTCCTGTTGGGACGGGGTTGTAGGTTCTAGCTGCAGCCGCTCGTGCTGCCGCAGTTGAGGCACTTGTAGCAGCTGCCGTTGCGGACCATGATCGAGCCGCATTCGGCGCAGCT
>JBGPFS010000032.1:0-15883 GCA_041483455.1 Candidatus Limnocylindria bacterium | reverse complement strand
TGGTCGGGGCGAGAGGATTTGAACCTCCGACCTCATCGTCCCGAACGATGCGCGCTACCAAGCTGCGCCACGCCCCGACCGAGGGTTGCCCGTTGCGACAGGGCTAGGGGATGATACCGCACGGCCGGCCGGGCCGCCCTCGCCGTCCGCCGCGCCGACCGAAGGAGGTTCGGAGATGGGCCGCCTGCTCGTCCACATCGCGACCGGTCCCGAGAACCCGACCCGAGCGGCGCTCGGCCTGCTCGTCGCCCGTACCGCACTCGAAGCGGGACACGACGTCGACCTCTTCATCGCCGGGGATGGGGTCGGGATCCTTCGACCGGAGACGCTCGACGCTGGTCATGGGATCGGCACCGGCGGCCTGCGGGAGCACGTCGACGCGCTGATCAGCGGCGGCGCCCGGTTCTTCCTGTCCGGGATGTCGAGCAAGGCGCGGGGAATCAGCTCCGAGACGCTCGGCGGCCTGCCGGCCACGCTGGCCTCGCCCGCCCGCCTCGTCGAACTGGCCTTCGAGGCCGATCGGGTGATCAGCTACTGATCGCCTCTGGCCTGCATCGGACCTCGTCGGCGGGCCAGGCCGCGACGCTGACGGCCGCGCCTCACCACGCTTTCAGCCTTCTCCGAGCGTCGCCTCGTGGGCCGCGTTCGCCCGGGCGCGCTGCTCGGCCCGGATCGGGAGCGTGCCGAGCGCTGCGAGCAGGAACGTGACCGCCATCAGGCCGAAGACGATCGGGACGCCGGTTGCCTCGCCGGCCGCGTCGATGACCAGCCCGTAGACGGCGGTCCAGAGCGAGCCGATCCCGAAGGCCAGCGTGAAGTAGACCGCGTACGAAGCGTCGCGGATCGAGGGCGGCGCGATGTCGGCGAGGAGCGCCTGGAGCTGCGGGCTCTCGGCGAAGCTGAAGGTGCCCATGATCAGGATCCCGACCCACAGCCCGACCAGGCTCGAACCGGCGAGCAGGAAGGCGATGAACCCGACCGCCCCGCCGACGTAGACCCCGACGATGAGCGGCTTCCGGCCGATCCGGTCGGAGAGCCAGCCGGCGACGAGCGGCATCGGGACCGAGAAGACGATGAGCGCGCCGTACATCAGCCCGGAGGTCGCCTCGCCCAGGCCGATGACCTTCGTCAGGTAGATGAGCACGAACAGGTTCACCACGCCGAGCCCCCGGCCGCCGCCGCCCAGGACGGAGGTGAGGTAGAGCCAGCGCAGGTCGCGATCGCGGAGGATCGTCCGGAAGGCATCGCGGACGCTGCCGTGGGCCCGGGCCGCCTCCTGGTCGCTGCCCGACTCGCGGATGAGCAGGAGGATCGCCGCGGCGATCGCGATCGCCGGCAGCCCGAACACGATCGAGGCGCCCCGCCAGCCGGCGACCGCGATGAGCGGCGCCCCGACCAGCGCCACCACGACCGTCCCGACGTTCCCGCCGGCGATGTGGGCGCTGATCGCGAAGCCGCGCCGCTCGGTCGGGAACTGCTCGGCCAGGAGGCCGTTGCCGACCGGATGCTGGGGCGAGCCGCCGATCCGGGAGAGGATGTTCGGGATGGCGAAGGTTCCGAAGCTCGACGCGAGCGCCTGGGCAGCGAACCCTCCGCCGAACAGGATCCCGCCGGCCCCGAGCAATCGTCGGCGCGAGACGTGCCGGGTCAGCGAGGCGTAGCTGAGCTGGACGATCCCGGACGAGAAGCTGCCGGCCGCGGCGAGGAAGGCGATCGTCTCCACCCCGACATGGAACTCGTCGATGATCTTCAGGAAGATCAGGGGCAGCAGCACCGCCTGGGCGTGGTTGACGGCATGGGCGATCGACAGCAGCCACAGCGAACGGGCCGGCTTGACGTCGACCGTCGGGGCGGCGCCGGCCGGTGGGTTCGTGGCGGGCGGTGGGTTCGTGGCGGGCGGTGGGTTCGTGGCGGGCGGTGGGTTCGTGGCCGGTGGTGGGTTCGTGGCCGGCGGTGGGCTTGCGCCGGCCGGTGTGGCGGCGACGTTCAGGCCGGCCGTCGCGGTCGTGTCCTGGGCCACCGGATCCTGCGTCTCCATCGCCCCGGATGGTGCCACACCTTGGCCCATCGAAGTAGTCCATCGACGCTGCCGTTTGACGGCCCCTGCGGTCGGCAGGGTCGGGTCAGCCAGCGGCCGGCCCGAATCGTCTCGTGAGCGTGAGCCGGCTCGCCCGCAGGTGCCCGCCTGCTCGGTCGCTCCACAGCAAGCCGTCGCCCGCAGGCGGCGCGACGTCCGGGTCAGTCAGCGCCCGAAGCCAGCCGACCGAGGAGCCACCGAACCGCGCCGCGAACAGCGGCCGGAGCTCGTCCAAGAGCGTCCGGTTGCGCCGGGTTTCCCGCACGACGTACAGCCCGCGGGCGGTCCAAGGCCGCGGATCGCGGGTAGATCCCGGTGCCCGGTCCGATCCTGACGCCTCCTTCTCGAGGCGCGCCGCGAGTATTGCGACCTTCGCATCGAGCCCGCGCAACCCGGCGCCGACATCGTCGAACCAGTCCCAGATCTCGACGACGACGGCCTGCCGTGCGTCCGGACGCACGAGCGCGACGTCGATCGAGCGAGATCGCCCGAGCCCGGGATCGAGGGCCAGCTCCGGCCTCGCGACCCACCCGCCCTGAGCGGCGATCTCGACGACCGCGCTTTGACGACGCACATGCTCGAGGTCTCGGGGTCGATCGGCGCCCGGAGCCGCCTCGAGGAAGGCGACGAACTGCTCGCCGACGGAGGCCGCCACGACCGACCAAGTCTCCAGCGACACGCAAACGGCCCGTCCACGCTCCAACCGGCTCACGAAGGACTGCGAGATCCCTGCTCGGTCCGCGACGTCCCGTTGCCTGAAGCCGCTGCGCCACCGGGCTTCGCGGAGCGCCGTCCCCAGCCGCGCCGCCACGGTGGCCGCGCGAGCTCGACCCATCCGGGCGTGACCGCCCGCGCGTCGTCTTCGGTCGAAGTTCGCCATAGAACCGCCATCCTTACGTGGCTGGCTTCGCGGTCGCTCATCGGCGAGTCATCGACCGGTCCGATCTCGTGACCGCATTCGGGGCACGCGCCAGAACCGCCATGTCTACGTCTTTGTGATCGGGGACCGACCGAGCGACGATCCGCCGTCGGAGCACGGTCGATGAGCTCGCGTATGCACCGGCGAACCATGGCAGTTCTGCGCCGGGCCCTGCGGCTGTGAGGACTCCCATGACGATGGGACTGCGAACCATGGCGGTTCTGCGACGCGTTGCCGGAACGTTCCCCACAAGGCGCGCGCGCGGAAACGGGACGGGCGCGGACCCGAAGGCCCGCGCCCGCGCCGGGGGACGCCGAGAGGTACGTGCCGCGATGGCCCCGGAAGGTGCCGCGGCCGCGATGGCCCGGGATGTGCCGGGGCCGCGATCGGCCCGGAGAGGCGCCGGGACCGTCGCCGGCCCGGACCCCGCCCGAAGACCCTAGAACTGCTCGAGGTAGCGGTCGACCTCCCAGTCGGAGACCTGCGTCCGGTATTCATCCCACTCCCGGCGCTTCGCGTCAAGGAAGTGGCCGAGGACGTGGTCGCCCAGCGCCTCGCAGATGACCGGATCCTTCTCGAGCTCGTCGAGCGCCTCGCCGAGCGTGCCCGGCAGCTCCTGGATCCCCTTCTCGGCGATCCGCGAAGCGTCCATCTCGAAGAGGCTCTCCTCGACCGGGTCGGCGAGCTGGAGCTTGCGCTCCACCCCGTCGAGGCCCGCCGCGATCATCACGGCGAAGGCGAGGTAGGTGTTCGACGACGGGTCGGGGCAGCGGACCTCGGCCCGGGTCCCCTCGAGGGACTTGCCGGGCGAGACCATCGGCACCCGGATGAGCGCCGAGCGGTTCGTCCGACCCCAGGTCAGGTAGGTCGGCGCCTCGTAGCCCGGGACCAGCCGCTTGTACGAGTTCACGAGCGGCGCGAGGACGGCGATCATCCCGCGGGCATGAGTCAGGATGCCGGCCATGTAGCTGCGGGCGACGTCGGACAGGCCGTACGGGTTCGTCGGGTCGGCGAACGCGTTCCGCTTCTCGGCGATCGAATAGAGGCTCTGGTGGGTGTGCATCCCGGAGCCGTTGATGCCGTGGATCGGCTTCGGCATGAACGTGGCGTAGAGGCCGTGCTGCTGGGCGATCGCCTTGAGGGTGAACTTGAAGGTGACCGCGTTGTCGGCGGTGGTCAGGGCGTCGCTGTATTCGAAGTCGATCTCGTGCTGGCCGGCCGCCACCTCGTGGTGGGCCGCCTCGACCGAGATGCCGAAGGCCTCCAGGGCATCGACCATGTCCTGGCGGACTTCCTGGGCCAGGTCGGTCGAGTAGTCGAAATAGCCGGCCTGATCGTGCGGGAGCGGCTCGATCGCCCCATCCTCGCCGCGCCGGAGCAGGAAGAACTCGAGCTCCGGGCCGGTGTTGACCTTGTAGCCCATCTTCGCTGCCCGCTCGACCTGGCGGCGCAGGACGTGGCGCGGGTCGCCGACGAACGGCTGACCGTTCGGGGTGAACACATCGCAGATCACCCGGGCGGTACCGCGCGGGCCCGCGCCGGGCTGCCAGGGGATCTCGGAGAACGTGCTCATGTCCGGCATGAGGTACTGGTCCGACTCGGCGATCCGGGTGAACCCCTCGATCGACGAGCCGTCGAACCACGTCCCGTGCTTGACCGAGTCCTCGAGCCGGTGGATCGGGATCGTGACCGCCTTGACCACCCCGATGATGTCGGTGAACTGGAGCTGGACGAAGCGGATCCCCTTCGTCTTGGCCGCGGCGATCATCTTGCCGCTGTCGCCGGCCGCGCGAGCCTCCATCGATGGAACCTCCCATGGGCTGGTCCGGGGGCCACGGGGCCGGCCGGGTCGGGTTCGGCCCGCGGTTTGTGCTCAGAGCACGAAACTCCGCAGGCGCAGAGTGCGATGGGCGAAGGATACCAGCCGGAGCTGCCCTTCCAGACCGGAGCGGCTCGACTAGGATTGTGCGGATTGCATGATTCGGACGGCGATTCCGAGTGCCAGCCGCAACTCCGGATCCGCCAGGTCCCAGCCCGTCTCGGCCTCGAGACGGCGCACCCGGTAGGCGATCGTGTTGCGGTGGACGCCGAGCGCGGCGGCCGCCTCGCCCGGGCTCGGGTGGTCGAGCAGCGCCCGAAGCGTCTCCAGTCGCGCCCGGCGCGCTTCCTCTCGGCTGGCCGTCGCCAGGAGCGGATCGAGGAGGAGCCGCGCCTGGCGCGGACCGTCCGACAGGTTGTGCAGCCCGCCCAGCAGGCGGTACGCGTTCAGGCGATCCGCGCGGGCGACCCGCGGCGTTGCCGGCAGACCGCGCGCCGCCTCGAGCGTGGCCCGCGCCTCGGCCTCGGCCGCCGGACGGTCCGATGGGTCGTCGAACGGCCGCGAGACCCCCACCCCGCGGCCGAGGAACGCGGCGATCCGCCCGGCCAGGACGATGCCGGCCGGGTCGTCCCGTCCGACCGCCAGGACGACCCGCAGCTCCAGGCTCTCCGCGTCGCCCCGGAGGCCGAGCCGGCGGGCCGGGGCCAGGAGGCGGAGTTCTCGCCGGAGCTCGTCGCGCTGGTCGATCGTCAGGGCGATCCCCGGCGTCGCCTGCTCCGCGAGCAGGACGACCCAGGGCGGGCCGTCCGTCGGGAGTGCATCGCCACGGCGAGCCGCGACGTCGCCGGCCCGGCGGACCGACTCGGCCCGGACCAGCTCGAGGGCCAGCAGCGCCGCGATCCGGTCGACCGCCGATCGCTCCAGTGGACTGGCGGGTCGGGCGCCCAGCAGGGCGAGGCTGCCGGAGCTCGTGGGTCGCCGGCCGTGGGCACCGGGCTGCGCGGGAAGCGCGATGCGGAGCGCGACGGCCCGGGGCCGGGCGAGGTAGCCCCGCACGTCGTCCGCCGCGCCGGGCAGGTCGGCCGGGGCATGGACGGCCAGGGCGTCGCCGCGCCGACCCTCGAGCGCCACGGCCCGCCCGAGCGAACCGCCGATCGCGGCCACCAGGCCGACCAGATCCGCCCCCTCCAGGGCGAGGGTCTCGAGGCGGGCCTCGAGGAGGCCGGCCTGCCGGTCGAGCTCGGCCTGGCGATTGACGAGGAAGCCGATGACGCTCCGCTCGAGCGCGGCGACGTCGAGCCGGCCGAGCCGGAAGGCGGGCACGCCGGCGTCGACCGCCGCCCGCCCCAGGGCCTCGAGCGCATCCGAACCGGCCACGGCATCGGGATCGCCCGCGACGAGGAGGACGCCGGCGGCCCGCGCCGCGACGAACTCGCGGACGAGCTCGGCGGCCTCGGCGGGACCGGGCGCGACGATCGCCAGCGCCCCGGCCGGCGCGATCGCGAGATCCCCCGGCCCGAGCGCCTCGAGGGCGGGCACCCGCGCGCGCAGGACCCGGACCCAGGCCACCTCGCGCGCGAGGTCCGCCTCCCTGATGGGGGCGACGGGCTCCGCGGTCGGCAGGAGCGAGGCGCGGAGGTCGCCGAGCGTGCTCACGCGGGCGACTCTTCGGGGGCGTCCCGCGACTCTTCGGGGGCGTCCCGCGACTCTTCGGGGGTGTTCGGCGCCTCAGCCGGCGGCACTGGCGACGGAGTCGCCGGACCCGCGCCGGGCGGTCCCGCAGCTGCCGGGGGCCGACGGGCCCCCACGAGGTCCTCGAGGAGGCGCCCGAACTCGCGCCCGACGTCCACGTAGCGATCGGAGCGAGCGACCAGCGCCAGGGCGCCGTCGGCCGTGCGGCGCGCCCAGATCCGCCGGCGCGGGAAATAGAACGTGATCCCGATCCCGAGGATGAGCAGCGCGAACGAGAGCCAGACGATGTTCGCGCCCGGGTCGCGCTTCGCGATCAGCACCGTCGCGCCCTGAATGCCCCGGACCTCGACATAGAAGTCCGTGTCGCGCGACCCACCGGTCGCCCCGATCGCGACGAAGAACGGGGTGAGCGTCCCGATCTCGGGCGTCCCGTCCGCATTCTGCGCGCCGGTCGGGCGGTTGGGCAGGAAGAGGATCCCCGACGTCCCATCGGCGGCCTTGGTGAGGAGCATCTCGAGGCCCACGTCGCGGCCCGGCACCGACAGGATCCCGTGCGGCGAGCCCGCCACGGAATCCTGGAGCGCGTACGGACCCACCCAGAGCGGCGCGCCCTGCGCGTCGCGGATGACGAGGTCCGGCGCCGGCCGGAACCCGTTCTGGTGGAAGGTGTAGCCCGCCACCGTCAGCGGATCGTTGACCCGGATGACCTTGCGGGCGAGCTCCCGGCCGTCCTGGTAAACGGCCAGGTCGGTCGTGAAGTCGGCGAACGAGCCGTCGGGGCGACGCGGTGCCTCGAACCCGAAGCTCTTGACGACCAGCAGGCCGGGGGTGCCGATCGCGGCGATCGGCTGGCTCTCGCCTGTCGCGAGCAGGATCCCCGATTCGAACCCGAACAGGCTGGTCACGGCCGCCGCCGCCAGGAAGCCGATCAGCCCGAGGTGGGTGAGCAGGGTCGCCATCTTCACCCAGCGATGTCGATCGCCGTACAGGTAGACGGTCCCGTCGACCTCGGCCTGGCGGACCGAGAACCCGCGCCGGCGAAGGATGGACCGGACGTCGGCGGCGGTCACCCCGTCGAGGGCTGCCCGCTCGGGCAACATCGGGTCGAAGAACGGCTCCGGCTGGACGACCCGGATCTCGGCCGACTGGCGCCACAGCCGGGGCGTCCGGTCGAGCGTGCAGATGACGATCGAGATCGCCAGGAGCACCAGGGCCCCGCCGAACCAGGCCGTGGTGAAGACGTGGAAGATCCCGAGCCGCTCCAGGAACCCCACCAGCTCCGGCCCGAGCGACGCGTCGTAGCGGTCGTGGATCAGGCCCATCTGGGTCCCATAGTCGGCGGGCGTCCGGAACGCGAACCCGGGCAGCTGGCGGACCGTCATCCCGATCACGCCCATCACCACCAGCACGCTGATCTGGGCGACCGCGAAGTTGACGGAGGTGAACAGCGACCAGACGGCGAACCCGATCCGGGCCAGCGGGTCGGGGCGCGAGCGGTGCCGAACGTCCGGGGCCGTGCGCTCCGGACGGTCGGCGATCAGGGTCGCGATGGTGCGCCTCCCGGGGACCGGCGCCTAAGCGCCGGCAGGCGCGGCTAGCTGGGGGGCGGAGGGGATCGCCGGATCGGCGGTGTCGGCCGAAGCGGCGGCGTCGGCTGCGGCCGCCAGACCGCGCTCGAAGTCGGCCTGCAGATCCTCGACGTCCTCCAGCCCGACCGAGCAGCGCAGCAAGCCGGGCGCGATCCCCGCGTCCGCGAGCTCGGCGTCGCTGAGCTGCCGGTGGGTGGTGGTCGGCGGATGCGCGACGATCGTATGGATGCTCCCGAGCGAGGCCGTCAGCTCGGGGATCGTGAGCGCATCGATGAACGCCCGGCCACCGGCCCGGCCACCCTCCACCTCGAACGCGAGCATGCCGCCGGGGATCGCGAGCTGGCGCCGGGCGACCGCGGACTGGGGATGGCTGGGTAGCGAGGGGTGGTAGACCCGCCGGACACCGGGCTGCGACTCGAGCCAGGCGGCCAGGGTCGACGCGCTCGCCGAGTGGCGCTCCATCCGGAGCGCGAGGGTGGCGATCCCGCGCAGGACGAGGAACGCGGCGAACGGGGCGAGCGTGGCGCCCGTGTCGATCTCGACCGCCCGGACGGCCCTGACGAGATCGCTCCGACCGGCCACCGTCCCGGCCAGCAGGTCGGAATGGCCGCCCAGGAACTTGGTGGCCGACTCGATGACCAGGTCCGCGCCCAGCTCGAGCGGCCGGCAGAGATAGGGCGAGGCGAACGTGTTGTCGACCAGGAGCAGAGCCCCGTTCGCGTGCGCGAGCCGGGCCAGGGCCGCCAGGTCCACGACGACGATCGTCGGGTTCGAGATCGTCTCGACGTACAGGACCCGGGTCGGGCCGACTGCCAGGGCGGCCTCGACGGCGGGCAGGTCGGTCGCGTCGACGAACTCGGTCGTCACGCCCAGCCTGCCGAAGTGGGTCGCGAGGAGCGAGCGGGTCGAGCCGTAGATCGCCCGGGTCGCCACCACGCGGTCGCCGGCTCGCAGGACCGACGCGAGCGCGGCGTGGATCGCGGCCATCCCCGAGGCGAAGACCTGGGCGGCTTGGGCGCCCTCGATCTCGGCGATGGCCTCGGCGAGGGCGGTGTCCGTCGGGTTGTCGAGGCGCGCGTAGGCGTAGCCCGGCCGGAGGTCGCTCGCGATCTCGCCCAGCTCGTCGGCATCGGCCGCCGAGAACGTCGCGGCCTGGTAGATCGGGACCGCGTTCGGGCGCTGGTCGACCCGCGGCGGGCGGGTCGCCGCCCGGATGGCACGGGTGGAGAAGCCGGTCACGGGACGGATGCTACAGCGGGCGGGCCCTCCACTCGATTCTTGCCGAGCCGCTTCGAGCCGTACATCGCCTGGTCGGCGCGGATCATCAGCTCGTCGGCACTCCACCCGTCGCGCGGATAGGTGACCACCCCGATCGAGAGCGACGTCGTGATCCTCCCGCCGGGCGACTCGAGGAGGAGCCCGGCCACGCCCTGGCGGATCTTCGCCGCCAGGGTGAGGGCGCCGGTCGGATCGGTCTCGGGCAGGATCACCACGAACTCGTCGCCCCCGTAGCGGGCGGCCGTGTCGATCCGCCGGACACCGGCCCGGATCTCCGCCCCGACGGCTCGCAGGAGCTGATCCCCGTAGTAGTGGCCGTGCCGGTCGTTGACCGGTTTCAATCCGTCGACATCCATCATCAGGAGGCCGAACCCGCGCCGTGACCGGGCGCTCCGCTGGATCTCCCGATCGATCGCGGCGAACAGGAAGTCGCGGTTGTAGAGCCCGGTCAGCGGATCCACGTTGGAGAGGGCGATCGCCGCGTCGCGGGCCCGACGCTGCTCGCGGGCCACGACCATTCCGACGTAGACGAGGAGCTGCAGCGCGGCCAGGTTCAGCCCGGCGGTGACGAGCACCTCCGGCCGGACGGGCAGGAAGTCCGGCTGGGCGACGACCGCGGCCCCATAGCCGACGGTCGCGGCCGCGGAGAGCACCACGGTCACGCGCGAGCCCATGACCAGGGCCGCACCCACGACGATGAGCGGGTAGGCGTAGAAGAACGGGCTGGCCGCACCGTGGGTGAGCAGGATCAGGATCGTGACCAGACTGATCCCGACCGAGCCCTCGACCACGTAGCGAAGCGAGCCGAGGAGCCCGGGCGGCAGCGCCTCGTGGACGACCAGCAGGAGGAGGCCGGCCACCGCGAGCAGGACGAGGATCGCATCGACGTCCGCGCGCCAGAGGTCGCTCGCGGCGACGACCGTGGCCGCCGAGAGGATGAACAGCCAGGCGACGACCCGGACGACCCGGTCGTAGGCGGCGACCGGCACCTCTCCCCGACCCGCCTGGGCACGGGCGATGGCCAGGCCCGGTACGACGGCCGGTGCGACCGCCAGCGGCGAGACCGCCCGCTGCGGCGCCTGGAGCCGCGCGATCCGAGCGGCTCGGGCGCGACGCGCGGCCGGAAGCGGGACCAGCACGACGGTCGCCATCATCGCCAGGTTGGCGACGATCGCGAGCCCCAGGAGGATGGCCGTGCCCGTGGCGGACATAGACGTCAGCGAGTCCCCCATTGATAGGTCTGCTTGACCATCCGCAGGTAGACGAACGTCTCGGTGTCGCGCACGCCCTCGATCGCCCGGAGTCGCTCGGCCAGGAAGTCGAGAAGCGCGGCATTGTCTTCGCAGACCACCTCGATCAGGACGTCGTAGGTGCCGGCCGTGATGACGACGTAGTCGACCTCCGGGAACGAGCCGACCGTCTCCGCAACCTCGATGAGCCGGTCCCGCTCACAGCGGATCCCGACCATCGCCATCTGCTGGAAACCGAGCTTGAGCGGGTCGGTCACCCCGACGATCTGGATGATCCCGCGCGCGACCAACCGGTTCGTCCGTGCCCGGACCGCCGCTTCGGAGACCCCGAGATCGGCGGCGATCTGGGTGAACGGACGACGCCCGTCCTGCTGGAGGTGCTCGATGATGCGCTTGTCGAGGGCCGAGACCTCCTCGCCAGCCCGACCCTCGCGCGTCCGGTTCCGAACGCCGGCCATCCGATCCGTCTCCCTCGTAGCACTCCCCGGCCGGGCGGATCCGGACCCCAGGCCGCCACGGCGATCGACTCCGGCCACGAGCCTAGCAGACCGGCGGGCGGGGACGAAGGTGGAGCTTCTCACCGCGCAACGCCCGGCGGCGGTTCGCGGTGCGCCGCTGCGCCGGAATGCCGGGTTCGCCTTCGGTGGGCTCCGCTGGCTGACGCGGCTGGCCTGGTCAGGGGGTCGGGCTGGCGGCTCCACTCGGTGTGCCCGCGGCGCTCGATGCGCTCGCGCCGGCGGTCGGGATCGCCGTCGGGAGCGGGACCGGCGCCACGGCTCGCTCGCGAAGCGGGCCGATGAGCGGATCGAGGACTGCGACCAGCCGTCGCGCAGCGTCGACGAAGCGTGGCTCCGGGGCGGTCGGTGCGCCGTTGCTCGTGTGCGGACCGTACTGGATGAGGAGGTTGAGCGCTGCGAACTCGAACGGCGGTTCGCCCAGGACGAGCTTGCGCTTCGGATCGAAGCCGGTCGACGTCTGGAGAGCTGCCGTGCTCGAGTACTCGACGATCAGGAGCGGCCACGACTCGTAGGTCAGGTTCAACGTGGTCCGTGGCTCGGCGCCCTGGACCCCCGCATCGGCACTGTTCGCGGTGATCGCGAACCCGGCCTTCTGGAGCGCCTGCTGGATCCGACCGGCCGACACTGGTTCGGTCAGGTGCGGGTCCGGCGTGGGCGTCGGCACGACGGTCGGCTGGGGCGTGGGCGTCGGGGTCGAACCGCCGCACGCGCCAACGAGCATGGCGAGGCCGAGCACGACAGCGCCGATCGGCGTCGGGCCGATCGGACCCCCGCGGCGCGCCCCCGTGCGAGACCCCCGTCCAGACATGGCGGCGATGCTATCACCACCACCGGGATGGTCTGCCATCGACCGAAGGTACCGGGTCGCGGTGCCGTTCGAGAGCGCCTGGCACGATGGGGCGACGGGCCGGTCCGGGCTTCGCGGGCCCTTCAGACTTCTTTCAGGCTGCGCGCCGATGATGGCGCGGTTCGACCACGACTCGCCGAGGCCATGATGGATCCATCAGAGACCGACCCCACCCCGATCGATCCGAGCGCGCTCGAGCCAGCGGCCAGTGGGGCGTCGACACCCGGGCCGGAGCCGACCGCGGCCGGACCGAGCGGCATGGAGCCGCCGGCGCCCAGCGCGGTCGAGCCGACCACGCCCGGGGCGACGCCGCCGATGCCGGCCTGGACCGCGCTGCCGAGTCGCCCCGCGACGCTCGACCCACCCGCTGCACCGCCGAGCGGACGCCGGATGGGGCTCGGAGCCGCCGTCGCGACCGCCGCGCTGGCCGCGATCCTCTCGGTGGCCGGGACGTATGGCGTCCTCCGGCTCGAGGTCGGCGGCGCCGGCACGCAGACCGCGGCCACCCCTGCCGCGACCGCCACCGGTGGCACGGCCAGTACCTCCCCGGGGGCGGCGATCTACACGGACTTCGCTGCCTCCGACGCCATCGTCCGGGTCGCCGCGAACGCCAAGCCGTGGGTCGTGACGATCGTCGGCTCGGGCGGAGGAGCGGATCCCTTCAGCGCCCGTGGCCAGACCGGCGGCGGCTCGGGGGTCGTGGTGAGCGCCGACGGGCTCATCCTCACCACCGACCGGGTGGTCGCCGGCGCGACGACCTTCACGGTCACGCTCGACGGCGGTCGCGAAGTCGCCGCGACACTGGTCAAGACCGACTCGCAGCACGGACTCGCCGTCCTGCGGGCGGACGCGACCGGGCTCACTGCCGCCGACCTCGCCGCCGCGCCAGCGCTCAAGGTCGGCCAGGCGGTCGTGGCCATCGGCAGCCCGCTCGAGACGTTCACCGACACCGTGACGCTGGGCATCGTCTCCGCCCTCGATCGAGAGCTCGATGTCCGCGATCCCACGACCGGTGCGCCGATCAAGCTCAGCGGCCTGATCCAGACCGATGCCGCGATCAACACCGGGAGCAGCGGCGGCCCGCTCCTCGACGTCGGCGGCCGCCTGGTGGGGATCATCACGCTCGAGGCGAGCGGTGCCCAGGGCGTCGGGTTCGCGGTCCCGATCGTCGACGCCCAGACCTTGCTTGCGAGCGTGAGCCGATGAGCGGCGGGGCGACGGGCGAGGCCAGGCGCGGGCTGGACCGGCCCCCGGGCCGCGCCCGGCGTCGGGGTCACCGGCAACGGCCGGTCCGGCATCTCCAGCACCTTCGGCCCAGCCTGCGACGAGCCCGGCGGGTACGCTCGCCGCGGAGGGACGCATGCACCTGCTCGTGATCGAGGATGACGCCCGACTGAGCCGCCTTCTCGACCGGTTGCTCAGCCAGGATCGCCACGTCGTCGAGACGGCGTCGACCGCGGCCGACGGCCTGGCGATCGCGGAGGCCGCCGATCTGGACGCCGTCGTTCTCGATGTGGGGTTGCCGGATGGCTCCGGCTACGACGTTGCCCGACGACTCAGGGCGGGCGGGTCGAAGGTCCCGATCATCATGCTCACCGCCCGCGACGCGGTGGCCGCCCGGGTCGAGGGCCTGGATGCGGGTGCCGACGACTACCTCGTGAAGCCGTTCGCCTACGACGAGCTCAACGCCCGGCTCCGGGCGCTCGGGCGCCGGCCAGCGCCACGGACGGGCCTCGACCTCGCGGCCGGCCCGATCGCGCTCGACGAGCTCGAGCGTCGAGTCACCGTGGACGGTCGACCAGTGGAGCTCAGCCCGCGCGAGTTCGCGATCCTCGAGTGCCTCCTGCGACGCCCCGGGCAGGTCCTGAGCCGCGATCAGATCCTCGACTACGCCTGGCCGTACGGGGCGGCGCTGACGCCGAACACGGTCGAGGCGTACATCCACCTCCTGCGCGAGAAGCTCGGGCCGGCCGGCGCCGCGCTGATCGAGACCGTGCGCGGGATCGGGTACCGGCTCCATGCCGGCTGAACCGAACGGAGGGGCGACGACGCGGGCCGCGGCGGCGGTGGCCGACGTGACGGACGCGGTGGCGGCCGACGTGACCGCCCCGGAGGCCGCGCTGGCGGCCACGGTGGCCGAAGACGTCGCCGCGCCGGCGACTCCGAAGCGGGAGGGAAGCGACGCGGCCCTGCTTCGGCGCACCCGCTGGCGCCTCATCGCCTGGAGCGGCGGCCTGACCCTGCTCATCCTCGCGGTGCTCGGGGTCGTCCTGTACGGCGCGGTGGCCGGCTCGCTCGCGACGCGCGGGACGGCCCTCCTCGAGCGACGAGCCCAGGATATCGGTCGGTACATCGCGCGCGCCCCGGTCCTGCCCGATCGCCAGCCGCTCGGGATCCCGTTCGGCGGCGAGGCGACCGGCACGCTGGCCCTCGTCGTGGGGCCGGACGGGACGGTGCTGGGCCAGGGCGACCTCGGGACGATCGAGGGGATCCCGGACACGACCGGGGTGGCGGCGGCCCGATCCGTCGGCCACGACGTCCGCGAGACCCGGGTCGCCTCGATCCCCGTCCGGATCTACTCGCTCGCGGTGACCCGGACCGATGGGACGTACGTCGTCGAGGTCGTCGGCGAGCGGGCGTCGGAGCAGCAGCTCCTCGGGACGCTCGTGACGGTCCTGGGGGTCGGTGGGCTGGTGGCACTCCTCCTGGCCGTGGCCGCAGGTTACCTGTATGCCGGGCGCGCGCTGGTCCCGATCCGGGCCTCGATCGCCCGCCGGGAGGAGGCGCTGCGTCGCCAGCGCGAGTTCGCCGCGAACGCCAGCCACGAGCTCCGGACGCCGCTCGCGGTCATCCAGGCCAGCGTCACCGATCTCCAGCGGAACCGGACGCAGCCCGTCGAGGCGGTCGGCGCGGCGCTCGAGGACATCGACGCGGAGGTGACCCACCTCGCCGCGCTCGTGGACGACCTCCTGCTGGTCGCCCGGGCGGATTCTGGCGTCGTCGAGCTCGAGCGGACACCGCTCGACCTGGCCGACATCGCGGTGGAGGCGGTCGGCGCGTTGACGCCACTCGCCGCCGGGCAGGGGGTCGCGCTCATCGCGGACCCCTTGCCGTGCCTCCTCGAGGGCGACCCGGTCCGGCTTCGACAGCTCGTGACGATCCTGGTCGACAACGCGATCGGCCACAGCCCCGGCGGCACGACCGTCGCGGTCCGGATCCGGCCCGAAGGCGCGGACGCGTCGCTGACGGTCGAGGACACCGGTCCGGGCATCCGCGCCGAGGACATGCCACGGCTCTTCGAGCGGTTCTGGCGCGCCGACGACGCGCCGGCGGGCGGGACCGGCCTCGGGCTCGCGATCGCGGCCTGGATCGTCGAGCGCCACGGCGGGACGATCGCCGCGGCGAACCGGCCCGAGGGCGGCGCCCGATTCGAGGTCCGCCTGCCGCTCGGCTCCGCGTCGTCCGGTTAGCCTCGGGGTCGTCCGGCTGGCATCGACTCGACCGGCCCTCGGCCGGCCCCCTCAGACTTTCGGCGCCTTCGGCTTCTTCGGCTTCGGGGGTCGCTTCGGGGTCTTGTCGCCCATCGGTGCTCCTCCTGACGATCCGTGGATGGCCGCATGATGGCCGACCGCTCGCCGACCGGCAAGTCGCCCGCGGTCCGGGCAGCTCGCCGTACGTGCCTCCAGGCCTGGTCGGGGCGGTGGGATTCGAACCCACGATCTCGGGCTCCCAAAGCCCGTGCGTTAAGCCAGACTACGCCACGCCCCGTTCGCGCCATCGTAGCGCGCGAACGTCGGGCCATCGCGTCGAGCATCGGATCGGGCGTTGTCCGGCGAGATCGCGACCGGTCCAGGCCCCCAGGAACTCCTCGAGCGCGGGGTAGAGGGTGCGGCG
>JBGPFS010000031.1:0-16873 GCA_041483455.1 Candidatus Limnocylindria bacterium | reverse complement strand
CTGGGCCTCGACGATCCGCGACAGCGGCGAGCCGCCGCCGATCGCGCGGTAGCGGTCGAGGAGCTCCTCGAGCAACGGCGCCGGGGGTGGGCTGCCCCGTCGGATATCGGTGTAGTAGGCCTCTACCTGGTCGAGGCGGTCGGGGCTCCCGTAGGCCATGAGGAGGACAGCCTCGGCGGTCATCGGACGCTCCTTCGGAGCCGGTGGGCATGGACGAGGTCCACCAGGCGGCGGAGGTCGTCCGGGTCGGTCTCGGGCAGGACCCCGTGGCCGAGATTGAACACGTGGCCCGGCCGTCCGTCGGCCAGGTCCAGGATCCAGCGGGCGGTCTCCGCGACGGACTCGAACGGGCCGAGGAGGAGAGCCGGGTCGAGGTTGCCCTGGACCGCCCGGTCGCCGACCAGCGCCCAGCCCTCGTCGAGGGCGATCCGCCAGTCGAGCCCGATGACGTCGCCGCCCGCGGCCGCCTGGAGGCGGAGGAGGCCGGCGGTACCGACCCCGAAGTGGGTGCTCGGGACGCCCAGCGGGGCCAGCCCTTCGAACAGGCGGCCCATCCACGGCCCGACGCTCCGTTCGTAGTCGCGCGGCCCGAGACCGCCGACCCACGAGTCGAACAGCTGGACCGCCTGTGCCCCGGCGGCCACCTGGGCGCCCAGGTAGCGGACCGTCATCGCGACGAGCGCCTCCATGAGCGCCGACCAGGCATCGGGCTCGGCGTGCATGAACGCCTTCGTCCGGAGGAACTCGCGGGAGGGCCCGCCCTCGATGAGGTAGCAGGCGAGGGTGAACGGCGCGCCCGCGAACCCGATGAGCGGCACCGGCGAGGCGGCCCGGATGAGCCGGATCGCCTCGAGGAGCGGCCCGACGGCCGCCTCGGGCTCGAACGGGCGGAGGGCCGCGACGTCGGCCGCCGTGCGGACCGGGTGCTCCACGACGGGGCCGATCCCCGGCTTGATCTCGAACGGGACGCCGAGGCCGCTGAACGGAGTCGTGATGTCGGCGAACAGGATCGCCGCGTCGACCCCGAGGTGGCGGACGGGCTGGAGGGTCACCTCCGCGCAGGTCGCAGGGTCGCGGGTGATCTCGACGAGCGTGGCCGCGGCCCGGATCGCCCGGAACTCGGGCAGGGCCCGCCCGGCCTGGCGCATGAACCAGACGGGGGTCGCGTCGACCGGCTCGCGGCGGGTCGCTCGCAGGTAGCGCGTTGCGGCCGGGTCGCCCGGGTCGGCTGCGACGGCCGGATCACCCACGCCGGCCCGCGCGAGCGGCAGGGGGCTCGGCACCGGGAGGACGGAGGTCGGCTCGGTCATGCCAGGAACGCCCGGCGTGCCGCGGCAACGGTCTCCTCGACCACGGCCGGGTCGTGGGCGAGCGAGACGAACCAGGCCTCGAACTGGGACGGCGGCAGGAGGATGCCCTGGTCGAGCATCGCACCGAAGAACCGGGCGAAAGCCTCACGATCCGAGGCCATCGCCTCGGCCGTGGTCGTCGGGGCGCCGGGTCGGAAGAAGACGGTCAGGAGCGCACCCACGCGCGCGAACCCCAGCTCCCGTCCCGCCTCGAGCGCGGCCGCCCGCAGGCCGGCCTCGAGGGCCGCGCCCGTCGCCTCGAGCTCGTCGTAGCGAATGGCGTCGAGCTGGCGGAGGGTCGCCGCACCGGCGGCCATCGTGAGCGGGTGGCCCGAGAGCGTGCCGGCCTGGTAGACCGGACCGAGCGGGGCCACGAGCTCGAGCAGGTCGCGTCGGCCGCCATAGGCGCCGACCGGCAGGCCACCGCCGATGATCTTGCCCAGGACCGTCAGGTCGGGCCGGACCCCGTAGCGAGCCTGGGCGCCGCCGTGGGCGACCCGGAACCCGGTGATCACCTCGTCGAAGATGAGCAGGGCGCCGTCCGCCGCGGTCACCGCACGGAGACCGGCCAGGAAGCCCGCGGCCGGCGGGATGACCCCGACGTTCGCGGCGACCGGCTCGACGATCACCGCCGCGATCCGGCCGGGGTGCGTTTCGAATGCCAGTCGGACCGCGCCGAGGTCGTTGAACGGGACGACGATCGTGGCCGCGGCGACCTGGCCGGGGACGCCGGCGCTGCCCGGCATCGCGAGCGTGGCCAGGCCCGAACCCGCCTCGACGAGGAGGCCGTCCGAGTGGCCGTGGTAGCCGCCGGCGAACTTGAGGACGAGATCCCGACCCGTCGCGCCCCGGGCCAGCCGGAGCGCGCTCATCGCCGCCTCGGTGCCCGATGACGTGAAGCGCAGCCGCTCGAGCGAGGGCATCGCGGCCCGGATCGCCTCGCCGAGCTCGATCTCGCCGGGCGACGTGGCCCCGAGGGCGAACCCGTGGAGGGCGGCGGCGCGGACCGCCTCGACGACCTCGGGGTCGGCGTGGCCCAGGATCGCCGGTCCCCAGGCGCCGATGTAGTCCACGTACCAGCGGCCGTCGGCGTCGCGGACCCGCGGCCCCTGCCCGGTGTCGAGGACGAGCGGCGCACGGCCGACCGATCGGAACGCCCGGACCGGGCTGTTCACGCCGCCCGGGAACAGGTCCTCCGCCCGGCGGACGAGCTCGGCGACGCCGCCGAGGGTCGTAGAGCCCTCCATCAGCCGACCCCTTCGCGGAGCCAGGTCGCGAGGTCCGCCGCCGCGTAGGTGATGATGAAGTCGGCTCCGGCCCGGGCGATCGCGGTCGCCGCCTCGAGGTGGGTGCGTTGCCGGTCGATCCAGCCGAGCCGGGCGGCGGCCTCGATCTGGGCGTACTCGCCGCTCACCTGGTAAGCACCGATCGGGAGATCGAACCGGTCGCGCGCCCGGGTCAGGATGTCGAGCGATGGCAGCGCCGGCTTGACGAGGAGCGCGTCGGCGCCCTCGCGGACGTCGATCTCCATCTCCCGGAGCGCTTCGCGCCCGTTCGCCGGGTCCATCTGGTAGCCGCGTCGGTCGCCGAACGCGGGAGCGGAATCGGCTGCCTCGCGGAACGGGCCGTAGAAGGCGGAGGCGGTCTTGGCGGCATAGGCCAGGATCGCCGTGTCGACGAACCCGGCGCCGTCGAGGCCGGCCCGGATCGCGGCGACCTGGCCGTCCATCATCGCGCTCGGAGCGACGATCTCCGCCCCGGCGCGCGCCTGCGCGACGGACGTCTCGGCCAGCCGGGCGATCGCCGCGTCGTTGTCGACGACACCCCGCGCGTCGAGCGGGCCGCAGTGGCCGTGGTCGGTGTACTCGCACAGGCAGGTGTCGGCGATGAGGACCAGGTCGAGGTCCGCGTCGCGGAGACGCAGGAGCGTCTCCTGGACGATCCCGTCGGCCAGCCAGGCGCCCGTCCCGACGGCGTCCTTGGCGGCCGGCAGGCCGAACAGGATGACCGCCCCGACGTCGAGTTGGGCGAGCCGCCGGGCCTCCGTTACCGCCTCGTCGGGCGAGAGTCGGGACTGGCCGGGCAGGGAGCCGATCGGCGAGCGGAGCGCACGGCCGGGCTGGACGAAGAGCGGCGCGACGAGCTGGCGAGGATGGACGCGCGTCTCGCGGATGAGCGCCCGCAAGGCCGGGGTCCGGCGCAGCCGGCGGAGCCGGTGGGCCGGGTCCGGGACGATCCGGCCGGCGGCGACCGCAGGCTCGGAGCCCGCGTTTCCGGCCGGCGGCGGCCCGGTCGTGGGTTCGGGGCGGACGCTCATCGGACGGCCTCGGTGGTGGCTCCGAACGCGCGCGCGGTCGGGTCGGAGGTCGGGTCGAAGGACGGATCGGCGGGTCCGTCGGGGGATCGCACGAGCCGGGCGGCGACGAGCTCGGCGATGGCCGCGGCCGTCTGCATCGGCGCCTCGACCACCCGGCCGAAGCCCGCGTCGCGGGCCGCCTGTCCCGTGGACGACCCGATGCAGCAGGCGAGCGAGCGGAGCGCGATCCGGCGCCCGGCCGGCTCGAGCAGGGCCAGTAGCCCACGGACCGTCGACCCGCTCGTGAAGACGATCGCACCGAACGGTCCCTCGTCGATGGCCTGCCGGAGCGGTTCCCGCGACGCGGCCGGAGCCTCGAGCGTCCGGTAGGCGACGACGTCGTCGACGACGGCCCCGCGAGCGCGGAGGGCCGCCGGCAGCCGGCCATCGGCGATGTCCGCACGGGCGAGCAGGACCCGGTCGCCCGACTCGATCGGCAGCTCGGCGGCGATCCGTTCGCCGCTCGCCCGGCTCGGGGTGAGCGCGGCGGCGATCCCGGCCGCGCTCAGCGCCTCGGCGGTCGCGGACCCGACGGCGGCCCATCGTGCGCCGGCGGGATCGGTGCCGGTCCGCCGGGCCGCGGCCACTGCCGCCTCGGCGCCATTGGCGCTGGTGATGACGATCCAGCGGTAGCTCGAGAGTGCCGCGATCGCCGCGTCGAGCGGCCCGCCGGGGGCCACGGCCTCGAGCTCGATCGTCGGGATGGCCACCGGCTCGAGCCCCGCCGCCTCCAGGGCGGCCACGAGCTGGCGTGCCTGATCGCGAGTGCGGGTGACGAGGATGCGCCGCGAGCGAGCCGTCCCCTCGCGCCGGCCGCCTCGCTCGTCGAGCTCGGCCGACAGGCGGGCGGCCAACCACGCGGCGATCGCGATCCGGTCCTCGATGGGGCCGCGCTCCACGCCCCAGGCGACGGTCGGTGTCTCGTCGGTCTCGGCCTGCGCCTGGGCAGCCTCGATGCCGGCGGAGCCGCCGACCAGGACGATCTCTCCGCGCTCGATGCGGGCGAGCGCGCCGATCGGCGCCCGGCAGCCGCCGCCGCTCGCCCGGAGGAACGCCCGCTCCATCTCGACCGCGGCCCTGGTCGCAGGGTCGTCGAGGTGGGCGAGCCAGCCTCGGGTCGCCGCGTCGTCGGTCCGGCACTGGACGGCGAGAGACCCCTGTCCGGGCGCCGGAGGGACGATGTCGGCGGGCAGGATCTCCGAGATCCGATCCTTGAGTCCCAGGCGCGACAGCCCCGCTACGGCCAGGATCAGCGCGTCGGTCTGGCCCTCGTCGAGCCGTCGCAGCCGCGTGTCGACGTTGCCGTGGAGCGGATGGACCCGCAGGTCGGGCCGGCGGGAGCGGAGGAACGCGCTCCGGCGGGGGCTGTCGGTGCCGATCCGGCTCCCGGCCGGCAGGCGCTCGAGGGTGAGCCCGGCCTCGCGGCAGACGAGCGCGTCGCGCGGGTCCTCGCGGATCGGGTAGGCGGCGATGACGAGGCGCGGATCCTCGGTCGTGGGGACGTCCTTGGCGCTGTGGACCGCCAGGTCCACGCTGCCGTCGAGGAGCGCCGTCTCGAGCGCACCCACGAAGGCGCCTTCACCCCACGTCGTATCCGGGGGCCGAACGTCGCCCAGGGTCCGGATGGTCACCAGCTCGACCTCGCCGCCCAGGTCCCGGATCCGGTCCGCGATCATCCCCGACTGGGCGAGTGCCAGCGCGCTGGCCCGGGTGCCCAGTCGGAGCGTCCGCGCCGGACCGGCGACCGGGGGGTCGGCGACCCCGACGGTCGGGCCGAGAGGCGCGTTCGGCTTCACAGTGCGAACAGCGCCCGGGCCGCCCGCTCGAGCTCCCCGTCATCGTCGGCATTGAGGGCCGAGAACGGCGCGTGGAGGATCCCCGCCACCAGGCGGTGGCTCATCTGCTCGATCGCCGCCCGCTCGTCGGCATCCAGATCGGGCAGCCGGCGCAGGAGCCAGCCGAGCTCGTCACGCCGGTGACTCTCCGCGGCGGCCGACATCGCCTGGATCGCCGGCACCGCATCGCGGGTCCGGAGCCATTGGCAGTACTCCCGCCCGCTCTCCGAGACCAGCCGCTCGAGGCGCCGCCGGAGACGGTCCCGGGGCGAGACCTCCGGAGCGTTCGACAGGTCGTCGACCGAGATGAAGCGCGGCCCGAGCGCCGCCTGGAGCTCGCCCGGGACCGCCGGCGGTGACGAGAGGTCGACGACGACGGCGCCGCCCTCGACGAGCCCGCGGGCGTCCTCGCGGCCGATCCGCCACTCGCCGGCCAGGGCGACGATCGCGCCGGCGACGGGCGGGAGGACGCCATCGACGCCGAACGGGACCGCCCGTCCCCCGACCTCCTCCGCGAGCGCCGCGGCCCGTGCGTCGGTCCGGTTGACGAGGGTGACCCCGATCGCACGGCGGTTCGCGGCGAACGAGGCGAGCCGGCCCATCCGGCCGACCCCGGCGACCAGGATCTGGCGTCCCTCCAGGGGCCCTGCGACCTGGGCGATCCGGTCGAGAGCGAGATCGGCGAGCGAGCGGGGCGAGCCCTCGAACCAGCCATGGGCTTGCCGGCCGGCGTGGAGCGCCACCTGGAACAGCCGGTCGAGGACCGGGTCGAGCGGCCGGGCGGCCGCGCGGCGCCCGGCCAGCGTCTCGCGCAGCTGGTGGAGGACCTCATCCTCGCCGAAGACCGCGCTGTCGAGGCCGCAGGCGACCGAGATGACGTGACCCGCGGCGTCGACATCCTCGAGCCGGACGGTCCCGGGGGGCGCTGGCGGCAACGGCCCGTCGCCGTACGAGCCCGGGGCGATGTAGGCCTCGACCCGATGGCAGGTGTGGACGACGATCAGCCCGGGGCCGGGCGGGAGCGCGGCCAGCGCCTCGGCGAACGCCTCTCGGGTGGCGCTGGGCACCCGGCGCGCGTGGGCGACGAGCGCGACGACGGTGGCGGCCGGCGCCGCGACGAGGGAGGTCATCGGGAGAGGTCCTCTGGACTGGTGGGTGTGGTCCGGGCCGCGGCCTCGTGGCCGCGCAGCAGGGCGCCGATAAGCCGGTCGATCACCTCGGTGGCACGCTCGAGCAGGTCCGTGGCCTGGGCGGTGTCGAGTGCCCGCCGGCGGGCCATGCCGGCCAGCTCGTGGATGAAGGGTAGCCGGAAGCGCAGGAAGATGGCGACCGTGTCGCTCATCGAGGCGCCCCGTGCTCCGGCCATCCGGCCGTACGCGTCGGCGGCCGCCTCGGCGACCCCGATCGCGGCCTCCGCCTCGTCCGAGGTCGGGGCGTCGAAGAAGCCCAGGAGGGACTCCGCGATGACCCGACCCTGATCGCGGAACGGCTGGCGGTCGACGGCGGCGAGCTCCCCGATCCAGGACGCGTCGAGGATCGCCTCCCGCAGGTGGCGGCGGTAGACGCGGGCGAGGTGTTCGGTCGTCTCGCCCAGGCGCTCCAGGTTCGGCCGCTCGCGGCGGTTCGACGGGACCAGGCTCATCACGGCCGCCCGGGAGAAGCGCCGGTGGCCGCCCGGGGTGGTGAAGGCGCGGATGTCCCCCGCGTCGCTCCAGCGGCGGAGGGTCGCCGAGGAGACCCCGATGAGCGTGCTCGCCTCGTGGATCGTGAGCCACTCGCGACGGGCGCCAGCGCGGATGGCCAGGGCTGCCATCAGGAAGCCCTCCGGCCCAACTGGATTCGCTCGAATCTCAACCATGCGCTCGAATCTACCGGTTGCGGTCTGCGTTCGGGACTGGTCATCGGTCGTTAGCTCCTGGGCCGTTCGGCAGCGGGGTCGGGCCGTTCGGCCCCTCGATCCGTCAGGGTGATGTCGACGACGGGCTGGGGGTGATGTCGGGGTAGGGGTTGGGCAGGACCTGCTGGGCGTGGCACTGCGCGCAGTAGGCGGGCTGGTGGCAGGCAGCGCAGGACTGGCTGCCGATCTTCTCGACCACCTTGGCGTGGTCGTAGACCATCTGGTCGTGGGGGACCTGGACGGCGCTCGTGTTGTGGCAGTTCTCGCAGTAGGTGCGGGTGTGGCAGGCGCCGCAGCTCTGGTGCGACGGGTCGGCCGAGGTCGTCGACAGCTTGTGGTCGAACAGCCAGAGCTTGTCGTCGTGGGTGTCCGGGCGCTGGCCGATGAGCACCCCGGACTCGATCGCGCCGATCTGCGGGAACGTATGGCAGGTCGCACAGGACGAGGGGATGGTCTCGGTCGAGAGGGTTCCGTTCACGACCTTGTAGTGGGCGCCGTCGTGACAGCGGAAGCAGCCCGGTGAGTTCTGGTGGCCGAGGTTGTCCGGGTAGGTCGCGGCCGTGACCCGCATCTCGGGGGTGGCGACCAGCTCGTAGATGCTCTTCAGATCCGTGACGGCCGCATCGATGGCGACGGTCTTGCTTTGGGCCACGAGCGGGTACTTGGCGCTGTAGTAGTCGCGCAGGCCGTCGATGGCGTGGTCCGCGTCGCCCACGGAGGCGTACGTGACCGTCAGCCGGTCCATGCTCTGCTGCTTGACGTACGGCAGGGTCGGGTCGATCGTGCCGTCGGTCATCGCGCTGTCGACCGCCTGGCTGACACTCGGGATCCCGTGGCCGACCCGGTTGTGGCAGTCCATGCAGTCCATCCGCCGGTCGACGATCGCAGCAGCCTTGAGCCGGGCGATGTCCTGCCGGACGTCGGTCGCGTTGCGCGCCTCCTTGGCCGCCAGGAACTCCTCGGTCGAGCCGTCGGGGTTCGTGACGCCGATCCAGTCGATCGTCTGGGCGCGCGGATCGGAGCTGACGTAGGTGACGTTCGAGTCGATGTGCCAGTGGACGCCCCGTGTCGTCGACGTGCCGCCGAAGCCGGTGGGCCGGAAGACCAGGGCGACCGTGATCCGGCTGTTCGGCTCGTCGAGCTCGTAGCGGGTTCGCAGCACGAGCCTGATCGGCCCGCCGTTGGCCACCAGCTGCTTGACATCGTGGCATTTCACGCAGCTCGTGCTGGTCGGCGGGAGCTCGTCGTGGTTGGGCGGCGGGATCGGGGTCGGGAAGGTGCCAGTCAGGACCTGGATGAGCTGCTTCGTGCCCTGGATCTTGGCCTTCACCCAGCCCGCGATGCCGGGCTCGACGTGGCATTCGGCGCAGGCGACCTCGCGGTGGGGCGACATCTCGTAGGCCTTGAGCTCCGGACCCATCGTGTGGCAGCGGCCGCAGAAGTCGGCGGTCTCGGTCCAGCTGATGGCCATGACCCCACCGACGGTCAGCGAGGCGCCACCCCCGGCGACGAGGACGAACACGAGGAAGAGGCCGCGCCTGCTCCGGAGCGGGAGACGGGGGATCCGGCCGAACAAGCGCCCCAGGAACCCGGCGATCCCGCCGCGGCGAGCCGGTCTGGCGGCTGCGGCAGCCGCTGCGGGTGGTGTTGCGGCGGCCGCCTCGGTATCGGCGGCGCCGACCGCTTCGGCAGCGGCCTGAGTCGCCGGCCCGTCCGACTGGGAGGCGATCGCCTCGATCGGCTCCCCGGGCTCGATCATGGAAGGATCCCGGCGATCATCGTGTCCATGGCCGTCGGATCGAGGCTGCCGATCCGAAGTTGGCGGAGGACCCCGGTCCTGTCGATGAAGAAGTGGGTCGGGATGCCCAGGATCCGGTATTGGCTCGAGATCCGGGTGTCCGGATCCGGGACCTTCTGGTAGGTCAGCCCGACGCGGGTGGCGTAATCCTTGACGGCGGCGCTGTCCTCGGTCATGTAGACCTGGAGGACCACGAGCCCCTGCGCCTGGTACTTCGTGAAGGCCGCCTGGATGTCGGGATTCTCGGCCCGGCAGGGCTGGCACCAGCTGGCCCCGAAGCTGAGCCAGACCGGCTGGCCCCGGAAGTCGCTCAGCTTGACCGCCTTGCCGTCGACCGTCGTGGCCGTGAAGTCGGGCGCGGCCTTGCCGACGGCCGGCGGCTCACCGGTGGCGACGCCGGTCGTGGTCACGTTGGTGAGTCCGGTGGCGCTGTTCGCCGGCTGGTTCGTCATCACGGCGACGGCGACGATGACCGCCGCCGTGACGGCCATGATCGCGAGCGTCGCGATCCGGCTCCCGCCTGCCCGCTTCGGCTGTCCCTCCGCGGCCCTGACGGCCGATACGTCCATGCTCGTCCTCCTGCGCCGGCCGGTCGGGCCGGCGCCGTTCATCGCGTTCGCGTCGGCCGGGCTACTGCTGGTTCAGGCCGGCGTAGCTGTGCAGACCACCGAAGAAGAGGTTCCCGAAGTAGGTGAAGAGGGTGGCGCCGAAGCCGAGCACCAGGAGCCAGGCCGAGCCCGAGCCGCGCCAGCCGCGGACCACGCGGGCGTGGAGGTAGGCGCCGTAGATGAGCCAGGTCACGAGCGAGGCGGTCTCCTTGGGGTCCCAGCTCCAGTAGCTGCCCCAGGCCACATCCGCCCAGACCGCCCCGAGGACGATCGTCAGGGTCAGGAACGGGAAGCCGATGACCACGGCCTTGTAGGAGATCTCGTCGAGAAGCTCGGGCCGCGGCAGGCCGCGCCGGCCGCCCTCGGGCTGGATGAGGAAGAGGACCGCGGCCGCGAACGCGACCGAGAAGGTGCCGTAGGCGACGATCGCGACGGCGACGTGGATCGTCAGGAGCAGGTTGTTCTGGAGGGCGGGGACGAGCGGTTCAGACGTCGAGGGGATCGTCGTCGCGTAGAGGAGCATCGCCAGGGCGACCGGCAGGGCGACCAGGCCCAGGGCGCGCTGGTGATAGCGCCGCTCGAAGTAGAGGTACATGACGAGCACGCCCCAGGCGAACGCGACGGAGAACTCGTACATGTTCGCGAACGGGCCGTGGCCCACCGCGATCGTCCGGAAGATGAGCGACGCGGTGATGAACCCGGCCGCCAGCCAGGCGATGAGCGTCCCGTACACGGCGAACGAGCCGCTCGAACCGCGGCTCGCCATCGCCAGGGAACCGCCCTCGGCGCCTGCGCCCGCGCCTGCACCGGCCGGCGTGAACACGCTCCGCCGCTGCGCCAGCCGGACCGAGGCGAAGGCGATCGCGTAGCACAGCAGCGCGAGGCCCGCGGCGAGGAGTCCAGCGATGAAGCTGTACTCGGACATCTTGAACACGGTGTCGTCCCTTCCTTCAGGAGGCGCTGCGCCCGTCGAGGGCGAGCTTCAGGCCGTCGATGAACTGGCGGAAATCGGTCTCGAAGGCGACGTCGTGGCGGATGACCGCCCCGATCCGGACGCTGGTGGTGCCATCGTCGCCGCGCCGGATGCGGGCCCAGGCCCGTCGATTCGAGAAGAAGAAGACGAGGCAGACGCCGAGCACGAGGGCCAGCGCGCCGCCCCACACGAACGGGACGCCCGGGTCCCGGGCGACGATCAGCCCGGTGAACTGGCGCTCGCGGGCGAAGGTGACCGACAGGCCGCCGACCGTGGCGGCCTTGCCCTGGTCGAGGATCTTGATGTCGGTGGCGGTCTCGCTGCCGGACTTGTAGACCTCGACCTGGGCCTGGCCCGCCTTGATCGTCGGGCTGACCTCGCCGGACTGCGGCTCGACGACGAAGATCGTCAGGCCCTGGTCCGGAAGTGTGAACTGGCCGACCCGCTCCTTCCCGTCGTTGGAGCCCCACAGGAGCGGCACGCCCTCGTCGAACAGGACCTTGCCGCTGGCGTCCTTGACCTGCATCACTGCCGCCGGGCCGAAGAACGACTGGTAGAACGAGACGTCGCCGTAGCGGAGCGGCTGGTTCACCCGGATCGTCTGGGCCGCCACCTGCTGGCCGTCCTTGTAGAGGACCAGGTCGCTCGCGTAGTCGCTCGGGGCGCCGTTGTCCGTGCTGTAAGAGTCGGTGAAGCTCGTCGCCTGGAGCGTCAGGCCGGTGCCGTTCCCCACGTCGACCTTGGCGCCGATCGGGGCCGCGAAATCGGTGTTGCGGAAGCCCAACGCCGTCCCGAGGATGACCCCGACCAGCACGAGCACCAGGCTCAGGTGGGCGATCACCGTCCCGAACGGGGCCCATCGGAAGCGGTCCGCATAGAGGTGGATGTCGTCGCCTTCTTGCTCCACGACCGTCCGGAAGCCGTGGCTCCGGAACGCGCCGTCCACCTCGGCCAGCGCCGCGTCCGCGTCGGACGGTCCGCTGAGGGTGGCGTGGAGCGGGGCGTGCTCGAAGAACGTGTCGGCCATGCTCAGCCGGGGATGGGTCGCCTGCTTCCAGAGGAGCGGCGCCCGGTTGATCGAGCAGGCCACCACGCTCGTGATGAGGAGGGTCACGGTCCCCTTGAACCAGATCGAGTCGAAGATCGAGAAGAAGCCGAGGCTGTTGAAGACCCCGGTCCAGCCGCCGTACTTCGGGCGGACCGATTCGACCCACGCGGCGTACGCCTGCGGGTCGCTCTTGAGGCCCGGCGACGCCTGGACGAGCATGGTCCCGACCAGCGAGAGTGCCGCCAGGACCAGGATGAGGACGAGCCCCGTCCGCATCGAGATGAAGAAGTGCCAGACCCGCTCGAGCAGGAACGCGGGCGAGATCGCGAGTCCGCCTTCGAGGTCGTCGACGGGCTCGCTCGTGAGCGTTGGGGCGATCTGGCTCATCCGGTGCTCCCTCAGAGGATCGGGGTGAAGACGGTCGACAGGCGAACGAACAGGTTCGTGATCATCAGGAAGCCGACCGCCACGAGGAGCGCGCCGGTGACCGCCGAGACCAGGCGGTAGTGGTCGCGCAGCCAGCCGAGGCGGTGGCTGACCGCCGTGGCGCCCACGGCGACGAGGATGAACGGGATGGCCAGGCCGACGGCGTAGGCGACGAGGAGGACGGTCCCTTCCGCGACGCTCGCGCTGACCGTGGCGAGCCCGATGATCCCGCCCAGGATCGGCCCGATACAGGGGGTCCAGCCAGCGGCGAAGACGACGCCGAGGAGGGCCGAACGGCGGAGGGATGGGTTCGCCGCCGCCGCCGGGCCGAAGCCCATCGTGGCGCCGCCCAGCGGGCCGACCGGCAGGCGGACCTCCCGGTAGAGGGCCGCGATGTTGATCACGCCCGCGACGTGCAGGCCCATGAAGACGAGGATCGCCCCGCCGAGCTGGCGAAGGAGCCCGACGTAGTCGCGCAGGGCGTAGCCGATCAGGCCGACCGAGGCCCACAGGGTGATGAAGACGGCCGAGAAGCCGAGCACGAAGGCGAGCGACTGGTAGAACGCCGCCCGCCGCGCGCCGGGGCTGCCGGCGGGGGTCGTCCCGACCATGTAGCCGACGTAGGCCGGGACGAGCGGGAGGCAGCACGGCGACGCGAACGAGACGATCCCGCCCAGGAAGGCGATCAGGATCCCGATCGGCGCCACCGGATCAGCTCCCGCTCGGCGTCGGGCTGGGAGCCGGGGTGGCGGGGGCGCCGCTGGCGGCCGGGCTCGGCGAGGCGAAGCTTGCGAAGTGGGTCTTGACGTTCGCGGCGTACGTGGTCGTCGGGTCGATGTCGAGGACCTTCTGCCACATCGCCGTCACGTTGGCCATGTCCGGCGGGTTCCGGGCGAGGTACATGAACCCGAGGTCGTAGTAAGCCTCCTGGTTCTTCGGCTCGATGACGAGGACCGCTCGCCACTGCTTCTCGGCGCTCGCGGCATCGCCGGTGTTGAACTGGGCGGCGCCGAGGCCCAGGAGTGCGGACGTGTTCTTCGGATCCGCCGCGACCGCTTTGGCCATCCAGTCGGCGGCGGTCTTGAAGTCGCCGGCCTGGTAGTAGAGATCGCCGAGCCCGATCAGCGAGGCCGCGTCCTTCGGGTTGGCCGCGATCTTCTGCATCAATGCGGCGACCTGGGCGGCATCGACGGCCGGGGTCGCGGAAGCGTCCGGCCCGGGCGTCCCGGTGAAGCCGGGCACGGCAGGGGCGCCGGACTGGTAGACGATGACCCCGACGACCAGCACGCCGACGAGCCCGAGGGCGGCGATGACGGCGCGGGCGACCGGTCCCACCCGCCGGCCGCCGGTCTTCGGGACCGCGGAGCCGGAGCGAGCGGCGCCCGCGACCGGGGTCTCGGCCACTTCAGCGGCCGCGAACGACGCAGCTGGCGCCAGGCTCGCCAGGTCGGCGGTCGGGTCGGACAGGAGGGCGTACGCCTCGTCGGTCGTGGAGATCTGGCGCCCGGCCCAGGACCGCAGGTCCTGCGGCGCCGTCCGGAGGAAGCCGACGATCCCATCGTGGGCGTTCTCGAGCTCCGCGTCGCTGGCCCCGGCCCCGAGGCCGAGCTGGGCGAGGAGGTCGCGCTCGACGCGCCGGGCGGCGGCGCGGTCGGTCGGCCTGGTCTTGGCGGTCATGGTGGAGGCGTCCTCTCAGGCCGGCGGCTGGTCGGTGTTCGTGCCGGGTGCGGCGCCGCCGAACGTCCGGTCGACGGCCTGCCGGATCTCGCGGAGTGACTTGCCCTGCGAGTACATCTGTTTCGCGAGGAGCGTCGTCTTGACGCACACGTCGCAGTAAGAGGCGTGCTCCTCGAACACGGTCTTGCCGCCCATCAGGTCGGGCTTGAGATAGCAGTCGAGGTTGGACCGGTGGCCCATCCCGACGCAGCCGCAGTAGCAGGGCATCCACTGGATGACCTGCGGGTGGTACAGCGCGTAGGCGTACGCCTCTTCGGTCGCCCGGTCGCCGGTGACGAAGGCCGGACGGTGTGCCCAGGCGTCGCTGGCGTCGGCACGGACCATGTCCATCGGCGCCGACCCGCTGCCCGTCACGGTGCCGTCGGCCGGCGCGGCGCTGGGCGCGGTGGCGGGGATCTCGGCGGTCATCGTGGCCATCGGGCCGGTGGCCCCGGCTCCGCTGGCGCCCGTGCAGGCCGCGACCGCGGTCCCGCTCAGGAGGATGAACGCGAGCAGCCCGGCGGTGGAGATCCGGAGCGATCGGTGGCGACCGATCCGGGACGCTGGCTCGTGCTGGTCCATCAGGTTCTCCTTGCAGCCTCGCCGGGCCGCCGCCTCGCGGGCGATCGCCGGGGGACTCGTCGTGATGGACCCATTGTCGATTTGAGCGAATTCCGGGACCATCCGTCGGGCGGCACGTTTCGGATAGAGGGTCTAGCCCGGTCGGTCCCCGAGAGCGCCGGAAGATACAGGTCAGCCTGTATCCAGTGGGTAGGTTTGGGCGATTCGGGCGCGGGGTGCGAACGGGCCGGGCCGAATCGCCTACGGCAGCTTGAGGACCGTGACGACGGCCCGGTTGGAGCTCAGGCCGCCTCCCGACCCACGGGCGGTGTTCGTCACCGAGCCCGCTGCGACGTCGGCATCGGTGACCGTGTACGTCGCCGAGCACAGGACTGAGGCGCCTGCGGCGAGCGTCGACGCGGGCTGGCAGGTGGCCGACGCCCGATCGTCCGAGACGGCGAAGGGGCCGACCACCGGCACCGTGCTCCGGTTCGTGATCAGGTACGTGTAGTGGAGGTTCGTGCCGGCCGCCGGGAACGACGGCTCGGTGACGTCCTTGAGGAGCCGCAGGATGCTGTCCGATCGAGCGGTCGCCGCCGCCGAGGTGAGTGTCCCGTTCGAGGCCGTGGCGGTGACGACGATCGAGCCGCCGTCAAGGTCGGCCTGGGTCGCCGTGTAGGCACCGGTGCAGCTCGTCGTCGCGCCCGAGGCGAGGCTGGTCGCAGTGCCGCACGTGAAGGGGATACCGGGTGTCGGCCCGCGGTCGGTGGTCACCGTGAACGGGCCGGCCATGGTCGTGGCCGCTCCGTTCGCGATGAGGTACGTGAAGGTGATCACGGAGCCGGGCCCGGCGAACGTCGGCGAGGACGGGAATACCGAGAGGGCGAGTGGCTCGCCGATCGTCGCGCGCGCCGTCGCGGAGTAGACCCCGTTCGTCGCCGTCGCGGCGTCCGTGACCGAGCCGGCCGTCACGTCGGCCGTGGTGACGACGTACGAGCCGGTGCAGGTAAGGGTCGAGCCGGGGGCGATGCCGCTCGTCAGCGGGCACTTGACGGAGGCGACCTTGTCGTCGGTGACCGAGAAAGGGCCCCCGAGGGTGCCGGATCCGGGGTTGCCCAGGACGAAGGCGTAGGCGATCACGTCGCCGGCCGTGGTGAAGGTCGCGGGACTGGGCTGGATCGTCAACGTCATCGCGGCAGGCGTCGACGAGTACCCGAAGCCGTGGGGCTTCCCGTGACAGGTGAGGGTGCACGTTCCCGAACCGGTCCCGGTGCTCACCCAGGCAGACGAGCCGACGCCGACGTTCGGCGCGAAGTTGACGAGCCGGGAGTTCGAACGCTCGTCCGACGTGACGGCGAGGGCCGTGGAGTGGATCCGGAAGTGGCACTCGGAGCAGGTCGCGTTCCCCTGGCCGGCGCCCGAGGTGTCGATGTCCGTCCCGCCGCTGCCGAGCTTCTGGAGGGCCGAGACGTGGAGGCCGTGATACCGGAAGTTCGTGTCCGGCCGCGCCGTCCCGGTCGCGTCGGTGAACGGCGCCTCGGCATGGCACAGGTAGCAGAGCGCGAAGTCACCGGCGGCATAGGCCTCGGCGCTGGTCTTGAGCAGCCGATCGCGGTAGTTGGCGATCAGAAGGCCGCGGTTCTCGCTCGCGTGCGGCGCGAGGTCCGAGTCGGCCGCCGGGCGTGCGCCCCCGGACAGCTTCGCCGGATCGCCGTGGCAGTTCACGCAGCGGACCGTGCCCCCGACCTCGAAGTTCCAGAGCTTGTACGTGGAGGTGCCCGCAAGGCTGTTCTGCATCGCCAGGGTCCCGTTCGTCCCCGGCGCCTCGACCGGGTGATAGGAGCCGTTCGCGGGGTTGAGCTCCACGCCCTTGTCCAGGGCCCACGTGGACGGCTTGCCCGGCGTCTGCGCCCGGAGCTGCGTGAAGCCGGAATGGCACTTCAGGCAGAGCTGATACTCGTACTGCGTCGGGGCGGGAGGCGTCCCCTCGTCGAGGGCGGGGTCGACGGGCGCGCTCCACGTGTAGCCGGGCGCGACGCCCGAGGCCCCGTTGCCGACGATCACCCCGGAGGTCTTCGACAACCTGCCCGACAGCGTCCAGCCGAGGGTCGTCTGCGTCGGGGCCGCGTCCGAGGCGCTGTGGGGGTTGTGGCAATCGGCGCATTCCGAGTGGCGATTCAGGAGCGGCGTACCAGCGGCGCCCTGCCACTCGTTCGTGCTCGCGCTGACGTGGGGCGTCCCGGACGTGGCCGTGTAGTCGTGGCGGTAGAAGGAATCGGTCGACGGATCGTTCTGCGGGATCGCGG
>JBGPFS010000030.1:0-16928 GCA_041483455.1 Candidatus Limnocylindria bacterium | reverse complement strand
TCGGACGGCGCCTTCCACGAATACTTCGACGGGACGACCGGGGTCGGCCTGGGAGCCGACGAGCAGGCTGGCTGGACCGCGCTGGTCGCCGAGCTCATCGCGACCGGCTGGCCGAAGCCGTGAACGACGACGGATCGGCCACCGCGGATCCCGCCGGATCTTCGGATCGCGCCGGATCTTCGGATCGCGCCGGATCTGCGGATCGCGTCCGCAGCACGGCCAAGGTCGTCGACCGACCCGCCCTCGCGACGCTGGCGGCGGAGATCGTGACCTGCCGGCTCTGCCCGCGGCTTGTCGCCTGGCGGGAAACGGTAGCTGTCGAGAAGGTCGCCCGCTTCCGGGACGAGCCCTACTGGGGCCGGCCACTGCCGGGGTTCGGCGATCCGGACGCCCGCGTTCTCCTCGTGGGGCTGGCCCCCGCCGCCCACGGCGGGAACCGGACCGGGCGGGTCTTCACCGGCGATCGTTCCGGCGACTTCCTCTGGTCGGCGCTCCACGCGACCGGCTTCGCGGACCGGGCGAGTTCGCGACGTGCCGACGACGGGCTGACCCTGACCGGCGCCTACATCGCCGCGGCCGTCCGCTGTGCGCCGCCGCTCAACCGGCCCACGAATGCCGAGCGCGATGCCTGCGCGCCCTTCCTGGCCCGCGAGCTCGCGCTCCTGACCGGCGTTCGGGTGGTCGTGCCGCTCGGGCAGTTCGGCTGGGATGCGGTCCTCCGGGCGCTGGGGGCCGTCGGCTCGCCGCTGCCCCGCCCGCGGCCGCGGTTCGGCCACGGCGCGGAGGTCCGGGTCGGCGCCCGGACGCTGGTGGGCTCGTTCCATCCGAGCCAGCAGAACACGTTCACCGGCCGGCTCACCGCCCCGATGCTCGAGGCCGTGCTGGCCCGGGCGCGCGACCTGGCGGTCGGGACCTGACGCGGGGCTCGGGTGCACCCCCGAGCCGGACCGGTCCACTGCGGCACAGCCACACTCGTCGCGCGGAGCGGCACTTGCGCGGGACGCACGAAACCACTGCTCTCGCGGCCGGGCCGGCGCCCTTCTCGGTCGATCGTTGCCCGACATGCACAGCCGCGACCGCTGTCTCGTCCTCCGCACAGGCCCCCGGTCGGAACGTGCGCCACGCGCAAGCCCGAAGGTCGAAACTGGTCCGAACCTGCGCTCACGCGCCACCCCGGACCGACCCCGGGGCGCGACCCGGAGCGGCCTCCCGTATCCTGTGCCGCGCATGGTGACCGAACGCGACTACTACGAGATCCTGGGCGTCGAGCGCGGCGCGAGCGACGCGGAGATCAAGCGGGCCTTTCGCCGGCTCGCCCAGAAGTGGCACCCCGACGTCAGCAACGAGGACGCCGGCTCCGACGAGCGCTTCAAGGAGATCAACGAGGCCTACCAGGTCCTCTCCGATCCCCAGAAGAAGCAGGCCTACGACCTGTTCGGTCGGGCCGGCGTGAGCGGCGGGGCCGGTGCCGGAGGCTTCGAAGGCGGCTTCGGGGGGTTCGGGGACATCTTCGACGCGTTCTTCGGCGGCTCGGCGGCGGGCGGCCGACGGGGACCGCGGACGAACGCTGGGGCGGACCTGCGCTACGACCTCCGGATCGCCTTCGCCGAGGCGGTCAACGGCACGGACAAGGAGATCGAGTTCCCGGTCCTCGACCGATGCGCGACGTGCGGTGGGTCGGGCGCGAAGGCGGGCACGAGCCCGATCGCCTGCCCCCAGTGCTCCGGGCGGGGCGAGATCCGGAGCGTCCGCCAGACGATGCTCGGCCAGATGGTCAACGTCCAGCCCTGCCCGCGCTGCCGCGGCGAGGGGACGATCGTGGAGGCGCCCTGCGAGACGTGCCGCGGCGACGGTCGGACCGAGCGGCGCAAGAAGCTGCGGGTCGCAGTCCCGGCCGGCATCGACGAAGGGCACCAGATCCGGCTCTCCGGCGAGGGCGAGGTCGGTCCCCGGGGCGGGCCGCCCGGCAGCCTCTACGTGGCCGTCCACGTCGGGCCGCACAAGAGCCTCAAGCGTGAGGGAACCGAGCTCTACCTCGAGCAGGAGATCTCGATCGCCCAGGCGGCCCTCGGGACGAAGGTCCGCGTCCCGACCGTCGACGGCGATGAGGAGATCGAGATCAAGGCCGGGATCCAGCCCGGCGCGGAGATCCGCCTGCGTGGCCGGGGCGTCCCGCACCTTCGCCGGAGCGGGGTCCGCGGCGACCTCCACGTGTTCGTCAAGGTGGCCGTCCCGACCAAGCTCTCGAAGAAGCAGCGCGAGCTGCTCGAGGAGCTGGCCCACGAGTCCGGCGAGTCGGTGAACACCCCCGGCGGGATCCTCGAGCGGGTCAAGGACGTACTCGGGTGATCGCCCGCGACGGGGCCGAGCTCCGTTCCAGGGCCGAACCGGCGCCGAGCGCCGCCGACGGGGCCGATGCGGCTGAGGACGGATCGAGCGCCGCGGGCGCCTGGCTCGAGCTCGCGGTCCGGGCCGACCTCGAGGCGGTCGAGGCGGTCAGCGAGATCCTCACCCGCTACGCCCCGGGCGGGACCTCCGTCGAGCCCGGATTCGAGCTCGTCAACGAGGGCCTCGGCGCGCGCCTCGACGCCGGTCGGCCGGCGATCGTCCGGGCCTACCTCCCGGCGTTCGACCGGATCGCCGCGCGCCAGGCGGTCGCCGGCGCGCGCGTGGCGCTCGGGCATCTCCAGGCCTTCGGGCTGCGCCCGATCGGCGAGCTCGAGACGCGGGTCGTCGACGAGGAGGACTGGGCCCACGCCTGGAAGGCCCACTTCCCGGTCCTGCGGGTGGGCCGTCGGCTCGTCGTTCGACCGACCTGGCGACGCCATCGCCGCTCGCCCGACGACGTCGTCCTGGCGCTCGATCCCGGGATGGCTTTCGGGACGGGGCTCCACCCGACGACGCGGCTGTGCCTGGCGGGCGTGGAGCGGTGGTCCGATGCGGGCCGCTTCGCGAACGCGCCGCGTCTCCTCGACGTCGGCTGTGGCTCCGGGATCCTCGCGATCGCCGCGGGCCTCCTGGGAGCCGGGGAGTTGCTCGGGATCGACACCGACCCGCTCGCGGTGGAGGCGACCCGGGCGAACGCCCGCCGGAACCGTCTCGGGCGGCGGGTCCGGGCGCGGGTCGGCAGCCTGCCGAGCGGCGCAGGGCCATTCGACCTCGTCGTCGCCAACCTGATCGCCTCGCTTCTCGTGGCGCTCGCCGCCGACCTGCGCGCCGAGCTCCGCTCCGGCGGCCGGCTCCTCGCCTCGGGGATCTTCATCGATCGCGAGCCGGACGTGCGGGCCGCGTTGGCCGCGGCGGGTCTCGGGGTGGTGGACCGGACCGTCGAGGGAGAGTGGGTCGCCCTGGAGGCGGTCGCGAGATGACGGCGCTACGATCCCGCCGATGACCGAGCCGATGCCGCCGCCCCGCGAGCCGGACGAGACCGCGGACCGAGCGGCCGATCCCGGGTGTGCCTTCTGCCGGATCGTGGCCGGGCAGATCCCGGCGATCCGTGTCCACGACGACGAGCTCGTGATCGGCATCCGCGACATCGGGCCGCGGGCGCCCACCCACGTGCTGTTCCTGCCCCGGGTCCACATCCGCTCGGCGGCCGAGCTCACCGAGGCGGACGGACCGCTCGTCGGGCGCCTGTTCGCGGCCGCGGCCGCGTTCGCCCGGGCCGAGGGGATCGCGGCCGACGGCTACCGCCTCGTCATCAACGTCGGGCACTGGGGCGGCCAGACCGTCGACCACCTCCATGTGCACCTCCTGGGCGGTCGACCGATGGAATGGCCGCCCGGATGAGCTCAGCCCTGGCGGCCTGCGACGGACCCGGCGATCGCCCCCGCCGGCCGTCGCCCCGCCCCGGCCGTCGCGCGCCAGCCCTGGCGCTCGCGGTCGCGCTGGCGCTCATCGTCGGCGGCTGCGGCATCGCCGCGCACCAGGCTCCGATCCCGACGACGGCCGCGACGCCCGTCCCCAGCGTCTCGGCGGTCCTCGGCGCCTGCCGGACGAAGCTCGAGGCGACGCTCCGGGCCGGCCAGCTCGCGCTCATCGACGCGAAGGTACCCTTCCGGCCGGCCGAATCGCCGACCGTGACCGCAGCGCCGCGCCTGGTGACGCAGGTCGTCCTGCCCCAGGATCCGGCCGGCGGGTTCATCGTCCTGTACGAGTTCCCGGACGCGTCGGCTGCGTACGCCGCCGCTCGCGAGCAGGCCGCCTACCTCGCGACCGGCCCGGGCCGCGTCCAGTTCGTGCCCGATGCCCAGCACATCCTGCGCGCGGACGGCTCGTGCGTCGTCTTCTACAGCTGGTCGCCGGCGAACTCGCCGGACCCGGCGAGCGCCGCGATCCCGACCGTCCTCGGGACGTTCGCCGAGGGGATCCCGATCCGGCCGTAGCCGGCCCAGACCGGCTTTCAGCCGAGCGTCTGCCGACTCCCGCTCTCCGCTCCGACCGGCACGCCCCCGGCTTCGTCGGCCGCCGGGCCGTCCTGGCGGACCGGCAGCGGCTCCTCGATCGCGGCCCAGGCGCGGATCTGGTCGCGCTTCACCTTGAACGTGTGGGTCCGCGGGAAGTCCGCCTCCGGCCAGAGCCGCCAGGCCACGATCCGCTGCCGGCTCGAGAGTGCCCGGTTCGCCGTCCGGATGGCGGTCTCGATCGAGGCCCGGACGGCGCCCGGGTCCGCCTCGACGAGCACCGTCGCTCCCGGGCGCCCGGACGCGTCGGGGCCGGCCGGCTGCGATCCCCCGAGTGGCATCCCGTGGACGCCCGGGGCCAGCACGATGGCCTCGATTCGGCCCGGCCGCGTCTCGACCACGACCGAGTCGCGGATGCCGGCCGTCCGGAGGGCGTTCTCGATGTCCTCCGGGTAGACGTTCACCCCGCTGGGCAGCACGATGATGTCCTTCGTCCGGCCCATGAGGATCAGGTGGCCCGTCGCGTCGAGGCGGCCGATGTCGCCGGTCCGGTACCAGCCGTCCGCGGTGAACGCCGCCGCCGTCGCCTCCGGATCGCCCCAGTAGCCTGCGAAGACGGTCGGGCCCGCCGCAAGGATCTCGCCGTCTTCGCCCAGCTTCATCCTGACCGGGGGGATCGTCCGCCCCACCGTGCCCAGACCGTGGTCGTCGCGAGAGGTCGCGCTCGCCGGGCCGCACTCGGTCGCGCCGTAGCCCTGCATCACCACGACCCCGAGGTCCTCCCAGGCCTGCTGGAGCGCCGGCGGCAGGAACGCAGCCGCGCTCACGAACAGGTTGAGGCCGCCCCCGAGCCGCGCGTGGACCCGCCGGAACAGGAGTCGCCGGAGTGGGTAGGGGAGCCGCCGGGCGATCGACCGGAGCCGGTCGAAGGAGGCTCGCCGGCCGCTCGCGTCGACCTCGCGCTCGATCGCGCTCCAGAACAGATCGAGGATCTGGGGCACCACCAGCATCGTCGTCACCCGGTGGTCACGGGTCGCCTCGAAGATCACCCGCGGGTTCCGACTCCGTACGTACAGGATGTCGGCGCCGACGGTGAGGGCGTAGAACAGGGTGATGGCCTGCTCCATGAGATGGGAGAGCGGCAGCACCGAGACGATCCGGTGCTCCTGCGGCGGGATGGCGTTGTGGGCGGTCTCGATCGTGGCGACGACGTTGGCGTGAGTCAGCATCACGCCCTTCGGCCGGCCGGTCGTGCCCGAGGTGAAGATGATCTCGAAGAGGTCCTCCGGGCGGGGCCTCGGCCAGGCATCCTGCTGCGCCTCCCAGTCGGCGGCGAACGGGACGTCGTCGCCCCCGGGACCCCCGAGGCCGGCCCCATCGGAGCCGGGCTCGGCCACGAGTGCGTCGAGCGTGGAGGTCGGGAAGCGCTCGAGACGCGCCTCCCGCGGGTCGGGGGCGTCCCGGCCGGTGCCGAGCGCGAGTCGCCGGGCGTCGGCTCGCTCGGCGATCCGCTCGACGGCGTCTGGCGCCATCCGGAGGTCGAGCGGGACCACGATCACGCCCGCCCGCAGCGCGCCGAAGTAGACCGCCGGGAGCTCGGGTGTCGAGGGCGACCAGGTGAGCATCCGGTCGCCCGGCGCGAGCCCGAGGGCGCGCAATCGCCAGGCCACGAGCCGGCTCCGCCGGTCGAGCTCGCGGAACGACCAGCTCATCGTGCCGCCGTCGTCGCGGCGGAGTCCGAGCGCGGTCCGGTCGCCATAGCTCGCGACGGACTCGTCGAGGAGGTCGAGGAGCGTCTCCATCGCCCTCAGCCTACGCCGCGGGCGACGGTCCCGGACGACAGACGGTGGATCGGCGCGACGGTCCAGGACCCACCATCGCCCGCCGCCGGCCCGGGGCGGTACGCTCAGCGGGTGAGCGAGTCCTTCACCGCCCTCGGACCGACCGACGCGCCGGCGATCGTCTTCATCCACGGGACCCGCCTGTCGCGGGGAGCCTGGCATCCGCAGCTCGTCGGGCTCGCGGGCGGGTTCCGGGTCGTCGCGCTCGACCTGCCGGGACACGGGGCGCTGCGCGATCGGCCGTTCGGCTGGGAGGAGGCCGTCGCGGAGATTCTCCGGGTCATCGACGAGGCGGCCGGCGGTCGTGCGACCCTCGTCGGGCTGTCGCTCGGCGGCTACCTGGCGATGGACGTGGCCGCCCGGGCACCGGAGCGCGTCGCCGGGCTCGTGATCGTCGGGTCCTCGGCCGAGCCCGGCGGCCTGGTCGGGCTCGGGATCGACCTCCTGGCGGCGTCGTTGACGCGGATCCCGGATCGAACCCTCGACCGGTTCGACCGGGCTTTCTTCCGGTGGCGCTACCCGGGGCCGACCGCGGATGTCCTCAGGGCCGGGGGGTTCGCGCATGCCGCCGCGGTCGCCGGCCTGCGCGAGCTCCGCCCTCGCCGGTTCGGCCGGCTCCTCGCCGCGTACCCGGGCCCGATCCTGATCCTGAACGGGGCACTCGACCTGCCGTTCCGCCTCTCCGCCCGGCGCTTCGGGCGGAGCGCCCGCGACTCGCGGGTCGCCGTCATCCGGGGCGCGACGCACCTGGCCAACCTCGACCGCCCTTCGGCGTTCAGCTCGGCGGTCGCCCGGTTCGTCGCCGAGGTCGCCCGGTCCGGCCCCCGTGCCGAGTCGCGCGGCTGACGTCCGCGTGGGGCCGATCCGCGGTCGGATGGGCCGAATGGCCGTTTGACCCACCCCGGAGCCTCGTCTACACTCCGGCGGCCTTCGGAGCGCGCGATGCGCGCCGAGGGATCGCGTCGGGCCGACCGGCCCACGAGCCCGACGCAGGGCACGCCAGACCAGGCCGCGGGAGGTGATCCGGGATTGGCAGAAGTCCGCGTGGGTGAGAACGAGACCTTCGAGAGCGCCCTCCGCCGCTTCAACAAGAAGATCCAGCAGAGCGGGATCCTCGCCGAGGCTCGCCGTCGCGAGCACTACGAGAAGCCGAGCGTGAAGCGCAAGCGCAAGGAAGCCAAGCGCAAGAAGGCCGCCCGCACGCCGCAGGGCTAGTCGCCCGGGAGCGACGACCCAGCCTCCGGCGGATACCGGATCGAGCGCGAGCGCGATCGAGCCACTTCCTCCGCCGGGCGCGGCTCTCCCGGGATCGGGAGCCGCACGAGGTGCCGACACGGTGACCCTGAAGGAACGCCTCCAGAACGAGACGACCGCCGCCATGCGGTCGGGCGACGCGCTGCGTCGCGACGTGCTCCGGATGGCTCACAGCGCCGCCTACAACCTCGAGAAGAAGCAGGGTCGGCCGCTGACCGAGGACGAGTTCGTCGCGGTCCTCGGCCGCGAGGTGAAGACCCGTCGCGAGTCCGTCGAAGCGTTCCGCGCCGGCGGCCGCGAGGACCTCGCCTCGAAGGAGGAGGCGGAGATCGCGATCCTCGCCACGTTCCTCCCCGCCCAGCTCGGCGATGCCGAGCTCGAGACGCTCGTGGCCGAGGCCGTGGCCGCGACCGGAGCCGCGTCGGCCCGCGACCTGGGTCGAGTGATGGGCTGGCTCGCCCCGCGGACGCGCGGCAGGGCGGATGGGAAGCGCACGAGCGAGCTCGTCGCGCAGGCCCTCGCGCGGGCCGACCTCGCGGCCCACGACCAGGCCGGTTCGCCCCCTCCGGCGGGCGCCACCGGGGCCGGGGGGCGCGGTCCCCGGCCGGGCTGATCCCCGATGCTCGCCAGCCGTCCGCTCCGGGCTGCCCCGTTCACTCGCCGTGACCTGGCCCGGCTGATCGTCGCCGCCGGCTCGCTCATCGTCGCGCTGGCCGCGATCGTCGCCGTGGACATCATCCCGACCAAGCTCGACGTCCGGGTCGGGACGGTGGCCGGCCAGGACATCACGGCGCCGCGCATCCTCACCTACGAGAGCACGATCCTGACCACGCAGGCCAGGGACGCCGCGCGGGCGATCGTCGTGCCGCAGTACGACTACACGCCGGCGAACGCGGACGCCGTGGCCCGCCAGCAGGGCCGGATCCTGGTGACCCTGCTCGCGCCGGTCGAAGCCGCGTTCAACGCCTCGATCAAGGAGGCCGCCCGGATGGAGCTGCTGAAGCAGGCGATCCCGGGTCTCTCGACCGACGCGAACAAGACGCTTGTCACGCTGGCGCCGGCGCGCTGGATCCCCGTCCGCGACGAGGCCTACCGGATCCTCGACGTCACCGAGCGGACCGAGCTGCGGGACTCGGGCCTGGCCGACACCCGTGAGCGACTGGCCGGCCGGGTCCTGGGCGACCTCGACGCGGCCGAGCGCGGGCTCGTCGCGGAGATCGTGGCGCCGCTCCTCCAGCCGAACAGCTCGTTCAGCCAGGACCTTACCGACCAGGCGCGAACTCGCCAGGCGGAGCTCGTCCCGACCCAGACGGTCTCGCTCAGCCAGGGCCAGACGATCGTCCGGAAGGGCGATCCGGTGACCGAACTCGACCTGGAGAAGATCCAGGCGTTCGGCCTCACCGAGGCCCGGCCCGACTTCGCCCGGCTCGGCGGCTGGATCCTTCTCGCGGCCCTGATCGTCGGGCTCGTCCTGGCCTGGATCTGGCGGTTCCGGCCCCAGCTCTGGCACCGGACGAACGTGCTCGTCCTGATCGGCCTCCTGCTCGTCTTCACGACGTTCGCGTTGAAGCTGACCGCAGGCCGCTCGATCGTCCCGTTCTTCGTCCCGACGGCCGCCGCAGGGATGCTCATCGCGATCCTCCTCGACGCCGGCGCCGCCGTCGTCCTGACCAGCGTCATCGCGGTCCTCGGAGGCGCCGTCAACGGCAATTCGCTCGAGATGGCGACCTACATCTTCCTGGGCGGGTTCGCGGGGATCGTGGCCATCCGGCGGGGCGATCGCCTGAACGCGTTCGTCCAGGCCGGGATCGCGATCGCCCTCGTCGACGCGCTCGTGGTCACCACCTTCGCGCTTCTCGGCGAGCACGACCTGACCGGGCTGGTTCAGCTCTACGGTGCGTCCGTGGCCGCCGCTACCGGTTCGGCGGTTGCCGCGGTCGGGAGCTTCGCGGTGGTCGGCAACGTGTTCGGGATCCTGACGGTCTTCCAGCTCCTCGAGCTCGCCAACCCGTCCCAGTCGCTCCTCCGCCGGCTCCTCCTGGAGACGCCGGGCACGTACCACCACTCGATCATGGTCGGGAACCTCGCCGAGCGGGCCGCCGAGGCGATCGGAGCCGACCCGCTCCTCACCCGTGTCGCGGCGTACTACCACGACGTCGGCAAGCTGGCCAACCCGGCCGCATTCATCGAGAACCAGGCCGGCGGCGATAACATCCACGACGGCCTGGAGCCGGTGATGTCGGCCGAGATCCTCAAGCAGCACGTGGCCGATGGGATCGAGATCGCCTACCGGGCCCGCCTGCCGAAGCCGCTCATCGCGTTCATCCCGCAGCACCACGGGACGGCCCAGCTCAGCTACTTCCAGGCCAAGGCCCGCGATGAGGCCGCCGCGCCGTACGGCGGGCTCGAGACGGCCGAGGGTCGAGCGGCCGCCGCGGCCGTCGACGAGCGGCGGTTCCGCCACAACGGCCCGAAGCCCCAGTCGCGCGAGGCGGCCCTGCTGATGCTGGCGGACGGGGTGGAGGCCTCGGTCCGCTCACTCTCGTCGCGGGACGAGGCCGCGATCCGGGCGATGGTCGACCGGATCATCGACGAGCGGCTGAAGGGCGGCCAGTTCGACGAATGCGATCTCACCTTGCGCGACCTCGAGCGCGTCCGCGAGGCCTTCGTCGCTCAGCTCCTGGGGATGTACCACCAGCGGATCGCCTACCCGCAGAGCAAGGTCGTGGAGCTCGAGGCGCGCCGAGCGGCGGCGGGCGGCGGGGGTCCTGCGACCCCAGGTGGCGGAGGTCGCGTGACCCCGGGCGGCGGGTCCGTGACCCCGGGCGGCGGGTCCGCGCCCTCCGGCGGGGCGTAGCGTCCGTGCCCGTCGGCGGGCCCGGGCCGCGGCGGCGGTACCGCGGACCGTGGCGGGTCGACCTCGAGGTCCGGCCGGGCGTCCCGAGCCTCCTCCCGGCCGCGGTCCTCGTCCGGGCGATCGCCGACGCGGCGGATGCGGCCGGCGCGCCCCGACCCGCCTCGATCGGTCTCATCCTGGCGGACGATCGCGAGCTCGCCGGCCTGAACGAGGCCCACCTGGGCGTGGTGGGTCCGACGGACGTGCTCTCGTTCCCGCTCCTGCCTCCAGGTGCGTTCCCGCCCCACGAGGGGGGTCCGGCGCGGGGGACCTCGGGCGGCCGCCCGCCACCCGGCGCTCCGGCGCCCGGCGGCCCGGGACCCGGCGGCCCGGCGTCTGAAGGCAAGCCCCGCGAAGGCTCGACCGGGCGTCCCTTCGCGCTCCCGCCGGGGTTCCGTCTCCACCTCGGCGACATGGTCGTCTCGGTCGAGCGGGCGATCGAGCAGGCGGAGGCGGGCCGCGGCGGCCAGACCGGCGACGTCCGCTGGTCGGCCGGCGACGAGCTCCGACTCCTGGTCGTCCACGGCACGCTCCACCTGTGCGGCTGGGACCACGCCGACCCGGCGGAGGAGGCCGCGATGCGGGCGCTCGAGCGCCGACTGCTGGGCAGCGCACCACCCGGCCGCTGAGTCGCTGGTACCATCGCCGCGGGCCCTCCCGGACGGGATCGGGCCCGTTCGGCGTGTCGGTCCCGGTGGCCGGAGCGCCGGCCCCGGAGTCGGGTCGGAGCGCCGGTCGCAGCAGCCCAGCGGGAGCGTCGTGAAGATCGTCATCGGCCTCGGAAACCCGGGCGAGCGGTATGCCCGGACTCGCCACAACGTCGGCTGGCTCGTCCTCGACCGGATCGCGGATCGGGCTGGCTGGGGCGGGCGCGGCCGCGAGCGGGATGCCGCGCGGGTGGTGGGTGGCCGGTATCGGGGTCTCGACCTCGTCCTCGCCAAGCCGCTCACCTTCATGAACGAATCCGGTCTCTCGGTCCGGAAGATCCTCGCCCGGGAGCATGCCCCCCTCGGTGAGATGCTCGTCGTCGCGGACGACTTCGCCCTCCCGTTCGGCAAGCTCCGCTTCCGCGAGGGCGGCAGCCACGGCGGCCACAACGGGCTCCGCTCGATCATCGACGAGCTCGCGAGCGAGCGGTTCAGCCGGCTCCGCATGGGGATCGGCGAGCCGGGCGGCGGCGCCGTCGACCACGTCCTCTCCACCTTCGCCCCGGACGAGCGGCAGCGACTCGACGAGCTGCTCGACGCGGCGGCCGACGCGGTCGAGGCCTGGGCTCGCGAGGGGACCTCGAAGGCGGCGAACCGGTTCAACGCCTTCCAGCTCCGGCCGGCTGACGCCGAGCGCCTCGCGGCGCCGGGTACGGTCGACGGCCCGCCGGGCAGCGATGGCATCCGGCGAACCCGGACCGGTTGGCGACGCATCCGCTCCGGAGGCGCGGATGACGACGAGGGCCTGAAGGGCGAGCGGCGCTCCCGGGACGACGACCGGCCCCGGGACGAACCGTGACCCCACCGCTTCGCGGCAAGCGCGGCGCCGAGCGCCGCCTCGGTGAACGGTTCCCCCGCAAGGTCCCGGGTCCGGTCGATCGATCCGCCGACGGGCTGCCGCTCGACCTCGAGGTCGTGGGTGTCGACGCCGAGCTCGAGGCCGCCGCGGCCGCCTCGGCCATCGAGGCGCGGCCGGGCCGTCCGCGGGGATCGGGACCCGCCCCGGGCACGCCCCCGGGACCTCGTCCGACCACCGCTCCACGGCCGGGACGGCGGATCCCCGACCTCTCCGCCCTGCCGCCTCTCCTCGCCGCGACCGGCAGCTTCGCGGCCCTCCGCGAGCGCCTCGGCGCCCCGGACGCCCGCCTGACCGCGGCCGGCCGCCACGCCGGCCTCGTGTCCGTGCCTCATGGCGCCAAGAGCTTCCTCGGCGGAACGCTCGCCGGCGCCGAGCGGCTGGTCTGGGTCGCCCGCGACGCGGAGATCGGGGATCGGCTGGCCGACGAGATGGCCGCCTGGCTCGGCGACCCCGAGGCCGTCGCGGTCCTGGAGCCGCGGACAGCCCTCGCCTACGAGCGGAGCGAGCTCGTCGCCGACGAGACGGCCGCCCGGGTCGCGGCGCTCGCCGCGTGGCGGACCGGCCGCGCCCGGGTCCTCGTCGCGAGCGTCCAGGCGCTCCTCCAGCACACGCTCGAGCCGGCCGACCTGCCCACCGAACCGGCGGTCCTCCGACCCGGGACGCGGATCCACCTCGAGCGGCTGCTGGCCGATCTCCTCGACCTCGGCTACGGGCCCGTTATCGAGGTCGCCGGCCACGGCGAGTTCGCCCGCCGCGGCGGGATCGTCGACGTCTTCCCGCCCGGGAACGTCCTGCCGGTCCGGATCGACTTCTTCGGGGACGAGATCGACTCGCTGCGCCTCTTCGACCCGACCGATCAGCGGACGATCGGTCCGGCGACCGAGGCGCTCCTCCTGCCGGCGAGCGAGTTCCTGGTCCCGGCCGGTGGGAGCGGTGTCCTTCGCGAGCGGCTGGGGCGCCTGGCGCCGAAGCTCCCCGAGCGCCTGGTCGCCGATCTCGCCCGGTTCGAGGGCGCCGAGGCGGCCCGCCTGGGGCACGATCCCGGCCATCGCGGTCCGGCCGCACCGCACCCGACGCGCGCCCTGGAGGTCGGCGACGCGGCCGAGGTCTGGGCCGCCGTCCTGTGTCCGGCGACCGGCCTCGACCACGTCCCGCCGGGCACGCTCGTCGTCCTCGACGAGCCCGGCGACCTCGCCGATTCCGCCGACTTCCTGTGGCGCCAGGCCGACGAGCGCCGCGGCGAGCTGGTCGAGTCCGGCGATCTCCCGCGCGACTGGCCGGCGGCCTACCTCCCCCGGCGCGACTGGCAACGCCGCCTGCTCGGCTCGCGGACCCTCGAGCTCGCCTGGTCGACCGACCCGGGCGTCGGACTGGCACGCGGCGGCCTGAGCTCCGGCGACCTGTTCGGCTGGCGCGAACCGCAGCTGACCGGCCTGCGATCCGGTCGGCTCAGCGATGCCGTGGAGTCGTGGCGGGCCGAGGGTGCGCGGGTCGTCCTCGCCTCGGACCAGGCCGCCCGGCTGGCTGAGCTCCTGGGCGAGGACGGGCGGCCGGTCGGCGTCTCCGCCCGCCTCGTGGAGGCGCCGCCGCCCGGGGCGATCGCGCTCATCGAGCGGAGCCTCAACGGCGGCTTCGCCGGCGGCCCGGACGGCCTGGTCCTGCTGACCGACCGCGAGCTGTTCGGGAGCGTCCGCGTCCGGCGCCCGAAGGCCCTCCGGCGGGTGGTCCCGCGCGACATCATCGAGCGGCTCACCCCGGGCGACCTCGTCGTCCACATCGACCACGGGATCGCCCGCTACGAGCAGATGCTCCGGCGGGGCGGGGCAGGAGAGGAGCGCGACTACCTCGAGCTGAGCTTCGCGGCCGGCGACCGGATCTTCGTGCCGGTCGAGCAGATCGCCCGGGTCAGCCGCTACTCGGGCGGGGAATCGCCCCAGCTCAGCCGCCTCGGCGGGACCGACTGGCTGCGCACCAAGCAGCGGGTCAAGCGGGCCGTCGACGACCTCGCGGAGGAGCTCCTGGCGCTCTACGCGGCGCGCACCTCGGCCGAGGGCCATGCCTTCACCACCGACGGCGCCTGGCAGGCCGAGATGGAGGCGAGCTTCCCGTACGAGGAGACGGTCGACCAGCTCAGGGCGATCGCCGAGACGAAGGCCGACATGGAAGCCCGCCGACCGATGGACCGGCTCGTCGTCGGGGACGTCGGCTACGGCAAGACGGAGGTCGCGATCCGGGCCGCGTTCAAGGCGATCCAGGACGGCCGCCAGGTGGCGGTCCTGGTCCCGACGACCGTGCTGGCCGCCCAGCACCTCGCGACGTTCAGCCAGCGCTTCGCCGCCTTCCCGCTCACGGTCCGCCTCCTCTCCCGGTTCGTGCCCCAGGCGGAGCAGGCGAGAGCGATCGCAGGATTGGCCGCTGGGTCGGTCGACCTGGTCATCGGGACCCACCGGCTCCTCTCGAAGGACGTGGCCTTCCGCGACCTGGGCCTGGTCGTGGTCGACGAGGAGCAGCGCTTCGGGGTCGCCGCCAAGGAGCGCCTCAAGCAGCTCCGCCGCGAGGTCGACGTCCTGACCCTGTCCGCGACGCCGATCCCACGGACCCTTAACCTGGCCCTCGCCGGGATCCGCGACCTGAGCGTCATCGAGACCCCACCGGAGGACCGGCTGCCGATCCAGACCCGGGTCGCCGAGGCGTCGACCGGGCTCGTTCGCGACGCGATCCTGCGCGAGCTCGACCGCGGCGGGCAGGTCTTCTACGTCCACAACCGGGTCGAGACGATCGAGGCCCAGGCGGAGCAGCTCCGCCGCCTCCTGCCGGGCGCCCGCATGGTCGTCGGCCACGGGCAGATGCCCGAGGGGCGACTGGAGCGGGTGATGATCGCCTTCGCGTCAGGCGAGGCGGACGTCCTCGTGTGCACCACGATCATCGAGTCCGGCCTGGACATCCCGAATGCGAACACGATCGTCATCGACCGGGCGGACACCCTGGGCCTCGCCCAGCTCTACCAGCTCCGGGGGCGGGTCGGCCGAAGCAGCCGGCGCGCCTACGCCTATCTGCTTTACCGGCGCCGCGAGCGGATGAGCGAAGAAGCCCGGAAGCGGCTCCAGGCGATCTTCAACGCGTCCGAGCTGGGGGCCGGGTTCCAGATCGCCCTGTCCGACCTCGAGATCCGGGGCGCCGGCAACATCCTCGGTGGCGAGCAGTCCGGCCACATGGCCGCCGTGGGCTTCGACCTCTACAGCCGGCTCCTCGCCGACGCGGTCGAGGAGGTCAAGGCGCGCCACGAGGACCGACCGCCGGAGATCGCCGCGCCCCAGGCCGTCATCGACCTGCCGATCGAGGCCCATCTGCCGGACGACTACGTGACCGACGAGGCCCAGAAGCTCGAGCTCTACCGCCGCCTGGCGCGGGCCCGCACGCCGGGCGACCTGGCCGCCTTCCGCCAGGAGGTGACCGACCGATTCGGACCGCCGCCGGCGCCGGTCCTCCGGTTGGTCGAGGTCGCCGAGCTGCGGATGACCGCCGAGGCCGCCGGGGTCAGCTCGATCTCGCGCGAGGACGGCCAGCTCGTCGTCAGGTTCGGGGCCGGGCTCTCGCGGGCGACCGCGCTTCGGTTGCTGGCGCCGGCCGGCGGCGGCGAGCGAGCCGCCGCGATCGGGCTGCCGGGCGTCCGCCCCGGCGACGTGACGTTCGCCAGCAACCAGGTCCGGATCCGCCTCCCGCGCGACCCGAAGGTCGCCTGGCAGCTCACGAACGCCGTCGTCGCCCGACTCAGCACGCCGGGAGCGCCCGAGTGAGGTCACGCTGACTGATGCAAGAGTGTGATAATGTCATGCGATGGCTCGGTCCGCTGCGCTCTACGCCCGCATCTCGCATGACCCGTCCGGCGATCAGCTCGGGGTGACGCGCCAGCTCGCCGATTGCCGCGCCCTCGCCGTGGGGATGGGCTGGCCCGTCGTCGACTAGTACGTCGACGACGACCGGAGCGCCTACTCGGGCACGCCACGGCCGGAGTACCGACGGCTCCTCGCGGACATCGAGGGGGGCGCCGTCGATGCCATCGTCGTCTATGACCTCGACCGGCTCCATCGGCAGCCCCGCGAACTCGAAGCCTTCATCGACCTGTGCGACGCGCGGGGGGTGCGAGACCTCGTGACCGTGTCGGGGCTCGTCGACATGGCAACCAACGACGGCCGGTTCCAAATGCGTATCTTGGGCGACGTGGGCCGCAAGTCGAGCGACGACACTAGCCGCCGGATCGTGCGCAAGAACCAGGAGCTCGCCCTCGCGGGCAAGCCCGGTGGTGGTGGCACGCGCCCGTACGGATACCGCGCCGACCGCGTGACCGTCCTCCCGACCGAGGCGCTCGTCATCCGCGCTGCCGTCGCCCACGTCCTCGCCGGCGAGAGCCTCCGCTCGATCGCACTCGACCTCAACCGCCGGGCCGTCCCGACCTCGACCGGAGGCCCCTGGACCGTCCAGACCCTCGGGCGGATGCTCCGGGCCCCGCGCCTCGCCGGACAGCGCTCGTACCGGGGCACGATCGTTGCCTCCGGTGGCTGGGAGCCGATCATCAGCCCCGAGGACTCGGCGCGCGTCCGGGGGACCCTCGCCGAGCGGGCGAAGACCGGGCGGCGCGACAGCCGCCGATATCTCCTCTCCGGTGGCCTCCTCCGCTGCGGCCGGTGCGAGGCGGTCCTCGTCTCGCGACCGACCGCGGCTGGCACGCGCCGGTATGTCTGTGCCCGGGGTCCGGGGCAGCCGGGCTGCGGCAAGATCGCGATCCTCGCCGAGCCGCTCGAAGCGTTCCTCGTCGAGGCCGTCCTGTTCCGGCTCGACAGTCCGGAGATGGCCGCCGTCCTCGAGGGTCGCGCCCGGGAGGATGCGACGACCGCCGCACTCCAGGCGGAGATCGACGCCGACAAGGAGCAGCTCGTCGCGCTGGCCCGAACGCATGGCGAGCGGCTC
>JBGPFS010000029.1:0-16978 GCA_041483455.1 Candidatus Limnocylindria bacterium | reverse complement strand
TCGGGGTGGACGCCGGGCGTCCCCTCCGGCGCCCACCACGTCGCATATCGTTGGCCCGGCAGTCGCGGGTCGGGAGGGCCGAACGGCCCCTTTCGGTCGGGACCGCCCTAGATCTCGTGGAACTTGCGGGCCTCGACCACGAGTCGATCGCGGAAGTCGGGGTGGGCGATCGCGATGAGCGCCTTCGCTCGCTCGCGGAGGCTCCGCCCGAAGAGCTCGGCGACACCGTATTCGGTCACGATCGTCCGGGCATGGGCACGCGTCGTCACGACCCCGGCACCTTCCCGGATCGAGAACACGATCCGGGACTCCTGCCCCCCGGCCGCGGTCGACGGGAGGGCGATGATGGCCCGGCCCTCGCTCGCGAGGGCCGCCCCCCGGATGAAGTCCATCTGGCCGCCGACCCCGCTGTACATCGCGTGGCCGATCGAATCGGCGACGACCTGGCCGGACAGGTCGACCTCGATGGCGGAGTTGATGGCGGTCATCCGCGAGAACGAGCGGATCACGTGCGTGTCGTTCGTGAAGTCGACCGAGCGCATCTCGACCATCGGGTTGTCGTCGACGAAGTCATAGAGCTTCCGGGTGCCCATCATGAACGCGGTCACGAGCTTGCCCCGGTTGCGCTCCTTGCGGGCGCCGGTGATCACCCCGGCCTCGACCAGGTCGACGATGACGTCCGTGAACATCTCGGTGTGGATGCCCAGGTCCTTCTTGTCTCGCAGGCCCAAGGCGACCGCCGACGGGATGCCGCCGATCCCCATCTGGAGGGTCGCCCCATCGGGGACCAGCTCCGCCACGTACTCGCCGATCTGCCGCTCGACCTCGCCGGGCTCGCCGATCGGCCGCTCGTAGGGCGGCACGTCGCACTCGACCGCGAGGTCGATCTGGCTGACGTGGAGGAAGCTCTCCCCGAGCGTCCGCGGCATCGCCCGGTTGAACTGGACGATGACGGTCTTCGCCGCGTCGACGGCCGCGTGCATCGCTTCGACCGAGGTGCCCAGCGAGCAGAAACCATGGGCATCGGGCGGCGTGACGTTGACGAGCACCGCATCGAGCGGCTGGAGGCCCGAGCTGAACAGGCGCGGGACATCGGACAGGAAGGTGGGGACGTAGTCGGCCCGGCCGTCGTTCACCGCGGCACGCGCATTCGGTCCGATGAACAGGGCGCGGTGGCGGAAGTGGGGGGCCATCTCCGGCGCCAGGTGGGGCCCCGGTCCTTCGATGTGGAGATGGACGACGCTCACGTCGCGCAGCTCTGGGGCCCGCGCGACCAGGGCGTCGAGGAGCACCGATGGGGTGGCCGCGGCGCAGTGAAGATAGATCTGCTCGCCGCTCTTGATCCCGGCGACGGCTTCCTCGGGTGTGACGATGCGCATGCCGGTGAGTCTAGGCGGAGGCGCCCCGTCGGAGACCGGGCCGAACCGCACCGCGGCCGCGGCCGAACGGCCTATCGGCGCGGGGTCCGGCCGGCGCGCGGGCCCGGCCCGCCGCGGGCCGCTGCGGATCAGCCGTCGCGGGTGATCCTGCGCTTGGCCACGAAGGCCGCGGCCTGGGCTCGCCGCTCGAGATTCAGCTTGGAGAGGATGGAGCTGACGTAGTTCTTGACCGTCTTGTCGGACAGGAAGATGTCCTGGGCGATCTCCTTGTTCGTCTTCCCCTCGGCGACAAGCAGGAGGATCTTCTGCTCCTGGGCAGTGAGCGCGGACAGCTCGTCGGTGAACTGGCCGGTGGCGATCTTGCGGACCCGCTCGAGGACCTTCTCGGTGACGGCGGGGTCGAGCAGCGACTCGCCGCGGCCGACTGCCTCCAGGCCGGCCACCAGGTCGCGGGCCCGGATCTGCTTGAGCAGGTAGCCGCTCGCGCCGGCCACGATCGCCGACAGGACGGCCTCCTCGTCCGGGTACGAGGTCAGCATCACGACCCGCGTCCCGGGGAACTCGGCCCGGATCTCGCGACAGGCCTCGATCCCGGAGCCGTCGGGCAGGCGGACGTCCATGACCACGATGTCGGGCTCGAACCGTCGGGTCATCTCGAGGGCCTCGGCGACCGTGCCCGCCTCGGCCACCACCTGGAACGCCTCCCGGCGGTCCAGGAGCGCTGCGAGTCCCTGGCGGACGACCTCGTGGTCGTCGACGACGAGCAGCCGTGTCGGCCGGTCGGTTCCGTCGGGCACCTCGACTCCTTCCGTCTAGTCCCGCTCTTCGTGGTCGGCCCGGTCCTGGGCAGCCTGGTCGTCCAGTGCGAGCGGGATCATGACGATGATACGGGTGCCGGCGCCCGGCGCGCTGTCGACTTCGAACGTGCCGCCGAGCGATGCCGCTCGGCTGCGCATGTTGGCGAGGCCGCGATGCGACTCGTCGGGCCGGGCGTCGACGATGAACCCGCGTCCATTGTCGGAGACCTCCAGCACGATCGCGTCGCCACCGGTCCGGCTCCGCGCGGTCGATGGCCCGGGCTCAGGTCCAGACTGCCGGAGGATCCCGGCCGGCTCATCCGGCCCGTCCGGAGCGGCCGATCGGTCCGGCAGGGACCGGATCGCGACGAGGGCCCGAGTCGCGTTGGCGTGGCGGGCGATGTTGCTCAAGGCCTCGCGCGCGATGTAGAGCAGCTGGAGGGTCGGGTCGGGCCCCGGGTCGAGGCCCGAATCGGCTCCCACGAACTCGACGTCGACCATCGTGTTCACCCGGAACTCGTCGACGAGGGCCGCCAGGCCGGCGATGAGGCTGGCCTGGTCCAGCATCTCGGGCCGAAGCCCGAAGATGAAGCTGCGGATGTCGCCGATCGTCAGGTTGAGCCGCTCGATCGCCCGCTCGATCCGCGCCCGCGCCTCGTCGGGGTCGTCGTCCATCAGCTCCGGGACATCCTCGAGCGACAACCCGACCGCGTAGATGCCCTGGATGATCCCGTCGTGCAGGTCCATCCCGATCCGCTCACGCTCGTCGATGACGGCCAGTCGCTGGACCTGCTCGTGGAGGCGGGCATTCTCGATCGCGATGCCGGCGTGGAGGGCGAACATCTCGACCAGCTGCTGGTCCGACTCGCTGAACTCGGGGGCGCTCAGCTTGTTGGTCAGGTAGAGGTCGCCCACGGACTTGCCCTTGACGGTGATCGGGACGCCCAGGAACGAGTGCATCAGCGGGTGATTCGGCGGGAACCCATAGCCCCGCGGGTCGGCGAGGAGGTCCGGGATCCGGAACGTGCGACCCTCCCGGACGATCAGGCCCAGGAACCCGTGACCGGCCGGGGGACTCCCGATCCGCTCGCGCTGTGCGCGGCTGATCCCGCTCGTCACGAAGCGCTCCAGGTGCCCGGTCGAGCCGGCGATCCCGAGGGCCGCGTACTCCGCCCCGACGAGGTCGCGGGTCCGGTCGCAGATGAGCTGGAGGACCCGCTCGTGCGAGAGGACCCCGGCGATCCCGCGGGTCGCCGCGTCGAGCGCCTCGAGCCGCTCGACCGTCCGGTCGATGGTGGCCCGCGACCAGACGGCGTCGATGGCCAGCTCGACCGACCGGATCGCCAGGCGCTCGGAGCGCAGCGCGTCGTCGTCGGAACCCCGCCCGTCCAGCCAAAGCCGACCGGCCGGCAAGCGGCCCTCGTCGACCCGGACCTCGACGCTCGCGATCCGCTCGAGCCGCGAGGCACTGGCTCGGGCGAGTGTCCCGGTCCCCGCCCGCAGGCGCGGGATCGGGTCGATCTCGACGTCCAGGAAGGCCCCGCGCAGGCCGGCCAGCCGGACCGTCGCTCCGAGCGCCTCGGCCGCCCGCCCGACCTGATCGGGTGCCGGGTCGCGCCGCCAGGCCTCGATGGCATCGAGGAGCGCGACCAGGGGGAAGACGGTCGCCTCGGGAGATGGGGACGCGAGCGATCCGGGCACGGATGAGAGCCTAGCAGGCCGAGCCGGCGCCCTTCTGCCGTACGGCCCCCGAGGATGGGCCGGTCGTCACTTCCTCCTCATCCTGCCCTTCGGGAGACTGGGCGACCATGGATGCCAGCTCCCCGCAGGATTCCCTGCTTCCCGCACCCGCCGTCGATCCGTCCCCCGACCCGGTCGAGCAGGGGCCGGCCGCAAGCGCCCTCTCGCGCAGAGGATTCCTCCGCGGTGCGGTGGTCGCCGGCGGCGGCCTGGTGGCCGCCACGATCGCCTCCTGCACGCCCGGGACCGCCCCCACCTGGACCTACGGACCGGTGGTCACCCCGCCGGCCTCCGGGACCCCTGCCGGGAGCAGCGCCCCGAGCACGCCGGCGGCGAGCCTCGGTCATTCGCCGGCGCCGATCGCCTCGGCCGGGGCCTCCGCCCCCCCATCGAGCGGGCCGATCCCGGCCGGCTGGACCCAGCACGACGTCGACGCCCGGACGATCGTCCGGCGCTACATCGGGAACCTGGCCCCGGCCCTCAAGGGGATCTACGGCGACGCGACGTTCGCGAAGCTGGCCGACATCCTCGGGGCCGCCGACGACTACGCCGAGCTGAGCAAGAAGCCGGCCTTCGCGCAGGTCCCGCAGCTGGTCCTCAGCGACGCCCTCCAGCCGCTCAAGCCGCAGCTCGACGGGGAGGTCAAGGTCTTCACGATGACGATCGACGAGATCTCCCAGCGGATCGACGAGCTGAAGGATCCCGTGGCGGCGCTCGGCTACAACAAGCAGTGGCCGGGGCCCACCATCCGGGTGACCCAGGGCGACCGGGTGCGAGCCGTCTTCACGAACCACCTGAAGGAGACGACCGGCGTCCACTTCCACGGCGTCGAGTTCGACGACTTCTTCCAGGACGGCGTCCCATTCGTCACGCAGAAGCCGATCGCCCCGGGCGAGAGCTTCAGCTACGAGTTCACGGCCACGACCGCCGGCTCGATGATGTACCACTCGCACCACAACGCGACGGACCAGGTCGGACGCGGCCTCCTCGGCGCGTTCATCGTCGACCCGAAGGTCGAGCCGCTGAGATACGACCGCGAGTACGTCTGGATCTCGAACGACGCGCTGGGCGGTTTCACGATCAACGGCCACGGCTTCCCGGCCACCGTCCCGGTCCTGGCCGCCGTCGGCGAGACGGTCCGGATCCGGTTCATGAACGAAGGGACGATGATGCATCCGTGGCACAGCCACGGATACGCCATGAAGGTCGTCGCCCGGGACGGCCACCCGCTCGGGAGCGCCTCGTTCCTGTGCGACACGCTCGGCGTCAACCCCGGCGAACGCTGGGACGCGACGATCACCGTCGACCGGCCCGGCGTGTGGGCCTTCCACTGCCACATCCTGCCGCACGTCGAGGGGACGTCGGGCATGTTCGGGATGGTCAACACCCTGATCGTCGTGCCCCAGAAGGCGCACGTGGACGCGATCGTCAATGCCCTCGTCAGTTGACGCCCGACCGGCCGCCTCGCTGGCCGAGCCGGCGAAGGTCGTGCGATGCCTCGCGTTGAGACGATCCTGCTCGCGACCGATCTGACGGGCGCCTCGAGCGCCGCGACCGCCCAGGCGATCGACCTGGCGGTCCGTCTCGACGCTCGGCTGCTCGTGGTCACCGTGGTCGAGCCCTCGAAGGGTGGGATCTCTCGGCGCGCCATCGAGGATAGTCGTGAGGTCCGCTCGCGGCAGGCCCAGGCCGTGGTCAACGAGGCCCGTGCCCACGGCGCCGACGCGAGCTTCCTCGTCTGGGAGGGCGAGGCAGGCGACGGGATCGTGGCGACCGCCGCCTCCGAGAGAGCCGATCTCATCGTCGTCGGCACCCACGGCCGGGGTACGGTCGGGCGGTTCATCCTGGGCAGCGTCTCCGACCACGTCGTCCACAATGCGGGCTGCCCCGTCCTGGTCGTCCGGACCCGGGAGGATGGGCCCGTCGAGGGATCGGCGGCGGGTGCCGACGCCGCCGCAGGCGCGACGTCCGCCGGCTCGAGCAACGACTCGCCCTGACTGAACCCCCCGGCGCGCGATCGTTCGACGAACGGCCCGTCGGTTCGGGACCCTCGGCAGGCTCGGCGGCCGGCCCGCGGAGCCAAGATGACGGCGATCGAGGCCCGCGTCATGCGGGTCGTTCGATCGGGGTCCGGACGAATCAGGCTGGATCCCGCACCCACCGCACCCGGCGTTCCCTCCGTCGGGTGCGGTGCGTTTTCGCGGCGCCGACCGGTGCCGGATCCTATTTCGTATAGGTTCCGCCCGGGTCCAGCTCCACCCGGATGATCCGCAGCTCCTCGGCGGTCGGAGCGGGTGTCGTCGGAAGGTCGGTCGCGATCTTGGGCTCCCACCCGATCGTGGCACGCACCTGCTCGAGGGTCGCGCCAGGGTGGAGCGCCTCGAGGCGCATCTCGCCCTCGTCGTCGAAATGCCAGATCCCGAGGTCGGTCACGACGACCGACGGGCCGCGACCGAGCCAGCCCTGCTCGCGCCGGATCCGCTCGGCCTTCTCGGCCCCACCCAGGTTCCCGGGCGAGGTCCTGAAGTCGATCCGCTCGACGAAGCTCCGGGCGCTCTGGCGCATGATCACGAAGATCCGGCGGGCGTTGATCGCGATCTCGCAGGCCCCGCCGGAGCCCGGCAGCCGGGTCTTCGGGTGGTCGTAGTCGCCGATGACCGTGGTGTTGATGTTGCCGTACCGGTCGATCTGGGCCGCTCCCAGGAACCCGACATCGATGAGGCCGCCCTGGAGGTAGAAGGCGAACAGCTCGAACATGCTCGTGGCGGCGGTCGCCCCGGTCACGATCGTCGGGTCGCCGATGCTGAGTGGCAGGCGGGCCGGCCGGGCCCCGAAGACGCCGGCCTCGTAGACGAGCTCGAGATCGGGTGCCACCGTCCGCTTGGCGAGGTTGACCGCGATGTTCGGCAGGCCGACCCCGACGAAGCAGACCCGCTGGCCGGCGAGCTCGCGCGCGGCGGCCACGATCATCATCTCGGACTGGCTGAAGCCACCATCGGCCCGAACGCCTCCTGGAGTGGCGTCGGCGCTCATCGGTAGGCCCCGTAGTCGACCGATCCCGACGGTGCGGAACCGCTCGGCCGGAGCGCGGCCAGGCGCTCGGCTCCGAGCTTCTCCACGTACGCGGCCCGATCGTCGAGGTCGAGGACCCACTCGCGAAGCCAGGCCTGGAGGGCGTCCTCGTCGCGGCTGATCGGGTCCCAGTCGAGATAGAACCGGTTGTCGCGGTCATAGGCGCCCTGGACGTAGGAGGGATGCGCGCCCCACGGCTCGACGACGACGGCGTCGACGATGATGCCCGGGATGATCGTCCGGTTCGGGTCGGCCCGGATGATCGCCTCGTCGACGAGCTCCTCGACCACGACGATCAGCCGATCGGCCGCGAAGGCGGCCTCCTTCTGGCAGCCCAGCAGGCCCCACACCTGGGTGTTCCCGGCCGCGTCCGCGCGCTGGGCATGGACGATCGAGACGTCCGGCTTGAGCGGGGGCACCGCGTAGACGACCCCGTCGCCGTATGGTGAATCGATCGGCCGGATGCGCGGGTTGGCGACCGGCAGGTCCGTCTCGAAGTAGCTCCGGAGCGGGAAGAACGGCAGGTTCGCGGCGCCGGCCGTGTAGCGCCCGACCATCCCGAAGTGGCTGTACTCCTCGATCTCGAGGGTCGGCGGGTCCGCCTCGATCCGGCGCCGGATGGCATTCAGGCCGCCGACGCCAGGGTTGCCGAGCCAGCTGAAGATGAGCTTCCGGGCGACTCCCGCCGCGATCATCTGGTCGTAGATGACGTCCGGCGTCATCCGGGCGAGGGTCAGGTCGCGCCGGCCCTGGCGGATGATCTCGTGGCCCGCCGCGAAGCTGATGAGGTGGGTGAAGCCCTCGATCGCGACCGTGTCGCCGTCCCGGACGAGCGCGGCGATGGCGTCGTGCATCGACGCGACCTTGACGGCGCTCACGGCGTCAGATCGCCTCCTCGACTTCGTTGATCGCCCCGGCTGCGGCCGCCTCGGCGACCACCCCGGCCTCGTTCGCGACGCAGGCGGCGATCGCCGCCTCGAAGATCCGCAGGCCGGTCTCCATCTCCGCTTCGGTCACCGTGAGCGGCGGCGACATCCGGACGCTGGAGCGTCCGCATTCGAGAACGAGGAGGCCCATCTGGAATGCCTCCCACTGGACCGCCTCGGCCCGCTCGGCCAGATCGAACTCGATCCCGATCATCAGGCCCTTGCCGCGGACGTCCCGAACCACGCCGGGGTAGCGCGCGGCGACCCGTCTGAGCGCCCCGAGCGCCTGTTCGCCGCGCCGGGCCGCATTCTCGACCAGCCCGCCTTCGAGAAGCTCGATCGTAGCGAGCGCGGCGGCACAGGCGATCGGATTGCCACCGTAGGTCGACCCGTGGGCACCGGGGCCCCAGGCCTCGAGGAGGTCCGCCCGGGCGATCATCGCCCCGAGCGGCAGGCCGCTGGCGATGCCCTTCGCACTGAGCAGGATGTCCGGCTTCACGCCCCAGTGGTCGACCGCCCACATCGAGCCGGTCCGACCCGCGCCCGACTGGATCTCGTCGGCGATGAGGAGGATGCCGTGCTCGTCGCAGATCCGGCGGAGGCCCTGCAGGAAGCCGTCCTCCGGCACCACGTAGCCGCCCTCGCCCTGGATCGGCTCGACGATGATCGCCGCGACCTCGGTGGCCGGGACGAGGTGCTCGAAGAGGACCTCGTCGAACCAGCGCAGGTCCTCGACCCGGCCGTACGGGGCGTGGAAGACGCCGGGCAGGAGCGGCCCGAATCCGGCGTGGTACTTGGCCTTCGAGGCCGTCAGGCTGACCGAACCGTAGGTCCGACCGTGGAACGCGCCGAGGAAGGCGACGACATACGGCCGATGGGTGGCGTACCGGGCGAGCTTGATCGCTGCCTCGACGACCTCGGTCCCGCTGTTCCCCAGGTAGACCCGGGCGGGGCCGACGATCGGGGCGATCCGGGCGAGCTCGCGGCAGACTTCCGGATAGATCGGCAGGTAGAAGTCCGAGGCGCTGAAATGCTGGAGCTCGGCGGCCTGCTCCTTGATCGCGGCCACCACCCGCGGGTGGCTGTGGCCGGTGCTGTTGACGGCGATCCCGGCCGTGAAGTCGAGGAACAGGTTGCCGTCGATGTCCTCGATCGCGAGGCCCTCGCCGCGGACCGGCACGATGGGGTAGGCGCGCGGGAGGCTCGGCGAGGTCCAGGTCTCGTCGAACGCGATGTGGGCCCTCGCCTTCGGGCCGGGGATCTCCGTGACGAGGTCCGGGACCGGGCGTCGGCCGGCGACGCGATTGTCGGGCCGGGAGCTGACCGCCGGGGTCTGGGCCTGGGTCACGGAACACCTCTCATCGCGCTCGGAAAGCGGTCCGGCCTCGGTCCGGCCCGACCGCGCACGCATAGGTTTTATGCACTCTGGATACTGCGCCCGGAGTATACCGGAGCGGCCGGGCCCGGGGCACGGCCGCCGCGGGGACGGAGCTCCGGCGCGCGACGTTCGCGGGGCGCGACGTTCGCGGGGCGCGACGTTCGCGGGGCCCGTCAGCGCGGCTCGGCGCCTCCGGCCGGCCCGCGGCCCTCCCCGTGGCGGCGATCCGCCTGCATCCGCTCTTCCGCGATCCGGAACGCGTCGGCCAGCGTACCGCCCGGAGGCGGGCTCGCCCAACCGATCGCCAGCCGGACCGAGACCGCGCCGGTCGAGAGCCACATGTCGCACGCCTCGCGCACCCGCTCGATGTAGTTGATGACCGCGACCTCGTCGGTCTCCGGGAGCATGAGCAGGAACCGGCCATGGTCGACCTGGGCGACGAGGTCGGCCTGGCGGGCGAAGCGAGAGAGCGTGGTCGCGACGGGCGGGATGAGCCGGTCCGCGGTCGCCTGCCCGAGCCGTTCGGCCAGCGCAACGAGCCCGTCGAGCTCGACGACGACGATCGAGACCAGGCGCCGATAGCGGGCGAAGCGGGGCTCCTCGCGACCGAGGGCGACCTCCCAGGCGATCCGGGCCGGGAGCCCGCTCCCGGGATCGATGAGGGGACCGGCAGGGCCGAGGGCGGGCGCGGCCGGAGTCGGCGAGACGGTGTCGGTGGTCATCTCGGGGGCGGCCACGGTCGCCGTCGCGGTCGCCTGCGGCACGTCCTCGTCCGCCATCGTCGCCGACCCTGAGGTCAGGCTCAGCGGCTGGAGCAGAGCACCGCTCGACGGGACCGTCGGGACACCGACCGAGGCGCCGTGGGGCCGATCCCCGGCGTCGGGCGGGACGGCGATCGGCCCCTTGGGTCCATTGGCGACCGCCAGGCTGCCCTGTGAGACAGCCGGCATGAGCTCCGCTCCGTCGCCCCGCGAGCGACGCATCGCGAAGATGGCGACCGCGATGACCACGATGTTCGCGACCACCGCGACGACCAGGAACTGCATGAGGGTCTGCTGATCCACGAAGGCTCCGAAGCTGGATCGGATCGTTGGAGCCGCAGTCTAGGTCGCCCCCGAGGCGCGTGACGATAGTACGGAGGTCGCGGTACTTGAAAGTGGTTCCAGCGGTCAACGAATGAACGGTCGGGTCGGGAGCCGGCAGTGCGCACTGGCTCCGGCTGGCCCTGTCAGTCGACGATCGTATGGCTCTGTTCCCGCAGGAACTGGGCCGGGTAGTACATCGACAAGCCGGCCTTGCCGGTCGAACCGGAGCCCTTCCAGCCGCCGAAGGCCTGGACTCCCGGCCAGGCGCCCGTCGTGGCGCCGGCCCGCCGGTTCACGTAGAGGACGCCCGCCTCGATGGTGTCGAGGAAGCGCCGGGTCTCGGCCGGATCTTCGCTGAAGATCCCGGCGGTGAGCCCGTACACGCTCTCGTTCGCGAGCCGGATCGCCTCGTCGAGCGAATCCACCGCGGCCACGGCCGTCAGCGGGGCGAAGAGCTCGTCCCGGAAGAGCCGGTGATCGGTCGGCAGGCCCCCGACCACGGTCGGCTCGACGTAGAACCCGCGCTCGAGGCCCCGGTCGGTGAGCCGCTCGCCGCCGGTGAACACGGTCCCATCGCGGCGTGCCTCGGCGACCGCCGCCTGGTGCCGGTCGACCGCTCGCTGGTCGATGACCGGGCCGAGCCAGTTCTCGCGCGGGAGCGGATCGCCGATCGTGATCGCCGCGGTCTTCTCGACGAGCAGCCGGACGAGCTCGTCGTGAACGGACCGCTCCACGTAGACCCGGCTGTTCGCCGAGCACTTCTGGCCACCGAACCCGAAGGCCGAGCGCATGATCCCCTCGGCCGCTTCCTCCAGGTCGGCCCGGGCGGTCACGATCGCCGGGTTCTTGCCGCCCATCTCCACGATGCACGGTCGGGGGAAGCGGGTCGAGAAGCGCCGGAACAGGTCGAAGCCGACCTCGTACGAGCCGGTGAAGACGATCCCGTCGATCCCGGGGTTCGTCTGGAGCTCGTCGCCGACCGTCTCGCCGGGACCCATGACCAGGTTGAGGCAGCCGTCCGGGAGCCCGGCGTCGCGGAAGGCCTCGACCATGTTCACGCCCGACAGCGGCGCGGTCGTCGAGGGCTTGAAGACGACCGCGTTGCCGGCGATGAGGGCGCCGGAGCACGGTCCGGCGGACAGCGCCATCGGGAAGTTGAACGGGCTGATGACGGCGAAGACGCCGAACGGCCGGAGGACGGACCGGGTGTGGACCGCGGCATCGCCGAGGTTCTCCATGGGGTGGTCGTAGCCGTCGTTCCGCTCGAACACGTCGGAGTAGTAGCGCAGGAGGTCGGCCGCCTCCTCGACCTCGCCGAGCGCCTCCAGCCGGTTCTTGCCGACCTCGATCGCCATGTCGGCGCCGTAGACCATCTGGCGCTGGCTGATCAGCTCGGCGGCCCGCCGGACGATGGTCAGGCGCTCGCGCCACGGGGTCGCCGCCCAGCCTGGCTGCGCCGCCCGGGCCGCCGCGATCGCGTCGACGACATCCTGGCGCGTCCCCTTGGCGAACGTGCCCACGACGATCCGGGTGTCGATCGGGCTGTGGACCGTCGTCACCCCGTCGCCGGCCCGGGTCCTGCCGCCGATCACGTTGGGGTGGTCGCGGCCCAGCTGGGCCCGGGCGGTGGCCAGACCGGCCTCATAGGCCGCGTGGAGCTGCTCGTTGTCGTTACGGAGGGTCGCATAGGTGATCTTCAGGCGCGGGGTCGCCTCGCTGGTCATCGGTCGTCTCCCCTGTCTCGGGTGGTCCGGGGGTCCGCGGGCGCTGGGATGGGCGCCGCTCCGTGAGCCGGTATCTGGACCCCTAGTCTAGCGCGGCCACCACCTCGGCCAGCGACGCCGCGACCGCATCCGGGACCCCGCCGCCGCGCCTCCGGGCAGCCGCCGCGGCCAGCTCCGCGTCGCCGTGCTTGCCGGTCCGGACGAAGATCCCGCGCAACCCCAGGCGACGGGCGGCCAGGACGTCGCTGAAGATGTCGTCGCCGACCATCGCGACCTCGGAGCGGGCCAGCCGATGCCCGCCACCCGGCAGCGGCCCGGCGGCCATCTCCGCCACGGCCTCCCGGAAGAAGGCCGGTGCCGGCTTCCCGACGATCGTCGCCCGGCGCCCGGACGAGTACTCGAGCCCGGTCACGAACGCGCCGGAGTCCAGGGTCGGCCCATCCGGGGTCAGCCACCACGGATTGCGGTGCATCCCGATCAGCTCGGCGCCCGCCCGGATGAGTCGGAAGGCATGGTTGAGGTTGTCGTAGGTCGCAGCCTCCGGCGAATCGCCGACCACGACGGCGGCCGCCCTGGCTCCGGGTGCCCCGGCCTCCGCATCGCTCAGCAGGTGCTGGCCCGCGAACTCCGTGCGCGCGTCCTCGGAGGCGAGGACGTAGAGCGGCTCGCCGGGGTGGCGGTGGCGGGTGTAGGCCGCGCTCACCGAGAGCGCGGACAGGATCCGCTCGGGTGGGAGCGGGGCGCCCAGACGCTCGCCCCAGCGGGCGAGGCTGCGCCGGCTGACGAGCGACGCGTTCGTCACGATCCGGTACGGGACGCCGCGCCGCTCGAGCGTCGCGATCGCCTCCGGCGCGCCGGCGATGGGTCGGCCGGCGATCATGATCACGCCGTCGAGGTCGAGCAGGAACGCCCGGACACCCCGCAGGCCGGCGCGCAGCGCCTCGTGGTCGGTCGCGGCCGATGCCGCGGCATCCGGTCGGATGGCGGCGATCGGTCGGCCGGGATCGCGGCCGACGGAGCGTCGGGAGGCGGTCATCCCCTGATGGTAGAGTGCCGCCGCCGGACGCGACGCCTCGAAGCCCGCATCTCCCGGCCACCGCCGGGACGCCACGGCGGCGTGACCGGCATGAGGGAGGCACCGATGGGGCTGCTCGACGGCAGGAAGGCGCTCATCTTCGGGGTGGCGAACGACCACTCGATCGCCTGGGGGATCGCCCAGGCGCTCCACGGAGCCGGCGCAGAGGTCGGCTTCAGCTCGGTCGAGAGCCTCATCGAGAAGCGGGTCCGGCCGCTGGCCGACTCGATCGGCTCGACGTTCGTGCAGCCGTGCGACGTCCAGTCGGACGAGCAGATCCGGGCCGTCTTCGCGAAGTGGGCGGCCGAGCGTGGCCCCGTCGACGTCCTCGTCCACGCCCTCGCCTTCGCCCGTCGCGAGGACCTCGACGGCGGGTTCGTCGACACCTCGCGCGACGGCTTCGCCCTCGCGCTCGACGTTTCCGCCTACTCGCTCGTGGCACTCGTGCGGGAGGCCCGGAACGCCGGCGTCCTCCGGCCGGGCAGCTCGGTCATGACCCTGAGCTACTACGGGGCCGAGAAGGTCGTCAGCCACTACAACGTGATGGGCGTCGCGAAGGCGGCCCTCGAGGCCTCGGTCCGCTACCTGGCGGCCGACCTTGGCCCGGCCGGCGTGCGGGTGAACGCCATCAGCGCCGGGCCGGTCCGGACCCTCGCGGCAACGGGGATCGCGGGCTTCAAGAAGATGTACGGGGCGTTCGCCGAGGTCGCCCCGCTGCGCGCGAACATCACCCCCGAGGACGTCGGGCGGACCGCGCTCTACCTTGCCTCCGACCTGTCGTCCGCGGTGACCGGCGAGACCATCCACGTCGACGGCGGCTTCAACATCCTGGGCGTGCCGAGCGCCGGCTAGCCGGTCCGGGCCCGCGGTCGGGGGACGCTCCACCGGCTCTCGGGCGTCGCTCGGGGCTCAGCCGCGAGCCCCTCCCGGCACCCGGCGCAGGTCCCGACGATCGTGACGTGGGACGGATCGACGTCGAACGCCCGACCCCGGTGGAAGGCCTCGGCGATCGTGGCCGCCTCGGCCGCGGCGATCTCCCACTCGCCACCGCAGCCCCGGCAATAGAGGTGGCCGTGCTCCTCGTCGGGCAGGACGTGGAACTCCTCCCGCCCGTCCATCCCGTGGTGATGACGGACCAAGCCGAGGTCCTCGAGGACCGCGAGGGTCCGGTAGACGGTCGAGGGGGTCGTGGTCGGGTCGACGTCCCGGCAGCGCTCGACGAGCTCCGATCCGGTGACATGGCCGTCGGTGCCGACGAGGACGTCGACGAGCCGCCGACGCTGGGGCGTCCAGCGCAGGCCCCGCTCGTGCAGCAGGTCGGCCACGGCCGTCCAGGCCGACGGGCCGGCTGCGCCGATGGGTCGTTCGGCGGAGCGTTCGCGGACCGCGCGGTCGGTCCCGGCTCCCTGCGTCATGTCCCGAGGATCCGGTTGATCTCCGGCAGGAGGCCCTCGGCCTGGAACAGGAAGAGCAGCCCGATGACGAGGCTGAACGAGCCGGCCAGGACCCCGATCCCGAGGTAGATCGGCTGGCGGAACCGGCTGGCCGTGAACCCGCTGGCGGTCAGGATCACGATGATCGTGTTCGCGACCAGAAGACCGACGATGAACGCGATCATCATCGGGATCCCGAGGCCGGCACCGCTCGCTCCGCCGATCGCCGCGATCAGCAGGACCTGCGTCCCGGTCTCGGCGCCGATCCCGTGGATCATCCCGACCCCGAAGGCGGTCCTCGGCCCGTACGAGCTCATCTCGATCGGAGCGACGTGCTCGTGGCCGTGCAGCCGGGCCTGGAGACGCCGCCAGCTCCCGCGGATCGCGGCGAAGACCAGCATCCACCGGCTCCGAAGGCGGAACTCCGCTCCGTAGCGGAGGTACTGGTAGAGCGAGACGTAGACCCAGACGCCGAGGAAGACGAGGGTCAGCCCCACGACCCGACCCATGATCGGGTCGACCCAGCCCGGAAGGACCGCCCCGAACAGGAGGGCCGCGAACCCCAGCGCCGCCACGACGGTCGCATGGCCCAGGGCGTAAAGGGTTCCGAGGAGGATCGCGTGCCGCTGCTCCCGGATGAGGCCGCGCGGCCGAGCACGGACCTGTGCCTCATGCCGCATGGACAGCGTTTCGGGCCGGAGGGTCAGCGTCGCGGCGCCCGGGCCCAGGTCATGGGCGTGGAGCTCGCTCGGTCCACCGTGCTCATGCGCGTGTCCCGACACGAGCTCGCGCATCGCGCGATGCTCGACCTCGTGGGCCTCCTCGCCGGCATCGGCCGAGGCCGTGCTCGAGGTGATGTCCGTGATCGCGGCGATGTGGTCCCAGTCGATCCCATGGCGGAAGCCGAGGACGAGGGCCGTGGTCAGGAGTCCCAGGCTCCCGCCCGCGGTGGCGACGGCCAGGAACGCGATGTCGAGATGGATGGCGGGCAGCACGGGCGACGGTCCTTGTTGCAAGCGGTTGCGATAGGATGCGGGCGCCGCGAGACGGCGTCAACCGTGTCTACGTCCGCGGCCGCCGTCCGGATGGCCAGCCGGCCGTCAGCGCGAGCGGACCGTCACCGCTCGAGGACGGCCACCTCGTCGGGGAGCGGGAACCAGCGGAGCGTCTCGAAGTCGTCGTCGACGACGATCGGCTCGGGCGCCGGCGGCGGCGCGGGCGGGTCGGCCAGGATCCGACGCGCCTCGGCCAGGTAGTGGGCCAGGGCGGATTCGGGCTCGGTCCGGTGGTGCGACGGCCAGCTCATCAGGCCATCTCCCCAGCCGACGTCGCGCAGGCTGAGCGGCGGCTCGGCGGTCCCGCCGGCGTGACGCCACAACCCGGTCGCCGGCTCGAACCGGTAGTGCGGCAGGAGCCGCCAGCCGGCGTCGGCCACCTGCTCGACCGCGTCGAGGATGAACTCGAACACCGCCTCGCTGATGAAGTAGTTGAAATTGACCCGGACCCAGCCCGGCTTGATCCCCTCACAGCCCCGGCCGATCTGCCGGGCGAATTCGTGTGAGCGCTCGAGGTCGATCCCCAGCAGCCGGTGGCCATACGGCCCGGCGCACGAGCAGCCGCCCCGCGACTGGATCCCGAACAGATCGTTGAGCAGGGCCACCACGTAGTTGTGGTGGAGGTAGCGGCGCGAGCCATCGGGGCCGGGGTGGCGGATGACGAACGAGACGATCGACAGGCGGTCGAGGGCCGGATTGCCGAGGATCTCGATCTTCGGGTGGCGACCCCAGCGCTCGATCGCCCGCCGGATGAAGGACTCCTCGCGCTCCCGGATCGCCGCGGCCCCGACCGCCTCCTTGAGTCCGAACACCAGGCCGGCCCGGATCGACTCGACGATCGCCGGCGTTCCGCCCTCCTCGCGCTGCTCGATGTCGGCCAGGTAGACGTGCTCGGTCGGGTTGACGTAGGCGACCGTTCCGCCGCCGGGCACGCTCGGGACGCGGTTCCGGAAGAGCTCCTGGCGCGCCACGAGCACACCCGGGGTGCCCGGCCCCCCGATGAACTTGTGGGGCGAGATGAAGATCGCGTCCTTGTAGGCGAGCGGGTCCGTCTCGCGCCCGCCGCCGGCACCCGCCGCGATCGCCGCGAACGGCCCCATGTCGATCGAGACGTAGGGCGCGGCCGCAGCGAAGTCCCAGAACGACAGCGCGCCATGGCGATGGAGGAGGATCGAGATCGCCCGGACATCGCTGATCACCCCGGTCACGTTCGAGGCGGCCGAGAACGAGCCGATCTTCAGCGGACGGTCGGCCCGGGCGATCAGCTCCGCCTCGAGGCGCTCGAGATCGATCCGGCCGTCGTGGTCCTCCGGG
>JBGPFS010000028.1:0-17535 GCA_041483455.1 Candidatus Limnocylindria bacterium | reverse complement strand
GTCGCTTCCTCGGATCCTCGACCTTCATCAGCTCGTAGGCGTGGGAGATCGTGTCCTTGCGCAAAGACACGAGCTCGCGGATCTCCTCCGGCGCGTCGGCAAGCCGCAGGCGGTTCTCGAGGTAGCCCTTGTCCTTGCCCAGCTTCTGGGCGAGCCGCCGGATGCTGTAGCCGTGGTCCTTGACCATTCGGTCATACATCGTGGCTTCTTCGAGCGGTGAGAGGTCCTCGCGCTGGAGGTTCTCGATGATCGCGATCTCGAGCGATGTCTCGTCGTCAAGTTCCTGGATCATCGCCGGGATGGTCGACAGTCCGGCCGCCTTCGCGGCACGCCACCGACGCTCGCCGGCGACGAGCTGGTAATGACCGGGCGCGCCGAACGGTCGCACGAGGACCGGCTGGAGGATCCCGTGCTCGCGAACCGAGGCGGCCAGCTCGTCGAGGGAGGTTTGCTCGAAGACCATCCGGGGTTGGTCCGGATTGGCCTCGATCCGGCCTACCGGAACGTGCCGGACGCCGACGTTGTTGTTCGTCCCCTCGGGGGAGAGGAGGCTGATGATCGACGGGCCGAGTTCGCGCTCCTCGGACAGACGCCGCGTCGACATCGCGCGGAAATCGGGCCTAGCCAAGTTCGATCACCTCCCGTGCCAGCTCGCGGAATGTGCGAGCTGCCTCGGAGCTGCCGGCGTAGGCCGTGATCGGCCGTCCGGTCAGCGGCGCCTCGCCGTACTTCACCGTGTTCCGGACGATCGTGTTGAAGACGTGGTGATCGCCCAGCTCCCGCAATTCGTCGAGCATCTCGCGGCCGAGGATCGTCCGGCCGTCGTAGAACGTCGGCAGGAGCCCCAGGATCCGCAGGTCTCGGTTGAGTTTGGCCCGGATCGTATTGATGACCTTGACGAGTGCGGTCAGACCCTTCAGCGCGTAGTACTGCGTCTGGACCGGGATGATCACCGACCGGGCCGCGACGAGGCCGTTGATCGTCAGGAGCCCCAGTGTGGGTGGGCAGTCGATGAGTGCGTAGTCGTAGTGATCGTCGATCCAGCTCTCGATCGATTCGCGCAGGGCGTGTTCCCGGCCGATGGCGCTGAACAGCTCCACCTCGGTCGATGCCAGATCCAGGGTCGCCGGGGCGACGTCGATGCCGGTCGTCTGGGTCGGGATGACGACCTCGAGCATCGATGCGCGCGAGCCAGCGAGGACGTCGGCCATCGATCGATCCACCGTGCCAAGGTTGATCCCGAGCCCGACCGTCAGGTTCGCCTGGGGATCCATGTCGATGCACAGGACGCGATAGCCTTGCTCGGCCAGAGCGCCGGCGAGGTTGATCGCCGTCGTCGTCTTGCCGACGCCGCCCTTCTGGTTCGCGATCGCGATCACATTCGCCACCAGGGCATCACCTCGATCCTAGGATGCGCCGAGTCCGCTGACGCGGGTTGGGGACCGTCATGCTACCGCACGTCACGCTTCGGCGAAACCCACGAGTTATCCACATCTGGCGGGACTTGTTCACCATTCCTGTGGATAGGCCGGCCGGTCGCCGGTGCGACGACCGGCCGTGGCGCGACTGACCGATAGCCCCATCGGACATCCGCGCGGGGCTAGAATGGCTTCGCGAGCGGGTTCAGCCCCTCTGTCCTTGCGCAAAGACAACGGTCGCCTGCTGCCGGCCCGGCAGCGCGATCCGACGCGACACGCCGGTCGCCCTCGCGCGCGACCGTGAAGGAGACGTCCGTGCCGACGAACGAGGAACGGATCTCGCGCCTGCAGAAGATGCGCGCCGAAAGCCTGCTCGGCGGGGGACCGGTCAGGATCGAGCGTCAGCACAGCTGGGGCAAGCTGACCGCGCGCGAGCGGCTCGACCTGTTGCTCGACCCCGGGTCATTCGTCGAGCTCGATGCATTCGTCACCCATCGGGCTCATGGGTTCGGGATCGAGGAGCAGCACTTCCTGGGCGACGGCGTCGTCACCGGCCACGGGCTGATCGATGGTCGGCTCGTGTTCGTCTTCAGCCAGGATTTCACCGTATTCGGGGGGTCGCTCTCGGAGCCGTACGCCGAGAAGATCTGCAAGGTCATGGATCTGGCCATGAAGGTCGGAGCGCCCGTCATCGGCCTGAACGATTCCGGCGGCGCTCGGATCCAGGAGGGCGTCGCGTCGCTCGGCGGATACGCCGACATCTTCCTGCGCAACGTGATGGCGTCGGGCGTCGTGCCGCAGCTGTCGGTGATCCTTGGTCCCTGCGCGGGCGGAGCGGTCTATTCGCCGGCGATGACCGACTTCACCGTGATGATCGAGGGGACGAGCTACATGTTCGTCACCGGGCCGAACGTCGTGAAGTCGGTGACCCACGAGGATGTCGATTCGGAGCGACTCGGCGGGGCTCAGACCCACACCACCCGGAGCGGCGTCGCGCACCTGGCCGCGCGCGACGAGGCGGAGGGTCTCGATCTGACACGCCGGATCCTGTCGTACCTGCCGCAGAACAACCTCGACGAGACACCGCGCGTCGCGACCCGCGATCCGGTCGAGCGGATGGACCCGGAACTGGACACGATCGTGCCCGAGGATCCGCAGAAGCCGTACGACATGCACGCGGTCATCACCCGGGTCGTCGACGACGGGACGTTCCTCGAGATCCAACCGGGTTGGGCCGGCAACATCCTGATCGGGTACGGTCGCCTCGGTGGTCGGAGCGTCGGCATCGTCGCCCAGCAGCCGGCCGTCCTGGCCGGTGCGCTCGACATCAACGCGTCGATCAAGGCCGCCCGGTTCGTGCGCACGTGTGATGCCTTCAACGTGCCGCTCCTGACGTTCGTCGACGTGCCCGGCTTCCTGCCGGGCGTCGGCCAGGAGGACGGTGGGATCATCAAGCACGGTGCGAAGCTGCTTTATGCGTACTGCGAGGCGACTGTCCCGAAGATGACGGTGATCACCCGGAAGGCGTACGGCGGCGCCTACGACGTCATGAGCAGCAAGCACGTCCGCGGCGATATGAACTTCGCCTGGCCGACCGCTGAGATCGCGGTGATGGGCGCCGAGGGTGCGGTCGCGGTGATCTTTCGCGATCGCATCGCAGCCGCGGACGATCCGGCGGCGGAGCACAAGCGACTTGTCGCGGAGTACGAGGCGGAGTTCGCGAACCCGTACATCGCGGCTTCACGCGGCTTCATCGATGACGTGATCCTGCCGCGCGAGACTCGGCCGAGACTCATCGGTGCCTTGGAGATGCTCGCCGACAAGCGGGAGACGAACCCGCGAAAGAAGCATGGCAACATCCCGCTCTGAATCGTCGAGCGCGGTCCGCACCGAGCGGGCCGCTGCCCGGACAGCCCAGACGTCTTTGCGCAAAGACGCGATCGGAGTCATCTGATGAGCGCACCGTTCCAGCGAGTCCTGATCGCCAATCGCGGCGAGATCGCAGTGCGTCTCATCCGGGCCTGCCATGAGCTCGGGATGGAGGCGGTCGCGGTCTACAGCGATCCGGACATCCATGCTCGCCATGTCCGCGAGGCCGACTTCGCCGTCCGGATCGGTCCGGCCCCGGCGACGGAGAGCTACCTCCGGGCGGACGCGATCGTCGAGGCCGCGGTCGCGGCCGGCTGCCAGGCGGTCCACCCCGGCTACGGCTTTCTGGCCGAACGGGCGTCGTTCGCGGCGGCGGTCGAGGCGGCCGGGATGGCCTTCGTCGGTCCCGACCATGCCGCGATCGCAGCCCTCGGCGACAAGCTCGCCGCGCGTCGAGCGGCCACGGCGGCCGGCGTTCCGGTCGTGCCAGGGACCCTCGAGCCGGCACCGATCGATCGCCCCGACCAGGCTGGCGCGATCCTCGCGGCTGCGCGGACGGTCGGGTTCCCGCTGCTGGTCAAGGCGGCGGCGGGCGGGGGTGGCCGGGGGATGCGGCGCGTGGCGTCGGCGGACGAGCTGCCCGCGGCGCTCGTCTCCGGGTCGCGAGAGGCGGCTTCGGCGTTCGGTGACGGCGCGGTCTACATCGAGCGCGAGGTCCTGCCGGCGCGGCACATCGAGGTCCAGCTGCTCGGCGACTCGACCGGTCGCGTCGTCGCCCTCGGCGAGCGCGACTGCTCGATCCAGCGGCGCCATCAGAAGCTGATCGAGGAGGCGCCCGCCCCGGGTCTCACCGAGGTGCAGCGGCGGGACCTGCACGCGATGGCGGTCCGGGTCGCCACGGCGGCCGGCCTCCATAACGCCGCGACCGCGGAGTTCCTGTACGACCTCGAAGGCCAGTTCTGGTTCCTCGAGGTCAACACGCGCCTCCAGGTCGAGCATGGGGTCACCGAGCTGGTGGCCGGCATCGACATCGTCATCGAGCAGTTCTGGCTGGCCGCCGGTCGTCCACTCTCGGACCGGGCCCTCGCGGCCGCGGCCGCGGCGTCGAGGCCGACGAGCGCCGCGATCGAAGTGCGCCTGTCCGCGGAGGACCCGTCCCGGCAGTTCGCGCCAGCTCCCGGACAGGTCACCCGCTGGTCGATGCCCGCCGGCCCCGGCGTCCGGGTCGACACGGCCATCGAGCCCGGGGAGCGGATCGCGCCCGACTACGACCCGCTGATCGCGAAGCTGATGGTCCACGCGACCGACCGAGCGGCGGCGATCGAGCGGCTCCGCCGAGCGCTCGACGAGACGGAGATCGGAGGCATCCAGACAACCCTCCCGTTCGACCGGTTCGTCGTCCGCCACCCGGCGTTCCTGGGCGGGGAGCTCACGACCGGCTTCGTCGGCGACCACTGGGACGGCGCCGCCGAGCGGGCCGTCGCCGTCCGCCGGGCGCTCGTCGCGGCGGGGCTGGCGGCGATCGGCGCCGAGCAGACGGGCATCGGAGGCCCGGCGGGCCTCGACTCCGGCGGCCAGGGCCTCCCTGGTCGCGATGGTGCCGAAACGGCCGGCAGGGGAGGGACCGACGGCGATCCGGCGGGTCGCGACGGGCACCGCCGGGCGTCGGCCTGGCGAACCGGTGGGCTGGCCCTGACCGCTGATCGGTGGCCGGCATGACCGCCGTGGCGCCGAAGCGGCCGGCCGAACCGGCAGGCGAGGTCGGGCGGGTCGACCTGCAGCCCACGATCGACCCGCGAGCGGTCCGCGTCTCGGTCACCGCGGCGGGTCGTCGGGACGACGATCCGACCCTGACCCTCGCGCCGACCCCGCTGGCGGTCCTTCGGCCGGTCGAGCGGGTGGCCGGCGTCGGTCCTCTGGGCGGCACGGCGGCGCCACGTCCGCGGGAGCCCGCGAACGCGTCCGCGGCCATGCCGAGGCCTGCCACGGGGGAGGGCAGCGACGGCGGATCCGGCATCCTGCTCGACGGCGAGCCGCTCGAGGCCCGGCTTCGCCTTCAGGACCGGGAGCGGGCGATCCTGAGCGAGGGAACCCCGGGATCCGCCGGCTCGACCCGTATCCGGCTCCAGTTCGGTCCGGTCCGGCGACGCGACGGCGAAGGGATCGTCACCCGCGAAGTCGTGGTCGAGGGCTGGCGGGTCGAGGTCGACGTCGAGGCCGAGCGCCGGGCCTCGCTCCGCGAGCGCGCGCGGCGCGGTCACGAGGCCGGGGCCCGGACCGGCCCGGTCGAGGTCCACGCCATCATCCCGGGCCGGATCGTGGCCGTCTCGGTCAAGGCCGGCGACACGCTCGAGGCCGGCCAGCAGATCCTCGTCCTCGAAGCGATGAAGATGCAGAACGAGCTTCGCGCCCCGCGCGAGGGCACGGTCGAGCGGGTGGCGGTCGCGGTGGGCGAGAATGTCGAAGTGGGCGATCTCCTGTTGGTGATCACGTGACCGACGAGCGTCCCGGCCCGTCTCCGTCGGACCCGTCGTCGCCCACGCCCGGCGAGGATGCGGGCCGCGCCGCCGACCCGCGCCCGGATCCCGGGCGGGACCGGTGGCGGGCGACGACCCGCGCCAGGGCAGTCGCCGCGGCCCCCGAGCGCCGGCCTCGCTTCGAGACCTCGTCGGGCATCGAGATTCGCGAGCTCTACACGCCGGCCGACCTGGCCGGGCTGGACGAGGAGCGCGACCTTGGTCGCCCCGGCGAGTTCCCGTTCACCCGGGGCGTCCAGCCGACGATGTACCGGAGCCGGTTCTGGACGATGCGGCAGTACGCCGGCTTCGCGTCGGCGGCCGAGACGAACGAGCGCTTCCGCTACCTGCTCGAACAGGGCCAGACCGGCCTGTCCGTCGCCTTCGACCTGCCCACCCAGATGGGCTACGACTCGGACGCCCAGCAGGCGAGCGGCGAGGTCGGCCGGGTCGGGGTCCCGATCAGCAGCCTGGCCGACATGGAGACCTTGTTCGCCGGGATCCCGCTCGACCGGGTGAGCACCTCGATGACGATCAACGCGACGGCCGGCATCCTCCTGGCCCTCTACGTCGCCGCGGCGGAGCGCTCTGGCGTGGCCCGGGCCGCGATCAGCGGGACGACCCAGAACGACATCCTGAAGGAGTACATCGCGCGCGGGACCTACATCTACCCGCCCCGGCCCTCGATGCGCCTGGTGACCGATCTCTTCGAGTTCTGCTCACGCGAGCTGCCGAGGTGGAACACGATCAGCATCAGCGGCTACCACATGCGCGAGGCGGGCGCGACCGCGGCCCAGGAGCTGGCCTTCACGCTGGCCGACGCGATCGCCTACGTCGAGGCGGCAGTGGCCCGGGGGCTCGATGTCGACGAGTTCGCCGGCCGGCTCAGCTTCTTCTTCGCGGCCTGGAGCGAGCTGTTCGAGGAGGTCGCGAAGTTCCGGGCGGCCCGCCGGATGTGGGCCCGGATCGTGCGCGACCGATTCGGCTCGACGAACCCCCGCTCGCAGACCTGCCGCTTCCACGTCCAGACGGCGGGCAGCAGCCTGACCGCGCAGTCGATCGACAACAACGTCGTCCGGACCACGGTCCAGGCGATGGCCGCCGTGCTGGGCGGGGCCCAGAGCCTGCACACGAACTCGCGCGACGAGGCCCTGGCGTTGCCGACCGCCGAGGCGGCTCGCCTGGCGCTCCGGACCCAGCAGATCCTGGCCAACGAGTCGGGCTTGACCGAGACCCCCGACCCGCTCGCCGGGAGCTATTTCGTCGAGACGTTGACGAACGAGCTGGAGCGGGCGGCGCTCGACTACCTCGCCGAGATCGAGGCCCTCGGCGGGACGCTGGCCGCGATCGAGACCGGGTTCCAGCAGCATCGGATCCAGGAATCCGCCTACGCCGTCCAGCGGGCGATCGAGTCGGGCGACCAGGTGGTCGTCGGGGTGAACGCCTTCCGCGACGAGGCGGGCTCGACGCCGCGGCTCCAGCGGATCGATCCGGAGGCCGAGCGCCGCCAGGTCGAGGGACTGCGGCGGGTCCGCGCCGAGCGCGATCCGGCTGCCTGGACCGCCGCCCTCGCCCGGCTCGACGATGCGGCCCGGGGCGAGGAGAACCTGCTCCCGCCGCTGGTCGAGGCGGTCGAGGCGTACGCGACGGTCGGGGAGATCAGCGACCGGCTCCGGGCCGCCTGGGGCGAGCACCGCGAGCTCATCACCGTCTAGGGAGCTGCCACCATGAACACCGCCGTTCCCGAGCACGTCCACCGGATGGGCCCGATCCACCACGTCGCCGTCGTGGTCCGCGACCTCGAGGCCGCGCTCGGGTTCTACCGGGACATCCTGGGTCTCACCCTCGAGACGGTCCAGGCGATGCCGCACGACCGGGTGTCGATCGCCTTCCTCCCGGTCGGCGACACGAAGATCGAGCTCGTCCAGCCGACCGACGACACGACCGGCGTCGCCCGCTTCCTGGCCGCCCGGGGCGAGGGCTTCCACCACGTCTGCTTCGAGGTGCCCGACCTCGCCGAGATGCTCGTCCGGCTCGGGATCGACGGGGTCGAGCTGATCGATACGGCCCCCCGGAAGGGAGCCGAGGGTCCGGTCGCCTTCCTCCACCCACGCTCCTGCCACGGCGTGCTCGTCGAGCTCATCGAGGCGTCCGGCGGTCCGTCCTGGAGCGCCCTCGGCTACTGAGCTTCGCGTCGGTCGCGTCGGTCGCGTCGGTCGCGTAGGTCTAGAGCGACCAGACGAAGAGCACGTCGCCGGCGCGCCCGGCGTTCCGGCAGAAGCGCACGATCTCCCCCGCCAGCTGGCGGATCCACGGCTTCTCCTCGCGGGGCAGCTCGCCGTACGCATCGTCGATCAGGTCCATCCAGCGGCCCGCGACCGGGCCGATCGCGTCGTCGTCCAGTCGGGCGATGGCCTCGATCCAGCGCCGGTCGACGCGCTCGATGGTCGGATCGCCGACCTCGCCAGGGCCAGCCAGCTCGGTCCGGGCATCGATGAAGTCGAGCGGCTCGTCGCCGTCGGTCACCGTCCGGGCCGCCTCGCTGAACAGGTCGAGCCAGGTGGGGTCGAGGCCGCGCCCCAGCGCGAGGTGGGCGGCGAAATGGGTCGAGTCGGCGAAGCGGTCGGGCTCGTCCAGCCCCACGGCGAGGAGGATCTGCCGGGTGTCCCCGGCGATCAGGTCCATGAGCGAGCCCATCAGCCGGCACCCCCGCTCGCGCGGCGATCAGCCGCGGAGGCCGGCGGCCCGCAGGATGGCCGGCAGCTCCGTCGGCGAGCCCGCCACCCGGATCCCGGCGGCCTCGAGCGCCTCCACCTTCGAGGCCGCGGTGCCCCGGCCGCCCGAGATGATCGCACCGGCATGGCCCATGCGCTTGCCCTCCGGTGCGGTCCGGCCGGCGATGAACGCCGCCATCGGGACGCCCTTCAGGAACTCGGCGGCGAACGCCGCCGCCTCCTCCTCGGCCGCCCCGCCGATCTCGCCGATGAGAACGATGCCTTCGGTCTCGGGATCGTCGGCGAACAGCTGGAGGACGTCGGTGAACGTGGTCCCGATGATCGGGTCGCCACCGATCCCGACGCAGGTCGACTGGCCGATCCCCGCGTCGGTCATGGCCTGGACGGCCTCGTAGGTCAGGGTGCCGGAACGCGACACGACCCCGACCCGGCCCTCGCGGTGGATCGAGCCCGGGATGATCCCCACCTTGACCCGGCCCGGCGACGTGGCGCCCGGGCAGTTCGGCCCGATGAGCCGGGCGCCGGCGGCGCGGACGGTCTCGACGACCGGGATCATGTCGAGCGCAGGGATCCCCTCGGTGATGCAGAAGATCGTGGCGATCCCGGCAGCGACCGCCTCGAGGATCGCGTCGGGAGCCCCCGCGGCCGGCACGAAGATGCAGGAGGTGTTCGCGCCGGTCTCGCGGACCGCCTCGGCGACCGTATCGAAGACCGGGACGCGCCCGTCGAGCGCCCGCTGGCCGCCCTTGCCGGGGGTCATCCCCGCCACGATCGGGGTGCCGTACTCGAGCATCGACCGGCTGTGGAACTCGCCCTCGCGGCCGGTGATGCCGTGGACGACCAGGCGCGTCTCGCGCCCGATGAGGATGCTCATCTCAGGCCACCTTCGCCGCTGCGACGGCCTTGGCGGCCGCCTCGTCCAGGCTCGCCGCGGTCTCGAAGCTGGCCGCCCGCAGGAGCTCGTCCGCCTCGGCGGCGTTCGTCCCGACGATCCTGACGACCATCGGCACCGAACGCTCCTGGACCGCCCTGGCCTCGATCAGCCCTTTGGCCACCTCGTCACCGCGGGTGATCCCGCCGAAGATGTTGACCAGGATCGCCTTGACGTTCGGATCCGTCAGGATCAGCCGCATCGCCTCGGCCACCTTGTCCGAGCGGGCCCCACCCCCGATGTCGAGGAAGTTGGCCGGCTCGCCGCCGGCTCGCTTGACGAGATCCATCGTCGTCATCGCCAGGCCCGCCCCGTTGACCATGCAGCCGATCGAGCCGTCGAGCTTGATGAAGGTGATGCCCTGGGCCCGGGCCTCGATGTCGGTCGGGTCCTCCTCGTCGAGGTCGCGCAGGGCCTCGAGCGCCGGGTGGCGGGGGAGGGCCGAATCGTCGAGGGTGATCTTGGCATCGAGGCAGACGAGCCGCTCGACCGGGAGCCCATCCGGGCCGGTCTCGCGGACGATCGCCAGCGGGTTGATCTCGACCAGGTCGGCGTCGTCGGCGAGCATCGTCCTGACAAGGCCCTTGGCGATCGCCACGGTCGCCCGCAGGTGGGCCCCGAGCCCGATCGCGAACGCGAGCTGACGAGCCTGGTAGTCGAGCAGCCCAAGGCGGGGGTCGGCGTGGACGGTGACGATCGCCTCCGGCCGCTCGGCCGCGACCTGCTCGATCTCGACGCCGCCCTCGGCCGAGCCCATCAGGAGGATCCGTCGGGCTGCCCGGTCGATGACCGCCGAGAGGTAGTACTCGCGCACGATGTCCGCGGCCGCGGCCACGAGGACCTTGCGGACGACGATCCCCTTGATCGACATCCCGAGGATCGCCCCGGCGACAGCCTCCGCCTCGTCCGCCGAGCCGGCCAGCTTGACGCCGCCGGCCTTGCCCCGCCCGCCGACGAGGACCTGGGCCTTGATGACGACCTTCGCCGCTCCGGCGGCGAGGATCCGCTCGGCCGCCGCCCGAGCCTCCGGGACCGTACGGGCGACCTCCCAGGCGGGCACCGGCAACCCTTGGGCGAGGAGGAGGGACTTGGCGTCGGCTTCCTGGATCTTCACGCGTGGAGAGCTCCTCGAGCGGCAGCCCGACGATGGGCGGTGCAGATGGGGTCTGGCTGGGCGGGCCGTGGGGTGGACGGCGCCGCGGGGTGCCCAGCGATGGTACCAAGCCGGCGGCTCGTGGGCGGGCTAGAATGACTTCCCGAGAAACCCTCCCCGCGCGAGGCGGGGTCTTCGCAACCTGTCGCGCGTCATGGAGGTCCCATGCTGCTCCGATACCGAGGGGGCGAGGGGATGCTGGCGTGGGCGTTCCACCGCATCTCCGGGGTCGCCATCTGGGCCTTCGTGGTCCTCCACGTGATCGACATCTACCTGGTGGGCGGCAACCCGGCCGCCTATAACGAGATCCTGAAGATCTACGCGAGCCCCATCGGGCGACTCCTCGAGACGCTGCTCGGGGCGGCCCTGCTCTACCACGCGCTCAACGGCCTGCGGATCATCGTGATGGACTTCTGGCCGGTCTTCACCCGCTACCAGCGCCAGCTCTGGTACCTGAACTGGGCGATCTTCACCGCGGTCGGCCTGCCGGTCGCGTGGGTCATCCTCAAGCCGATCTGGCAGTAGGAGGCCGACGATGTCGTTCGTGACGAAGGTCGGTCGGGCCCGCCCGCAGGCCAGCGGGTGGGAGCTCGCGATCTGGTACCTGATGCGCCTGACCGGGCTCGCCCTGTTCGTCCTGGCGCTGACCCACTTCCTGATCCTCCACCTCCTGTTCGACCCCTCGCAGCAGGATTCGAGCTGGATCGCGAGGGTCCGCTGGAGCAGCCTCTTCTGGCGGGTCTTCGACTGGACCCTGCTGATGATGGTCCTGTTCCACGCCTTCCTGGGGGTCCGGACGGTCATCGGCGATTACACGAAGGGCGGCACCCGGCTGGCCCTCCAGACCGCGCTCTACCTGGTGGCGATCGCCCTGTTCACGATGGGCACGGCCGTCGTCCTGACCCTGCCGAAGATCGTCCCGGGCGGCTGACGATGCAGCACGACGTCGACGCGATCATCGTGGGCGCCGGGGGCGCCGGCCTGTGGGCCGCCCTCGAGCTCGCCCAGGCGGGGGTCCAGACCGCGGTCCTCACCAAGCTCTACCCGACCCGCTCCCATACCGGCGCCGCCCAGGGCGGCGTGTGTGCCGCCCTGGGGAACATCGAGGAGGACCACTGGGAGTGGCACATGTTCGACACGGTGAAGGGCGGCGACTACCTGGTCGATCAGGACGCCGCCGAAGTCCTCGCCCGCGAAGCGGTCGAGACCGTCATCGAGCTCGAGCACATGGGTCTGCCCTTCAACCGGACGCCCGACGGCAAGCTCGACCAGCGCCGGTTCGGGGGGCACACCCGGAACTTCGGCGAGGCGCCCGTCAAGCGGGCCGCCTTCGCGGCCGACCGGACCGGCCACATGATCCTGCAGACCCTCTACCAGCAGTGCATCAAGGCCGGGGTCCGCTTCTATGACGAGTACCACGTCGTCGACCTGATCTTCTCGGGCGGCGACGCCGACGCCGGCGGCCGGGCGGCCGGGGTGGTCGCCTACCGGATCGCCGACGGCGAGCTTCACACGTTCCGCTCGAAGGCGGTCCTGCTCGCGACGGGTGGGTTCGGCCGGATGTTCCGGATCAGCTCGAACGCCTGGAGCCTGACCGGCGACGGCTGCTCGCTGGCCTACCGCCACGGCGTGCCGCTCGAGGACATGGAGTTCTACCAGTTCCACCCGACCGGGATCGTCGGGATCGGGATCCTCCTCTCGGAGGCGGCCCGGAGCGAGGGCGGCTACCTGATCAACGATGCCGGTGAGCGGTTCATGGAGCGCTACGCCCCGAAGCTCATGGAGCTGGCCCCGCGGGACATGGTCAGCCGGGCCATCTACATGGAGACGCGGGCCGGCCGCGGGATCGGCGGCAAGGATTACGTCTACCTCGATGTCCGCCATCTCGGCCGGAAGGTCCTCGAGGAGAAGCTGCCGGACATCACGGAATTCGCCCGGGTCTACCAGGGCGTCGAGCCCCTGACCGAGCCGGTGCCGATCCAGCCGACGGCCCACTACGCGATGGGTGGAGTACCCACCGACCTCCTGACGCGCGTCGTCCAGGACGAGCGCAACACCGTGGTCCCGGGCCTCTACGCAGCCGGCGAGTGCGCCTGCGTGAGCGTCCACGGGGCGAACCGGCTGGGCACGAACTCGCTGGTGGACCTGCTCGTCTTCGGGCGCCGGGCCGGCCGCCAGATGGCCGCCGACGTGCGGGGCCTGGATCTCCCGGAGATCGCGGCGGACGCCGCGGAGCCGGTCCGCGCCGAGCTTCGGGCGATCTCGGAGCGACCGACCGGCGAGAGCGCGGCCCGGATCCGGACCGAGCTCGCCGACGTGATGATGGACAACGTGGGGGTCTACCGCGACGCGACGCTCCTCGGGGCGGCGCTGCCGAAGGTCAGCGAGCTCCGCGCGCGGTACGAGCGGGTCAAGGTCGACGACAAGGGCAGCGTCTTCAACACCGACCTGCTCGAGACGCGCGAGGTGGGCTACCTCCTCGACTGCGCCCAGACGACCGTCGTTTCGGCCCTCGCCCGGACGGAGAGCCGGGGGGCCCACGCCCGCGAGGACTTCCCCGAACGGAACGATGCCGAGTGGCTCAAGCACACCCTCGCCTACCGCGGCGCGGGCGGTCCGGAGCTTCGCTACAAGCCCGTCACCGTGACGCGCTTCGAGCCGAAGCCGCGGACCTACTAGGGGACGCCAACGATGCAGGTCGATCTCAGGATCCTGCGCTTCGACCCCGAACGCGATCCGGCGCCGCACTGGGCGTCGTACACGGTCGAGGCCGAGCCGATGGACCGGGTCCTCAACCTCCTCGTCAAGGTCAAGGAGCAGGAGGACGGGACGCTGACGTTCCGCCGCTCGTGCGCCCATGGCGTATGCGGCTCGGACGCGATGCTCGTCAACGGCCGCAACCGGCTGGCCTGCAAGATCCGGGTGGAGCAGCTTGGAAAGCGCCGGATCACGATCGCGCCGTTGCCCGGCCTGGCGGTCGTGAAAGACCTCGTCGTCGACATGGATGGCTTCTTCGCGAAGTACCGGAGCGTCATCCCGTTCCTGGTCGCCTCCGACGCCGCTCCCGAGCGGGAGCGGCGCCAGTCGCCCGAGGACCGGGCCCGCTTCGACGACACCACGAAATGCATCCTGTGCGCGGCGTGCACCACCTCGTGCCCGTCGTTCTGGGCCCAGCCGGCGTACGTCGGCCCGGCCGCCATCGTGACGGCCCATCGCTTCATCTTCGATTCGCGCGACGAGGCGCACGAAGAGCGGCTCGAGATCCTGGCCGACCAGGACGGAGTCTGGCGCTGCCGGACGATCTTCAACTGCACCGACGCCTGCCCGCGCGGGATCGAGATCACCCGGGCGATCCTCGAGGTCAGCTCGGCGATCGTCGAGCGCTCGATCTGAGCCGCGCGAACTGGGGCGACGGCCCCGACGATCGCGGGTCCGCCGACGCGCTGGGCGACGAGCCGCCGCACCCGGCCGGCCCCGACTCGACGCCGGCCAGGACCGCGGGACTGCCCGCCGCGGCGTCCGCCCCGGATCCCGCGCCCGCGGTCCCCGCTCGCGACGCCGGCGATCCGCGGACCCTCCGGCTGATCATCCGGACCGATGGCGCCTCCCGTTCGAACCCCGGCCCGGCCTCGGCCGGGGCCGTGCTCATCGACGCTGCGTCGCCCGGCGCGCGCGACCCGTCGGCCGCGCCGATCGCCTCGATCTCCGATTACCTGGGGACCCAGACCAACAACGTGGCGGAGTACACCGCGGTCGCCCGGGCGCTCGCGCTGGCCGCCGAGCTCGGCGCCAGGGAGGTCGACCTGCTCCTGGACTCGAAGCTGATCGTCGAGCAGGTCCATGGGCGCTGGCGGGTCAAGGATGCCAAGCTCCAGCCACTCCACGCGGAGGTCCGGGCCCGGTTGCGCGGCTTCGCGCGCTGGACCGCCGTCCACGTGCCGCGGGCCCAGAACAAGGCCGCCGACGCGCTGTGCAATGAGGCGATCGATCGCGCCCTCGCCGGGGGCCCGCCATCGGTCGTTCGTCGCCCGGGGTAGACTCAGCGGGCTGGCGAGGCGGTCGGACGGTCGCGCGCCGGATCGGTCCGCCGATCCGGCTCGAGGAAAGTCCGAGCTCCACAGCGCAGGGTAGCGGGTAACGCCCGTCCGCCGCGAGGCGAGGACCAGTGCCACAGAGACGAGTCCGCCGGCTTCGGCCGGCGGGGTGAAACGCGGCAAACTCTACCCGGAGCAAGGCCAAATAGGAGGGCGCAACCCGGTTTCGGCCGGGGGAGAGGCGCGCTGCCCAGCCCTCGGGTCGGCCGCATGAGCCGTCGGGCGACCGGCGGCCGAGATGGATGACCGTCGCCGCGAGCGATCGCGGTACAGGACTCGGCTTACAGACCGCCTCGCCAGCGCCTCAGCCGGACCGTCCGAGGGCGCGCGCCCTACGGGGCGTCAGTCCTCGTCGGGCCGGAAGATGTGCGCCGCCGTGCAGTCGTTGCAGATGGGCGTCGCCGACTCGAGGTCGCCCAGCGGGATCGGGACCCGGCGCTCCGGGTAGAGGCACTCGACCTCGTAGATCCGCTCGCCGCTCAGGGACAGGCTGATCAGCCGGCGGAACGTGCAGCGGCGGATCCGCGGCTCCGCCAGGTGGTAGCCCTCGTGTTCGGTCTGGACGATCGGGAGCTGGATCACCATCGACGTGGCCCGGTCCTCGTACGCTGATCCCCGACGACCGTCCGGCGTGCCCGAGAGGCCGAACGACCGCCACCGTACCACCGGTCGTCGAGCGGCGGCAACCGACCGAACGGGGAAACGAGCGGGAGCGAAAGGTACTAGACTCCGCCGACGCCGGGTCCGGGCCGCCGGTCGCGGCCTGTGCCGGCCTGGAGGAGCCGTGGCCGACCTGTTCCCCGATCCGTGCCCGCTCCTCGTCCAGGCGATCGGCGCCTCCTCCGGACCCGACCCGCTCGCCCGTTGCGGTGCGGTCGCCGACGGCGACCTCGTCGGGCTCCGTCAGCAGCGACTCGTCTGCCTCGGATCGGGGCACCTGGATTGCCCGCGCTTCACGCGGGCGATCCGCTCGGGGCGCGGGATGGCGGTGATGCTCGCGGCTTCGCCCGGTCGGCCAGCGGCCCAGGTCGACCTGCCGACGCTCGAGGCCGGTGCGTCGGATGTCGCCAGAGCACCGGTCTTCCCCGCCGCATCGCTGTCATCCGAGACCACCGTTCCCCGCCCGTCCGACGTCGGCTCCGATGATCGACAGCTCCCGCCTCCGCGGTCGATCCGCCGCCGCCGTGCCGAGGTCCCGCTGGCCGTCCTCGTCGCGGCCGCGATCCTGGGGCTCGCCGTCATCGCGGCGGTCGGGTTCACCCTGGCCAGGGGCGGTCTCTCGATCCTGCCCGGCTCGGGCGGTCCGGGCGGTGAGCCCTCGGCCTCCGTCACGCCGGTCGCCTCGGCCGAGGCATCCGGGATCGCCAGCCCGGTCGCCGGAGGGTCAGCCAGTCCCTCGCCCGGAGGGTCCGGCGCGCCTGGCCCCGGCTCGAGTGGATCGGTCGGGCCCTCGCCCAGGGCCTCCGGCGACCCGTTCGCGGGCCTGCCTGCCTGCCCGGACCGACCTGGGTGCGTCGTCTACCGGATCCAGGTCGGCGATCGCCTGATCGCGCTCGCAGCCCGGTTCGGGGTCGCCTATCCGGCGCTCCTGAGGGCCAATCCCGAGATCGTCGACCCGAACCGGATCCGGGTCGGCCAGACGATCCGGATCCCGACCTCGGGCTGACTTCGGACCGACCCGCTTCTGCGGTCGGGCCTGCCTGCGCTCCCGCCCGTTGGTCGTGCGACCCCGACTCGGGGCCCTCGCCCGTGGATCGCGCCGCCTTCGTGGCCCGGCCGTGGCCCGGCGCCATCGTCGGCGGACGTCGTCCGGGGCGGGTCGAGCCCAGGGCCCGCCGACCTGGCAGTCCGGGAATCTCGCCCCGCGTTGCGGATTCACCCGTTGACGGACGCGCCGCGACCTGTAGAATGACGGTCGAGTGGCACAAAGTGGTGACTAGTGGGGAGCAGTCCCACCAGGTCGGGACCGAATCCCGCCCCGCCCAGGGTCACGACCGAGCCGACCGACCGGCAACCTCCAGCGCAACGCAAGGGAAGCCCGACAGGTGTTCACCGGCGAGTACCGGCACTCGGTGGACGAGAAGGGACGGATCGCGGTCCCCGCGAAGTTCCGCGCCCAGCTCGAAGGCGGCGCCTACGTCGCCCGCTGGCTCGACGCGTGCCTGGCGATCTTCCCCCGGGCGGCCTGGGACGTCCTGGCCGAGAAGGTGGGCGGCCTCCCGATCGGCGACGCCAACGCCCGCACCTTCAGCCGGTCCCTCTTCGCGAGCGCCTACGAGCTCGAGCCGGACCGCCAGGGTCGGATCGTGGTGCCGGCGTCGCTCCGCGAGCTGGCCGGCCTGCGCGACGAGGCCGTGATCGTCGGCATGCGCGACCACGCCGAGATCTGGGAGCCCGAGCGCTGGGCGACGTACCGCCGCGCGATGGAGGCACCCGACGCGATGGCCGAACACCTCAGCGGGCTCGGGATCTAGGCCGCCGGGCCGAACGGGTCGAAACGTCCGACCCCACCACATGCGCTTCCAGGATCCGCTCGGGATCCGCAGTCGAGGATCGATGGAGGAGAGATGGAGGAAGGGCACCTGCCGGTGCTGGCGGAGGAGGTCGTTTCGATGCTCTCGCCCGCGCCCGGCAGCCTCCAGATCGATGCCACGCTCGGCGGCGGTGGGCACACCGAGCGGATCCTGGAAGCCACCAGCCCTGATGGCCGACTCCTTGGGCTCGACGCCGACGGGGCGGCCATCGCCAGGGTCCGTGAGCGGCTCGCCGGGTACGGGGACCGACTCGTCCTGCGCCGGGCGAACTTCCGCGACGTCGGG
>JBGPFS010000027.1:0-17548 GCA_041483455.1 Candidatus Limnocylindria bacterium | reverse complement strand
GTCGAAGTACCACTCGAGCGGACCGATCCCGCTCTCGCCCAGGGTCGCCTCGCGGAACGTGGCGGTATGGAGCCGGCCCCAGGCCCAACCGGTCTCGGTTCCGAGCGCCTCCCGGAGCCGCGCGCCGGCGGCGTCGAGCGCCTCGGGCAGGATGTCCCGAGCGGTCTCGACCCGGTCGGTCGTCTCCGTCCGGTCCCAGAACCGGTCGTTCGGTTTGGCGAGGAGCGCGATGAGCGCCTCCCAGCTGAAGGTCTGGCCCACGTAGTCGCGGGCGATCGGCCCGAGATCGTCGTCGAAGACGAGCCGGAGCAGCTCCTCCTCGAAGGTCATGTAGGCGGCGCAGCCGGAGCTGTCCACGCCGCACTCGCGGTCCCAGGCCCGGACCAGGTCGAGCACGCGCCGACCATCCGCGGTCCGTGGCTCGATCCGCTCGAGGGCGGGGATGACCAGGTCGGCCCGGAGGACCCGGGTGTCCGTCTGGATGGCGGCCATCTCGTCGACGGTCACGCCGCCGCCGGTCTTCGCCGCCGCCTCGAGGAGCTGCCGGATCCGGGCGGCCCGGTAGCCCGGGTCCCACTCCCGCCCCACGAGATACGGGTACTTCGCATCGACCAGCGCGTTGTTGGCCGTGACGATGAAGCCGTCCGCCGGATCCTCGATCCGGGGCAGGTCGTCGAACGGGATCCGGCCGATCCACTCGTGCCTGCCGTCCCAGCCGGGGACCGGCCGGTCGCCCAGGTCGGCCTTGTCCGCCCGGACCGGGATGTAGCCCGGAGCCTGGTAGCCGATGTGGCCGTCGACGTCGGCGTACACGAAGTTCTGGGCGGGGGCGCCGTAGACCGACAGGGCCTTCCGGAACGCCGCGAAGTCGCCGGCGGCGTCCAGGCCCATGAACGCCTCGAGCGTATGGTCCGGTTCCGCGGTCGCGGTCCAGCGGAGCGCGTAGAGGTCGGGCAGGGTCCTGAGCGCGTCGCTCACGTCGTTGAGGACGGGGCCGTGGCCGGTCGCCCGGACGATCAGCGTGACCGGATCTCCGCCCGCGACCTTGATCGTCTCGGTCCGTGTCGTGAACGGCAGGCTCTGGTCCCGGAAGAGGTAGTGGGTCGGGTCCTTCGGGTCGGCCTTCTCGACGAACAGGTCCTCGACATCCGGCCCGATGTTCGTGACGCCCCAGGCGATCCGGGCGTTGTGGCCGAGGATGACGAACGGGTCGCCGGGGAACGAAACGCCGGCGACGTCGTACGGGCAGTGGGCCGAGACGACCGCGCAATGCAGACCGTTCATGTACCAGACCGAGGGCATCGAGATGCCGAGGTGCGGGTCGTTGGCCAGGAGCGGGCGCCCGGTGGCGCTCTTCGAGGCCGCCACGACCCAGTCGTTCGAGCCGATCCCACGGTCGCCGGCCAGACCGACGCCGCGATCCAGGCCGGTCAGGCGGCCGATCGTCGCCGAGACGTCCGCGATCGAGCGCAGCCCGACGAGCTCGGCCGCGCTGTAGCGTGGCGCGATCGCGCCGGTCCTCTTGGCGGTGGCGGTGGCGGCCGCCGTGGACGTCGATCCGACGGCGCCGCCGGAGACCGTCGCGCCGGTCGTGCCGGTCGCGCCTGCCCCGCCCGAGCCAGGCAGCCCGCTCGGCACGATCACCGGCCGGTCCGCTCGGTAGGCCGGGAAAAGCTCGTCGGTCCGGGCGGGGTCGCCCAGCTGGGCATCCGCGAGGATCCGAAAGACCTCGCTGTCGAAGTTGCCGCCGAGCTGCCAGGCCTGGACCTTCGCCCATGTCGCCGAGTCGAGGGGGGTCCACGGTTCGGGCCGGTAGCCGCCCATCCCCCCGCCGAGTCCGGCCTCCAGGCCGGTGATGATGAACGGGAGACCGAGGTGGCCGACGTTCGCGGCCAGCCAGCCGTTGACCCCGTCGGCGTAGGCCTGGAGCGCGTCGCGGGCCGCCTGGGACAGCGCGTCGATGTCGCGCTGAGCGGCCCCCCTGAAGTCCATCGTCCGGATGAAGCGGTCGGTGGCGAGGGTGCTCGGCCCGAACAGCTCGGATAGCCGCCCAGCGCCGATATGGCGCCAGACCTCCATCTGCCAGAAGCGGTCCTGGGCATGCACATAGCCCTGGGCCATGAACAGGTCGTGCGGGGAGCCGGCCACGATCTGGGCGATCCCGTTCACGTCGCGGCTCACCCGGACCTCACCGTCGAGCCCCGGAAGCTGGAGGTCGCCTGCGACATGGGGCAGGGCCTGCCCCGTCACCACGCCCAGCAGGCCGCCGACCGCCAGGACCAGGGCCAGGACGACGACGAGCAGGATCCCGAGGAGCCGGCGGATGATGCGCACGCGTGAAGGCCTCCCGAGAGCGATCGACGCCAGACCCCGGCGCCGGAGGTCCATCAGTCTGGCGAGCCGCGCGGCCCGCCGCTCGGCCGGCGCGCAGGGCGCGATCGGTCAGGCGGCGCGGGTCGCGGTCCGGACCTCCAGGGCACTGGGGATCGCCTCGCCCACCCCGTGCGGACGCGCCGTCCTGGCCGGCTAGCGGGGCAGCTCGTGCCCGAGACCAGCCGCCTCGGCCGCGCGGATGATCGCGTCGGCGAAGATGAGGTCGGCCAGGCCGACCCCGAGATGGGTGGCCACGACGCGCCCCGCGGCCGGTCGCTCGACCGCGTCCACGATGGCCTCGCCGAAGGTCGTGGCCGGGTCCGGATACCCTTCGAAGAGCCCGGCGGCCCGGTTGGCCAGGAACTGCTCACGCTCGTCGACGAGGAAGAGGCCCGCCTCGCGGGCGACCTCGGCGTTGACGTAGGTCGCGTAGTCGACGGCCACGACGAGCGCGTCCGGGGCGAGCCAGTCGTCGGTCATCACTTGGCGGACCGGCCCGAACGCGGCTGCGGTCACGACCACGTCCGCGTCACGGGCCGCGCTCTGCGAATCGGCGACCGCCCGGGCACGGCCGATCCCCTCCACGCCACGGGCATATGCCGCGAGCTCCTCCGCCCGGGCGTCCGACCGATCGTAGATCGCCAGGTCGACCCCCGGCAGGAGATGTCCCAGGACCGGGACGTGGCTGTGGCCCTGGACCCCGGCGCCGATGAGCCCGGCCCGGATCGCCCGGCCGCTGACCCTCGGAGCGAACCGGCCGATCACGACGCCCGAGATCGCCGCCGTCCGCTCGGCCGTGATCGGACCGCCGTCGAGGATGGCCGTCGGGATCCCGGTCGTCGGATCGTTCACGATCACCGTGGCGAAGATCGTGGGCAGGTGGTTCGCGCTGTTGCCGGGGTAGCCGACCACCCACTTGAGCCCGACCAGGTCGTCCGCGCCGTCGGGCCGGCGGCCGCGCAGGTGAGCCGGCATGGCATGGCCGAATGAATCGTGGGCCCGCGGGTGGACGCCGATCTTGGGCGGCAGCTCGGCTTCGCCTCCCAGCGCGACCATCGTCCGCTCGGCCAGTCGGAGCCGCTCGGCCAGCGGCGGCATCGCGGCCCGGACGTCGGCGGCGGTCAGGTAGAGGATCGTCGGTCTCAGCACGGCTCCAGTCTACGGCGACGCCGCGCTACGATGGGCCCGCCCCGACGACCGCCGCGCGCCCGGACGCTCGAACCGGCGGACCGACATCCCAGCCCGGAGAGCCACCGCCCGTGACCGACGCCGCAACCAGCCTGGAGAACCTCAAGCTCGAGCGCGACGCGATCGTCCTGTACGACGCGCTCGCGGCGCTCGAGAAGGATCCCCAGCGCGCCAGCGCCTTCAGGATGATCGCGGGGAACGAGCGCCGCCACGCGGAGGTCTGGGCCGGCAAGCTCCGCGAGCAGGGGATCGACGTGCCGCCTCCGTCGGGGGCCCGGCTTCGGGTCCGGGCGATCGTCGCGCTGGCCCGGCTCCTGGGGACCCGGGCGGTCTCCGACCTCGTCCAGGCGCTCGAGGGCGACGAGGAGGGGATCTACGCCGAGCAGTCGTCGCCCGAGGTCGACGCCATCGCGGCCGACGAACGCGAACACGCCGAGATCTGGCGCCGGCTGGACGACCGGGTGAGTCCGTGGGCGGCGGTCGCGCCCGCCGACCCGGACGCGACCGCCGCGACCGTCGCGCCAGCCGGGTCCGGCGGCCCGGGCGAGGCCGATGAACTCGCCGCCGGGATGCGAGCCGCCCACGTCGGCCGGCCGGAGCACGAGATCGGACGGAACGAGCGCTGGCATCGGGCCGGCCAGTCGGGCACGCTCCGAGCGGTGATCTTCGGCGTCTCCGACGGCCTGGTCAGCAACACCTCGCTGGTGATGGGCGTGGCCGGGGCATCGCCGGACCCGAAGTTCATCCTTCTTGCCGGGATCGCCGGCGTGCTGGCCGGCGCCTTCTCGATGGCGGCCGGCGAGTACATCTCGATGCAGAGTCAGCGCGAGCTCTACGAGCGCCAGATCGCCCTCGAGCGGGCCGAGCTGAGCGCGATGCCCGAGGAGGAGGAGCGCGAGCTGGCCGCGATCTACCGGGCCAAGGGCTTCACTGCCGAAGAAGCGGCCGCCTTCGCGGCGCGACTCTTCCGCGATCCGGAGCATGCCCTGGACACGCTCATCCGCGAGGAGCTCGGCCTCGATCCTGACGAGCTGGGCTCCCCGTGGCGGGCCGCCGGGGGGTCGTTCCTCGCCTTCGCGGTCGGCGCGATCGTGCCGGTCGTTCCGTACACGCTCCTGGTCGGCGGAAGCGCGTTCGTCGCGAGCCTGACGATCAGCTTCGCGGCGATGTTCACCGTCGGGGTCGGGGTGAGCCTGCTGACCGGGCGGAGCGCTCTCCTGTCGGGCTTCCGCCAGGTCGCGATCGGGGCGGCGGCCGCGGCGGTCACGTTCGTCGTCGGGCGGGTCATCGGCGCCTCGGTGAGCTGACCCCCATGCCGAGTCTCCGGAACGCGCTCACGGCACTCGGCGTCAGCGTTGCCGTCTGCCTCGCCTTCCTGCTCTACGTCGGCTGGCCGACGTTCCTGGCGGTGGCGAGCGGTGGCGTCTTCGGGCTCGTGTTCCTGGTGGTCGCCACCTCGCTCGGGGACGACCCGGCGGCGGCCGACGCGGCCTGGCGAGCCGCCGCCGACGACCTCGTCGACCGCCCGCCGGCCACGGAGGGCGGGCCGTCGGGATCCCCGTTCGGAGCGGGGCCCGGAGTGGGCTCGGACTCGGGTCTGGAGGGATCGACCGAGCAGGCGGGAACGGCGAAGCCCCCGCGTCTCGGCGGGGGCTCCGTGGGGTAGGCTTGTCGCGCGTTCGGCGCCGGATGGGTTCCTAGCGGAGCCCGTACCGCATCCAGAGGGCGATGTCGTCGTGCGGGTCGGTGCCCGGACGATCTTCCCTTCCGGAAAACAGGATGCTGAGGACCGAGAAGAGCGCGAGGAGCCCGAAGCCGGTAGCGATGACCATGGTGGGTTCCTCCTTGCTGCGTGGGACGCCGTCGGACCGATGGATCGGTCCCTCCGCCCGGCGCGGAGGGCCCGGCGCTCCCGGGTTTGTTCGCCTAGATGTGATACTAGCCTAACGAACATTGACCGTCAATCGACGAACGCCTAACGAATGGGGTACAAATGGCCCGTTCCAATGGCCTGAGCGACACCGACCGCCGGATCCTCGAGCTGCTCCAGTCCGACGGCCGCGCCTCCTACTCGGAGATCGGCGCCGCCGTCGGGATGAGCGCCCCCTCGGCCCATGAGCACGTCAAGCGGCTCGAGGCGCGCGGCGCGATCACGGGCTACCGGGCCGACATCGACGCCCGCGTCGCCGGGATCGGGGTCCTGGCCTTCACGTTGATCCGCCAGGCGCCCGGCACCACCGCCACCGACCTGACCGCCGCCTTCGCGGAGATCCCCGAGCTGGAGGAGTGCCATCACATCGCGGGCGAGGCGGACTACCTCCTCAAAGTCCGGGCGGTCGACACGCTCGACCTCGAGCGGGTGATGCGCCGGATCCAGGGCGTGCCGCACGTCTACACGACCGAGACGGACGTCGTCTTCTCGACGGCGTTCGAGCGGCGACCGCTCGGCCTCGGGCCGTCGGCCACGCCGGCCGACCAAACCGACGAGCGTTCGGGGGCGTAGTCGATGGCAGGGGTCGCGCCCGACGATCCAGTCCTGATGCGCGCGGTCGCCCAGGGATCCGAATCGGCGTTCGCCGCCCTCTACGATCGGCATGTCGGCACCGTGCTCGCCGTGGCGAGCCGCCTGACCTCCGATCGCCGCCTCGCTGAAGATGTGGTCCAGGAGACGTTCCTCGCCGTGTGGAACCGGGCAGAGACCTTCGATCCCGCGATCGCCGCCTTCCCCGCCTGGCTGCGGACGATCGCCCGCAACCGGACGATCGATCGTCTGCGGGCGCTCGGCCGCCGGCCGGACAGCAGCGCGTTCGCGGTCGCCCGCGACGGCGAGGATGAAGCCGAGGCGCTCGAGCGAGCGGTAGCTGCCGGGACGCTCATCGGCGGCGCGATCGCCGACCCGGGTCCGGAGGTCGCCATCGCGAGCCTCGAGGTTCGGACGGCCATCGCCGCGGCCCTCGCCGCCATGCCCGCCGAAGAGCGCGCTGCCATCATCCTGGCCTACCGCGACGAGCTCTCGCAGTCGGAGATCGCCGAGCGGCTCGGCTGGCCGCTCGGAACCGTCAAGACCAGGACGCGACGCGCGCTCCAGCGTCTCCGCCTCACGCTCGGGCCCGAATACGCGTCCACCGACCTGGCGCGGGAGTCGACGTTGTCGCGATCGGGGCGATCGATCGTCGAGGATGCCCAGCGATGATCGATCACGATCGAGCCCGGGAGATCCTCGACCTCGGCGCGGTCGAGCCGGGCGGACTCGAGCGGATCGCCGCCGGCGATACGGCCGAAGCGGTCGCCCTCGCCGGCCACCTGGCCGGCTGTCCCGACTGTGCGGCCGAGGCTGGACGGATCGGGGCCGCGGTCGCGCTGATCCGGCCCGCGGTGGCGAGCCTTCCGTCCGAGGATCTGCGCCAGCGGAGCCTGGCCCTGGTGCGGACGCTGGGCGTGCCCCGGCCGAGGCCTGTCGAGCTGTGGGCGGTGGGTCCGCCGACACCGACCGACCGGCTCTCTTCGACCGCTGCGCCGCGCTCGCTGCGCCGGTTCGCCTGGCCCGCCGCCCTCGCGGCGACCATCGCGCTGAGCGTCCTCGGATCGACGGCCATCGTCGGCCGGCGGGCCGCCGATGAACTCGCGACCAGCCAGGCGCAGGCCGCGGAGCTGGAGCGCCTGAGCGCCTGGACGGTCCGGATCGCGGCCGCGCCCGATGCGCGGTCCGTGCCGCTGGCGGCGACGAACGGCGGCGCTGTTCGCGGGACGCTGCTGTTCTCGCCCGCGACGCGGGAACTGGCCGTCTCGGCGACCGGACTCGCGCTCCCGCCAGCCGGGATGGAGTACCGCTGCTGGTTCGAATCGGCCGGCGTCAGGACCCCGGTCGGCAGGATGTACTTCGCCGGCGCGATCGCCGACTGGGTCGGCGCCGTCGCCGAGGTCGCCGGGGTGGGGCCCGGGACGCGCTTCGGCGTCTCGCTCGCGCCAGCAGGGGGCGACCCGGTGGGCGGCGACCCGGTCCTGAGTGGCACCGTCGGCGGATGACCGACCCGTCGGCCCCGGTCCCGCGCTCGGGCAATCCGGTCCCGGCGCAGGAAGTGGCGGCGATGTTCGACGCGATCGCGCCGGACTACGACCGGCTGAACACGATCATGACCGGCGGCCTCGACGGCCGCTGGCGGAGGTTCGCGGTCGACGCGACGGCACTCGGGCCGGGCGGTCGGGCGGTCGACGTCGCGTGCGGGACCGGGAAGCTTGCCGAGGCGCTTGCGACCCGGGTCGGGCCGTTCGGTCGGGTCGTCGGGGTCGACCTGGCGCCCGGCATGATCGCCGAGGCGGGACGGCGGTTCCCGGACATCGTCCAGCTCTCGTTCCAGGTCGGGAACGCCCTCGCGCTGGATCTCGCCGACGGCGAGTTCGATGCAGCCACGATCGCCTTCGGCCTGCGCAACCTGCCCGATTTCGAGGCCGGCTTCCGCGAGCTCGGGCGGGTGGTGCGCCCGGGCGGTCGGGTCGTCTGCCTCGAGCTGTCGGTTCCCCGACCCCGGTTGTGGGGACGCTTCTACCACGCCACGTTCCGACGGTTCGCGCCGCTCGCGGCGACCCTGTTCGGGCGCGGCGCCGTCTACCGCTACCTGCCGGACTCGCTCGACGGGTTCCCTGAGCCGGCCCGCATCGCGGCCATGATGCGGCGCGCCGGCCTGGTCGACGTCGGCTTCCGGCGCCTGGCTCTCGGGGCGGTCGCCCTGCACGTGGGGCGAGTCCCGGAGGCGTCACGAGCGCGACCCACCGACCCGGCGCCGGGCGACTAGGGCCCCGGCGACCAGGGGCCAGGCGGCGCGTCGGTCGACGCTGCGCTGTCGTCGGCGGCTCGGGCCAGCCAGGCGCGATGGAGCCGGAGGAGGTCCTCGGCGACGGCGGGATCGAGTCGACCGCCGTCGGCCTCGACCGCGCTGGACATCCACTCGGCCTCACGGGCGAGGTCGAGGTCGTCGGCCTCGTCGTCGCCGCGCCGGAAATCGCCGATGACGAGATAGGTGAGCACGGCGCCCACGACCAACCCGAGCAGAAGCAGCCACCACTGGAACTCGGCGTTCATCGCGGCTGAGTGTATCGGCCCGTCCCGGCCGACGCGTCCGGGCCTGGGCGCCGGGTCCCGACCGTGGCGGTGGCTCCGACCGTGGCGGGGCTCCGACCGGGGAGCGGTTCGCGGCCGTCGAGCGGTCCGCGGCCGTCGAGCGGCTACAATCCGGCACGATGATCGACTGGACCCCCAACCCGATCGCGTTCCATCTCGGCCCGCTGCCGGTCTATTGGTACGGCATCGGCTATGCCGTCGGGCTCTTCGTCGCCTACCAGGTCATCGCTCGCGAGGTCCGGCGACGCGGACTCTCCGAGGCTCTCTTCGCGAACGGTCTGGTCATCGTGGCGATCGCGGCCCTCATCGGCGGCCGGGCGTACCACGTGATCGACCAGTGGGTGCTCTACAAGGACGACCCACTGAAGATCGTCCTGCCGCCCTACACGGGGCTCGGCGTGTACGGGGGCATCTTCCTCGGAACGGTCGTCGGGGTGCTCTACGCACGCCTGAAGGGTCAGAGCGCCTGGGTCTGGGCGGACGCCGTGGCGCCCGGCTTGTTCGGGATGCAGGCGGTCGCCCGCTGGGGGAACTTCTTCAACCAGGAGATCTACGGCCCGCCGACGAACCTCCCGTGGGGGATCGCGATCCAGTGCGGGAAGCGCGTCTCCGCCTACGCGTGTCCGCCGGGATCCGATCCCTCGGCCACCCTGGGCCAGCACTTCCAGCCGCTCTTCCTCTACGAGTCGATCGCCGGGCTCCTGGGCATGCTGTTCCTCCTGTGGCTCGGCCGACGATCCGTCGCCCGGCTGAGGGACGGCGACCTGTTCCTCGTCTTCCTCGTCTGGTACGCCGTCGTCCGGTTCCTGCTCGAGTTCCTGCGAGCCGGCTACAACTGGACCCTCGGCGGCATCGCGACCGCCCAGCTCGTCTCGATCGTCGCGATCGGCGGCGCCATCCTCGTCGGAGTCATCCGCCACCGCGGCCCGCGGCCGGAGCTGCGCGGGGAACCGACATCGACGGAGGTCGCCGGATCGGCCCCGAGCGACTCCCCGGACGGACCGCCTTCGCCCGCGCCCGGGTGACACGGGCACGCCGACCGCCACCGGCCAGGATCCGTCCAGAGGCGCTGGCGGCGGCCCGAGGCGGGGCCGTCGAGGGCCTCGAATGGCTCGGCCGGGTCCCCGGGCCGCGGGCGGGCCTCCTGGTGCGGATCGTGGCGCTCGTCGCGCGCTTCGTGCTGCTCGGGGTCTTCCGGTTCCGGATCTCGGTCGAGGGCCGCGAGCTGCTGCCGCGGACCGGCGGCTACCTCCTGATCTCGGCCGCCCACCGCGGCTGGATGGACCCGTTCGTCGTGTTCGAGACCCTCCCGCTCGAGCCGCGGGTCTGGTTCCTCGGCTCCGGGCCGTCGGCCTTCGGCGCGCCCTGGCGCGAGCGGCTCATCCGTCGGCTGGGCGGCCTGCTGCCGGTCTGGCGGGGCGGCGTCGGGATCGACAAGCATGTGGCCGCGGCTCGGGCGGTGATCGCCGGTGGGGCCGTCTTCGCCCAGATGCCCGAGGGCACCGTGAGCGGGCCGCCGGGTCGCATCGGGCCGTTCCGGACCGGGGCGGCGCTCATCGCGCTGCGGACCGGTGCGCCGATCGTCTTCCTGGCGATGGCCGGGACCGAGGAGCTCTACCTCGGCCGTCGGATGGCGGCCCGGGTCCTGCCGCCGACCACGCTGGAAGAGCTGCTCGGTGATGCCTGGGACGGGCACCGGCCTCCCGAGGGCTCGCGCGACGAGCTGGACCTCGCGAAGACCTTGAGCGATCGCTTCGCCGCCCGGCTCGGCCCTGCGGTCGCGGAGCTCCAGCCGCGGACGGTCGACCCGCCGGACCACCCGCGGCGCTTCCGGACCCGCCTGACCTGGCTGCTGCTTGGGAAGGGGCCGCTCGACCGCGAGATGACTGAGGTCCCGCCCGCGCCCTGAGCCGTCGCGCCCGGATCGCCCGCGCGCCCGGATCGCCCGCCGCTGCGGGAGCCCCCGTCGTCACGAGCGCGGGCGCGACCGGACCGGCCCGATTCCGGCATACTCGGGCGCGATGCGCTACGCCGAATCCATCCTCGACCTCGTCGGGAACACCCCGCTCGTCCGGCTCACCCGGGTCGTTCGGGAGCTCGGGCCGCTCGAGGCTGGGCCGCTCATCCTCGCCAAGCTCGAGACGCTCAACCCGGGCGGCTCGATCAAGGACCGGATCGGGCTCCCGATGATCGAGGCGGCCGAACAGGCCGGGCTCCTGAAGCCGGGCGGCACGATCATCGAGCCGACCTCGGGAAACACCGGCCACGGCCTGGCGATCGCAGCCGCCCTCAAGGGCTATCGCTGCATCTTCGTGATGGCCGACAAGCAGTCGTCCGAGAAGCAGGCCCTCCTGCGGGCCTACGGGGCGGAGGTCGTCCTGTGCCCCACGAACGTGGCGCCCGAATCGCCCGAGTCGTACTACAGCGTCGCCGCCCGACTCGCCCGGGACATCCCGGGGGCGTTCAAGCCGGACCAGTACTGGAACGCCGAGAACCCGATCGCCCACGAGCGCACGACCGGCCCCGAGATCTGGGAGCAGACCGATGGCCGGATCAGCCACCTCGTCGCGAGCGTCGGGACGGGCGGCACGATCAGCGGGATCGCCCATCACCTCAAGGCGCAGAACCCGGCCATCCAGATCGTGGGGGCCGACCCGGAGGGGAGCGTCCTCTCCGGCGATACCGCGCGGCCCTACCTGACCGAGGGCGTGGGCGAGGACTTCTTCCCGGGCACCTTCGACCCGGCTACCGTCGACCGCTGGGTCCGGGTCTCGGACCGCGACGCGTTCGCGGCTGCCCGGCGGCTGACCCGGGAGGAGGGCATCCTGGCCGGCGGATCGTGCGGGACCGCGCTCGTCGCCACGCTCGCGGTCGCTCGTGACCTCGTCGGCACACCGGCCGCGCGCGATGCCGTGATCGTGACGATCCTGCCCGACAGCGGCCGCAACTACCTCTCGAAGCTCTACAACGACGAATGGATGCGGGCGAACGGCCTGCTGGCCACGAGCGGCGCCGTGGTCCGCGTCGCGGAGCTGCTCCGTGAGCGCCATCACGCCGTCGAGCTCCCGGATGTGGTGCTCGCCCGGACGACCGACCGCGTCGGCGCGGCCATCGACCTGCTGCAGCATTACGGGATCAGCCAGCTGCCGGTCTCGGAGCAGCCGGAGGGCGATGAGCTCTCCGGGGTCGTGGGCTCGGTCAGCGAGAAGGGTCTGCTGGACCGCGCCTACCGCAACCCCGAGATCGTGGAGCGGACGATCGGCGAGGTGATGGATCGCCCCCTTCCCACGCTCGACGTCAACGCCTCGCTCGATGAGGCGTTCGCCCTGCTCTCGGGTGGAGCCGCGGCGCTGCTCGCGCTGCGGGGCGACCGGCCGGCGGGCGTCGTCACGAAGCTCGACCTGCTCGAGCACCTGGCGCACCATCGGGGCTGAGGCGCCCGACCGCGCGCCGGCGCGATCCCGTCCGGATGCGCGGTGATGCGCGATGATGCGCGGATGCACGACCCGCTCGACCCGAACCTGGGCCTCGACACGCTGGCGGTCCATGCCGGCCAGGAACCGGACGAGCTGACCGGAGCGGTCGCCCCGCCGATCTACCAGACCTCGACCTACGCCCAGGCGGCCGTCGGGGTCCCGACCCGGGGCTACGAATACGCCCGGAGCCAGAACCCGACCCGCGAGCGACTCGAGCGGGCGGTCGCTGCGCTCGAGGGCGGCTCGACCGGGATCGCGTTCGCCAGCGGTTCGGCGGCCACGGCGGCGATCGCGGAGCTCGTCGCGCCCGGCGAGGAGGTCGTCGGCAGCGACGACGTCTACGGCGGGACCTGGCGCTACTTCGAGCGGGTGGCCGGCCCGCGCGGCGTCGCGGTCCGGTGGGTCGACCTGGCGACCGATCCGGCGGCGGCCCTCCGGTCCGCCCTGACCGAGCGGACCCGGCTGGTCTGGGTCGAGACGCCCTCGAACCCGCACCTCAAGATCATCGACCTCGCCGCGGTGGCGGCCGCCGTCGCGGACCGGCGCGGCGCGCGCGGAGAGCGGCCGATCGTGGTCGTGGACAACACGTTCGCGTCGCCGGCCCTGCAGCGCCCGCTCGGGTTCGGGGCGGACATCGTCTTCCACTCGGCGACGAAGTACCTGGCCGGTCACTCGGACGTCGTCAGCGGCGTGCTCGTCACCGGCCGCGCCGACCTGGCGGAGCGCCTGCGCTTCCTCCAGAACGCGATGGGGGCGGTGCCCGGCCCCTTCGACTGCTTCCTCGTCCTGCGCGGGATCCGGACGCTGGCCCTGCGCACCGAGCGCCACGCCGCGAATGCGGGGGCCGTGGCCCGGTTCCTCGCCGGGCGCCAGGACGTCGACTGGGTCCGCTACCCGGGCCTCACCGAGGGGCCGCATGCCCACCCGGCGGCGGCCCTGGCCGCGCGCCAGATGCGCCTGCCGGGCGGGATGGTCTCGTTCGCCCCGCGCGCCGGGGGTATCCACGGTCGGAACGCCCGGGACCGGGCGATCGCCGTGTGCGAGACGACCCGGATCTTCACCCTGGCCGAATCACTCGGCGGGGTCGAGTCGCTGATCGAGCTGCCGGCGATCATGACCCACGCCTCCGTGGCGGGATCCAGCCTCCAGGTCGAGGACGCCCTGATCCGGCTGTCGGTCGGGATCGAGTCGGCCGACGACCTCATCGCCGACCTGGGTCGCGCTCTCGACGAAGCCTAGGCGGCCGGCCGGCCGCCGCCGGGCCCCCGTCAGCCGAGCGGTTCGAGGTCGATCGTCCGGACCTGGCGCGTCCGGCCCGCCTCGGTCCGCACATGGGCGGTCGGGATGACGCCGCCGGCGAACTTCTCGATCACCGCGGTCTCGCCGGCGTAGAGGCCGGTCCCGGCGATCCGGACGCGATCCCCGACCGCGAGACCGGTCCGGCCCATGCCGGCGGTGGTGTTGATCTCGGCCACCGTGGGCCGGACGTACGGCTCGGGGGCGGTGACGCCCGGGATGGGCGGCTTCACGCGGGCGGGCTTGCGGTAGACGGTCTTGCGTTTGGGCGCTGGCACGTTCGGTGAGGGCTCCTTGAGGCGGGTCGTCGAGGCCGACGCTGCTGACTATGCCACATGCGCCGCCCGGCTCCGCCGGATCGGCCCCGCCGGCGGGCAGGGGTGGGGGCCGCATGCACCGCCGGGGCGGGCGGGCCGAGTGCGCCGGCTGGCGGGCCGTTCGCAACCGGATGGCAACTTCCGGTTCCGGGGCGTACACTCGCGCGGACTGCGAAAGCCGACTCTCGTCGGCGCCCGGCCCGTGGGTCGGACGCCCGGGAACGCGCGGCCGGTCGACCGATACCGAACGATCCGTTCGGGCCCGGTTCGAGCCGGGCCGCCGCCGACCAAGGGAGACGATCGATGGCCACGCAGACCGCCACCCGGACCGCCACGGAGCGGATCGGCCGTTCCGTCCGCGCCAACGTCTCGGTCGCCGAGCTGTACGAGGCTGCCGTCCGCGACGCGGAGGGCCTCATCTCGGCCGATGGGCCGCTCGTCGTCCGGACCGGCGCGCATACCGGCCGCTCCCCGCAGGACAAGTTCATCGTCCGTGAGCCCTGGAGCGAGGGCAAGATCTGGTGGGGCGAGGTCAACCACCCGATCTCCGAGGAGCACTACGGCCGACTCCGGGCGCGCCTGATGGCCTACCTCGCCGACAAGGACATGTACGCGCAGGACTGCTTCATCGGGGCGGCGCCGGAGCACCGCCGGAGCCTGCGGGTCTACACCGAGACGGCCTGGGCGAGCATCTTCGCCAAGAACCTCTTCCGGCGCCCGAGCGGGGACCAGCTGACGGGCTTCAGCCCGAACTTCACGATCATCAACGTCCCGTCGTTCAAGGCCGACCCGGCGACCGAGGGGACCCGGACCGCCACGGCGATCCTCGTCCACCTGCGCCGGATGGAGGTGATCATCGTCGGGACCGAGTTCGCCGGGGAGATCAAGAAGAGCGCCTTCACGGTCATGAACTACCTGATGCCCGACGAGGGCGTCCTGCCGATGCACTCCTCGGTGAACGTGGGCGAGGGTGGCGACTCGGTCATCTTCTTCGGCCTGTCGGGGACGGGCAAGACGACCCTCTCGGCCGACCCGCTCCGCTCGCTCGTCGGCGACGACGAGCACGGCTGGGGCGATGCGGGCGTGTTCAACTTCGAGGGTGGCTGCTACGCGAAGACCATCCGGCTCAGCCCGATGTACGAGCCGGACATCTTCCAGACCACCAAGCGCTTCGGGACGATCCTCGAGAACGTCGATCTCGACCCGGCGACCCGCCAGCTCGACCTGGACTCGGACCGGTTCACCGAGAACACCCGGGGCGCCTACCCGCTCCATTTCATCGGCAACGCCGATCCGACCGGGATCGCCGGCCAGCCGCGGAACGTGGTCCTCCTGACGGCCGACGCGTTCGGCGTCCTGCCGCCGATCAGCCGGCTCACCCACGACCAGGCCGCCTACCACTTCATCAGCGGCTACACGGCGAAGCTCGCCGGCACCGAGATCGGGGTCAAGGAGCCGAAGGCGACGTTCAGCGCCTGCTTCGGCGCACCGTTCCTGCCGCGCCACCCTGGCGAGTACGCGGACATGCTCATCGAGCGGCTCGCGAAATGGGACGTCCCCGTCTGGCTGGTCAATACGGGCTGGACCGGCGGCCCGTTCGGGACCGGCCAGCGGATGAACATCAACCACACCCGGGCGATGGTCCGGGCCGCCATCAATGGCCAGCTCGAGGGTGTCGAGATGGTCGTCGACCCGATCTTCCGGGTGGCCGTGCCGGTCGCCTGCCCGGACGTCCCGGGCGAGTTCCTCCAGCCCCGCTCGACCTGGCCCGACCAGGCCGCCTACGACCGCCAGGCGAAGGCGCTCGCCCAGATGTTCGTCGACAACTTCGCGAAATACCACGACGGCGCCTCGGACGGCGTCCGGACGGCCGGCCCGGTCGTCGACTAGGCGCACCACCGCTCTCATCCAAACGCAGGAGTCGCCTCACCATGGCTCGCAACAAGGTCACCGTCATCGGTGCCGGGAACGTCGGCGCCACCACCGCCCAGCGGATCGCCGAGGCCGGCCTGGCCGATGTCGTCCTGGTCGACATCGTCGAGGGCCTGCCCCAGGGCAAGGCGCTCGACCTCGCCGAGGCGGCGCCGGTCGTCGGTCACGATGCCCGGATCCTCGGCACGAACGACTACCGGGACACGGCCGGGTCCGACATCGTCGTCGTCACTTCGGGGATCGCGCGCAAGCCAGGAATGAGCCGGGACGAGCTCATGGAGACGAACGCCGGGATCGTCCGCTCGGTGGTCGAGGAGGCCACGAAGCATTCGCCCGACGCGATCCTGATCATCGTCACCAACCCCCTTGACGCGATGTGCCACGTCGCGTTGGCCGCCTCCGGCTTCCCGCGCGAGCGGATCCTGGGCATGGCCGGCGTGCTCGACTCCGCTCGGTTCCGGACGTTCATCGCCCAGGAGCTCGGCGTGAGCGTCGAGGACACCCATGCCTTCGTTCTCGGCGGCCACGGCGACACGATGGTCCCGCTGCCGCGCTACTCGACCGTGGCCGGGATCCCGATCACCGAGCTGATGAGCCCCGAGCGGGTCGCGGCGCTCGCCACCCGGACCGCGAACGGCGGGGCGGAGGTGGTCGCGCTCCTGAAGTCGGGCTCGGCGTTCTATGCCCCGGCGGCCTCGGTCTTCGAGATGGTGGAATCGATCCTCCTCGACCGGAAGCGGGTCCTGCCGTGTGCCGTCCTCCTCCAGGGGGAGTTCAAGACGGAGGGCCTCTTCGTCGGCGTGCCGGTCGTCCTCGGGGCGGGCGGCATGGAGAAGGTCCTCGAGATCGAGCTGACGGCCGAGGAGCAGGCCGCCTTCGATCGATCGGCCGCGGCGGTCCGGGAGCTCGTCGTCAAGCTCGGCTGAACCCGCCGGCTCCGAGCGGGTCGGCCGCACGTCGGCTCCGCGCGGGTCGCCCGCCCGGGCGCGCCAGCCTCTGCCGGACAGACGGCTGGCCAGCCAGCCGGCACCTCCCGCCGGTGGCTACACTGCCGCTACCGTGCCGCTCGCCCTCATCGCGCTCGCCTTCGACCCGTACCTCCATCTCGGCGACCGGGCGATCCGCTGGGAGGCGCTGGCCCTTGCCGGGACCGTGTTCGCGGCGCTCGTCCTGGCGGCCCTGATCGCGGGACGCACGGTCGACCCCTTCGCCGAGCCGCCCGGCGACGACGAGCCCGACGCCCGGCCGGCCACCCTCCGGCGCGACGATCTCCTGTTCATCGCGCTCGGGATCGTCCCGGGCGCCGTCATCGGCGGCCGGCTCGAGGACGTCGCGACGCACTGGGACTTCTACGCGGCAAGCGCCGGCCGGATCCTCGATCCGGGGAGCGGCAGCCTGGGGCTCCTCGGCGGCGTAGCGCTGGGGGCCCTGACCGGGGCGTACGTGGCCCGGCTGCTCGACGCGCCGGTCAGGCGCTGGCTCCACGTGGCCACCGTCCCGACGCTGCTCGCCCTCGGCCTCGGCAAGCTCGCGATGGCGCTCGGCGGGACCGGCCAGGGCGTGCCCTCGGATCTGCCCTGGGCGACGGCCTACGGCGGACCCGGCCCGTGGGGCTCGCTCGGTCCTGCGGTCCCCTCGCACCCGGCCCAGGTCTACGAGGCGCTCGCGATCGGAGCGGTGCTCGTGGCGATCCTCGTCCTGGGCCGCGGCGACCGATGGCGGGCGGCGGACGGATGGCGTTTCCTCCTGGCGCTCGCCGCCTGGGCCGTCGGGCGGGCGCTCATCGCCGGCCTCTGGCGCGATCCGGCGGTCGTCGGGCCGCTGCGCGCCGACCAGCTCGTCGACCT
>JBGPFS010000026.1:0-17829 GCA_041483455.1 Candidatus Limnocylindria bacterium | reverse complement strand
GGCCCCGGGGGGCGAGAGGAACGGCGCATCGGTCTCGACGAGGAGTCGATCCGCCGGGACCGTCCGGGCGACGTCGGCGCTCGCCGCCTCTCCGGCCCGGAAGACCAGGCCGCTGCAGCTGATCGCCAGCCCGAGCTCGAGCGCCGCGGCCCCGAAGTCGGCCGGGCCGCTGTACGAGTGGAGGACGGCCGGCGGGCGGTCCGCGAACGCGGCCCGGGCCGTCACGCCCCCGAAGCCGGCCGCGCGGAGCTCGGCCAGGAGCGCGTCCTGGGCATCCCGGGCGCCCGGTTTCGAGCGACAGTGGAGGATCGCGGGCCTGCCGGTCGCGAGGGCGAGCGCGAGGTTGCGGCGCAGGTTGACGAGCTGGGCGTCGAACGGCGAGAACGCCCGGTCCGTGTCGAGCCCGGTCTCGCCGATCGCACGGACCCGTGGATCGGCCGCCAGCCCGACGATCTCGGTCCAGCCCGTCGCGTCGATCGCGGCGGCCTCGTGAGGATGGACCCCGACCGAGGCGTCGAGCCCCGGGTACCGCCCGGCGAGCGCGACCGCCTCCCTCGATGAGCTCGGGTCCCAGCCCGGGACGAGGATCCGCTCGACCCCGGCCAGGCGCGCCCCGCCGATGACCAGCTCGGCGTCGGCCGCGAAGCGGTCCGCCTGGAGGTGGCAGTGCGCGTCTACGAGGCGCATCGGTCCGCTGTGGCCGGTTCGGACGTCAGGCGGGCGAGGGCACGTCGGCCGCCGGCTCGACGTCGAGACGCGGGAACAGGGGCTCCGGCGCCGCCAGCGTTCCCGGTTCGCCCGCGTGGGCGCCCCACCGGAGCTCGTCGAGGAGCGGCGGTCCCGCGCGCCCGTCGGCGGCGTACGGGAAGGCGTGGCCGAGCTGGGCGAGGACCCGCGGGGCGGTCCCCGGCATGAACGGCGCGACGGCCAGCCCGACCAGTCGGCAGGCCTCGACGAGATCGCCCAGGACGACCCGGAGCCGCCCGGCCGCCTCCGTGTCGCCCGCCTTCGCGGCCTTGGCCAGGACCCACGGCTGCTCGGCGTCGACGAAGCGGTTCGCAGCCCCGACCAACGCCCACAGCGCCGCGAGCGCCTCGTGGAGGAGGCAGCCGCCGATCGCCTCGCCATAGGCGTCGAGCGTCGTCGACCAGTGCGCCGCCAGCGGACCGTCGTGGCTCGGGTCGGGACGCTCGCCGTCGAGGTAGCGGCCGGCCATCGAGACCGTCCTGTTGACCAGGTTTCCGAAGTCGTTGGCGAGGTCGGCGTTGTAGCGCCGGACGAACGAATCCCAGCTCACCTCGGCGTCCCGGTCGAACGGGATCTCGCGCAGGACGATGTAGCGGGCCCCGTCGGCGCCGAAGGCCGCGACCATGTCGGTCGGCTCGAGGAAGTTGCCCCGGCTCTTGCTCATCCGCTCGCCGCCGGCGGCGAACAGCCAGCCGTGGGCCCAGACGCGCCGGGGGGGCTCCAGCCCTGCGCTCCAGAGCATCGCCGGCCAGTAGACCGCGTGGAACCGGGCGATGTCCTTGCCGATGATGTGGAGGTCGGCCGGCCACCAGTGCCCGAACCCGGCCGGATCGTCGGGGAAGCCGGCTCCGGTGATGTAGTTGATGAGGGCGTCGTACCAGACGTAGATCGTCCCGGCCGCCGGGTCCCACGAGCCGTCGGCCCGGAGCGCCGAGCTCCCGTCCGGGAGGATCGGGAACGGGATCCCCCAGCCGGCCCCGGCCCGGCTGATCGAGAAGTCCTCGAGGCCCTGGCGGATGAAGCCGAGCATCTCGTTCCGGCGCACGTCGGGCTGGAGGAACTCGGGGTGGTCGGCGTAGTGGCGCTCCAGCCGCTCCTGGTAGGCCGACAGCCGGAAGAACCAGTTCCGCTCCGAGAGCCACTGGAGCGGCACGTCGGGGTGGTTCGGACAGACGGTCCCGCGGGCCGTCTCGAGCACGTCGGACGCGGCCCGGAAGCCCTCGTTCGGGCAGTACCAGCCCTCGTAGGAGCCAAGGTAGATGTCGCCGTTGGCGTGGGCCCGGCGGACCATCTCCTGGGCGGCCCGAGCGTGATCCGGGTCGGTCGTCCGGATGAACCGATCCGGCGAGAACGCAAGGGCCGACTCGGCGGCCAGGAAGCGCTCGACCTGCTCGTCGACGAAGGCCCGCGGGCTCTTCCCCTCCTCCGCGGCCCGCATCGCGATGTTGACCGAGTGCTCGTCGGTCCCGGTCAGGAAGCGCGTCTCGTGGCCGAGCATCCGGTGCCAGCGCGCCAGGACGTCGGCGCCGAACAGGTCGAGCAGGGTGTGCAGGCCCGGCTTGTTGTTCGCGTAGGCGATGGCGGTCGTGACGTAGAAGCGCGAACGGTCGGTCATGGCCGGCCGAGGATAGCAGGGCGTCCGACCGGGCCGGCGCCCTGCCTGCGGATGACGGGCCGCTCGCGAGCGCCCGGGGACCTCGAACGGCTAGCCGGTCGGCTCCGCCGGTTTCGCGGGCTCCTCGGGCGCGGCGGGCTCCTCGGGCGCGGCGGGCTCCGCCGGCGCGGCGGACGCTGAGCCATTGCCGGTCATCTTGTCCGCCGCGGCCTCGCCGGCCCGGCGGAGGTCGCTCGCGAAGGTGCGGCTCTTCTCGGCGACCCGGTGACCGACGTCGCCGGCCACCTCGGCCACCTTGTGGGCGATCGGCCCGGCCGCCTCGCCGGCCTTGGCCGTCAGGTCGGCCGCCTTCGCCGCCGTCTCCTTGACGGTGGGGCTGGCCTTCTCGGCGAAGTCGTCGAGCTTCGTCCCGAGCTCCTTCAGCAGGCCCCCGACGGCCGCCTTCGCCTTGTCGAACCCGGCCCCGGGCTCGTCGCCGGCCGCCATCCCGGGCGTCTCCTCGAACTCGGGCGTCGGCGCGCCCGTCGTCTCATCGGTCATCGGATCACCTCGCTGGAACGGTCCGGATGGGCGTCGAACGATGATTCTGCGCCATCGCGGTCAATGACGGAAGTGGCGCGTCCCGGTGACCAGGACCGCCGCGTCCGCCGCGTCGGCGACGGCCACGACCTCGGCGTCCCGGACGGACCCGCCCGGCTGGACGAAGGCCCGGATCCCGGCCGCCAGGCAGACCTCGACCGCATCCGGGAACGGGAAGAAGGCGTCCGACGCGCAGACCGCCCCGCGGAGCGCCTCCGGCCCGAGGATGGCGCGCGCCTTCTCGACCGCCTGGCGGGCGGCGTCGACCCGGCTCGTCTGCCCGGACCCGAGACCGACCTGCCGGCCGTCGCGAACGAGGACGATGGCGTTCGAGGTCACCGCGCGACACAGCCGCCAGGCGAGGTCGAGGTCGGCAGCCTCGCTCGGCGACGGGGCCCGGCGGGTGACGCGGACCCAGCCGTTCGGGTCGTCCGGCCGCGTGTCCGGCGCGGTCACCAGGACCCCGCCGCCGGCCGTCCGAAAGGCGCCGGTCGGTACCGGGAAGGGGGCTTCGGCGTCCGGAGACGGGTCGTCGGCCAGCGCCTCGTCGACGAGGACCCGCAGGTTCGGCTTCCGGGCCAGGACCTCGAGCGCATCCGTCGTGTAGGCCGGGGCCACGACGATCTCGAGGAAGATCGAGGCCAGCGCCTCGGCCATCGGACGGTCGACCTGGCGGGTCAGGGCCACGACCCCCCCGAACGCGCTGATCGGATCCGCCTCCAGGGCGGCCGACCAGGCCTCCCGGAGCGTCGCCCGCTCGGCCGCGCCGCACGGGTTCGTGTGCTTGACGATGACGCAGCCGGGACCGCGGAGCGCCCGGCCGAGCGCATCGGCCGCCGCCGCGTCGAGGACGTTGTTGTACGAGAGCGCCTTGCCCTGGAGCGGCGCCCGATCGACGCCGAACGGTCCGTCGCGGAGCGAGGCGCCCGGTCGACGGTAGCGAGCCGCCGGCTGGTGCGGGTTCTCGCCGTAGCGGAGCGTCCCGACCTTCTCGAGCGCGATCGTCAGCGACGGCGGGTAGGGGTCGCTGCTCCGGGGCAGGCCCGGCTCGTCGGGCAGCCCGACGCCGGCGCGGTCCATCCGGCAGGGCAGCTCCTCGGCGATCCGGGCGTCGTAGGCGGCGGTGTGCCGGAACGCCTCGATGGCGAGCGCCGAGCGCAGACCGAGCGGGACCTCGCCCGCGGTCCGGAGCGCCCCGAGCACCTGCCCGTAGCGCTCGGGCGCCGTGACGACCGCGACGCTGGCGTGGTTCTTGGCGGCCGCCCGGACCATCGACGGGCCGCCGATGTCGATCTCCTCGACGAGCTCGTCCAGCCCGATCCCGGGGCGCTCGAGCGCCTGGGCGAACGGGTAGAGGTTGACGACGACGAGCTCGAACGGGGCGATCGCCGCGGCGACCAGCTGGCGGCGATGGTCGACCCGACGTCGATCAGCCAGGATCCCGCCGTGGACCCGGGGATGGAGCGTCTTCACCCGACCGTCGAGCATCTCCGGGAAGCCGGTGACCGCGGCGACGTCGGTGACCGGCAGGTCCGCCTCGCGAAGGGTCCGGGCGGTGCCACCCGTCGAGACGAGCTCGAAGCCGAGCCCGACGAGGCCGCGCCCGAGCTCGACCAGGCCGGTCTTGTCGCTGACCGAGAGGAGCGCCCGGCGGGCGACCGGCAGGTTCGCCTCCGCCCGCTCGACGTCGATCGCGACCCTGCGACCGCCGGGCTCGAGCCCGAGCGCCCCGGCCAGGGCCAGGGCGACCACCCGGGGCAGCAGCCGATGCTCGACCGCCCGGATCCGGGCGTGGAGCGCCTCCTCGTCGTCGCCGGGCATGACCGGGACCGCCTCCTGCGCCACGATCGGACCGCCGTCCAGGGTCGCATCGACCAGGTGGACCGTCGCCCCGCTGATCGTCGCCCCGTGGGCCAGGGCGTCGCGAACGGCATGAGCGCCGGGAAATGCCGGCAGGAGGGCCGGATGGGTGTTGAGGATCCGCAGCGGGAACGCCGCCAGGACCGCCGGCCCGACGACCCGCATGAATCCGGCGAGCACGACCAGGTCGATCCGGACCGCCGTCAGCGTCGCCGCCAGGCTCGCGTCCGCCGCGACCCGAACGTAGGCTTCGGACGACCCAAGGCCGGGCAGGAGAGCCGTCTCGAGCCCCGCCTCGGTCGCCCAGTCGAGCGCCGGGCAGGCGCGATCGGCGAAGACGAGGACGATCGCGCCACCGAGCTCGCCCCGGCCGGCGGCCGCGGCGAGGGAGCGCAGGTTCGAGCCCGAGCCACTCACGCCGACGGCGATCCGGCCGGTCACGCGCGCGGCCCGAGCCCGAGGCCGTCGACCACGGACGCGACGGTCGCGACGGCGGCGACGCTCATCCCGCCAGGCTCCCGGTGCCGTAGCGCCGGCCGCCCAGAGCAGCGGCCGGCACGACCTCGCCGATGAGTGCCGCGTCGACGCCCTCCCGCTCCAGGATCCGGCAGGCCAGCGGCACGGCATCCGCCGGCAGGACCGCGATCATCCCGATCCCCCCGTTGAAGGTGGCCCGCAATTCCTCGTCGTCGAGGCCGCCGATGGCCCCGAACAGGCGCATCACCGACGGCATCCGCCAGCGGCCCGGGTCGAGCCGCGCTCCGAGGTCGGCGGGGAGCGCGCGGGGGACGTTGCCAGGCAGGCCGCCGCCGGTCACATGGGCCAGCCCGTGGAGGTCGGTGCCGGCGCCGGCGAGCGCATCCCGCAGCGCGAGGACCGCCCGGGCGTAGATCCGGGTCGGCTCCAGGAGGACCTCGCCGAGCGTCGCGAGCGCGTGGTGCGGCTCGGCGGCGACGGCCTCGTCGGCGGCGTGATCGCCCAGCGTCAGGCGCAACCGCTCCTGGTAGGGCGTCCCGAGGTCGAGATCGTGCGCGGCGATCAGAGACCGGATGAGGGTGAATCCGTTGGCGTGCAACCCCGAGCTGGCCAGCCCGACGATCGCGTCGCCCGCCCGGACCGCGCTCCCATCGAGGAAGCGATCGCGCTCGACGACCCCCACGCAGCAGCCGGCGAGGTCGAAGGCATCGAGCTCCATCAGCCCCGGGTGGACCGCCGTCTCGCCGCCGACGAGCGCACAGCCCGCCGCGCGACAGCCCGCCGCGACCGACCCCACGAGCTCGGCGACATTCGCCGGCTCCAGCCGGCCGACCGCAACGTAGTCGAGGAAGAAGAGCGGCGCCGCCCCCGTGCACACGACGTCGTCGGCGCACATCGCCACCAGGTCGATCCCGATCGTGTCGAGCCGGCCCAGCGCCGTCGCGATCGCGGTCTTCGTGCCCACGCCGTCGGTCGAGCTGACCAGGAGCGGCTCGCGGAAGCCGGCCGGCAGGGCCACGGCGCCGCCGAACCCGCCCAGGCCACCGACGACCTCCGGACGCCGGGTGCTCTCGACGGCCGCCCGCATGAGCGCCACGGCGGCCTCCCCGGCGTCGACGTCGACGCCCGCTCGGGCGTACGCCCCACGCGGGCCGGCCTCCCTGGACGTCATCGACCCGGCTCCCCAGCCGGGACCGCCCCCCGAAGCGCCGCTCCCACCGGCAGGGGGCTCTCCTCGAGGACGAACTTCCGGCTGGCCGCGTCGTACGGCACCGGCTCGGGGTAGTTGCCGTCGAAGCAGGCGAAGCAGAACCGGTCGTACGGGAGATCGAGCGCCGCGAGCACGCCCGCGATCGAGAGGTAGCCGAGCGAATCCGCACCGATGAACTCCCGGATCTCGTCCGGACTCCGGCGGGCCGCGATCAGCTCGGTCTCGATCTGGGTGTCGATGCCGTAGAAGCACGGGTGGTGGATCGGCGGGGCGCTGATCCGGACATGGACTTCGGCCGCTCCGCTGCGTCGGAGGAGCTCGACGATCTGCTTGGTGGTCGTTCCCCGGACGATCGAATCGTCGACCACGATGAGGCGCCGGTCGCGGATGACCTCGCGGAGCGGGTTCAGCTTGATCGTCACGCCCCGGTGGCGCATGGCCTGGGACGGCTGGATGAACGTCCGACCGGCGTACCGGTTGCGGACCAGGCCCTCGCGGTACGGCAGGCCGCTGGCCTCGGCGTAGCCGGCCGCGGCTGGGGCGCCGGTGTCCGGGACGGGCATGACGAAGTCCGCGTCGATGGGGTGCTCCAGCGCGAGCTGCATCCCCATCTTCCGACGAGCCTCGTAGAGGCTGCGGCCCTCCATGTACGAATCCGGGCGGGCGAAGTAGATCAGCTCGAAGACGCACAGCGCCGGGCTGGCCTCCGCATAGCGGATCGACCGGGGGGCCTGGCCGATCTCGAGGATGACCATCTCGCCGGGCGCCACGTCCCGCACGAACTCCGCCCCGACGATGTCGAGCGCCGTCGTCTCCGAGGCGAGGACCCAGCCGGCGCTCGCATCGTCGTCGGCCCACAGGCCGGCTTCGCCGACGGCCGGCCCGGGCAGCCGGCCCAGCACGAGCGGACGGAAGCCGTGCGGATCGCGGACCCCGATGACCCGTCGCTCGTCGAGGACGACCAGGCTGTACGCGCCGCGGACCCGGGGCAGGACCCGGACGAGGGCGTCGGCCGTGTCGCTCGCCGGCTCGTCGGCCAGGAGCGCCGTGAGGAGCTCGGTGTCGGTCGAGGCCGCCAGGCGGGCCCGGCCGCCGGTCAGCTGGCCGAGCAGCTCGCGGGTGTTGACCAGGTTCCCATTGTGGCCGATGGCGATCGCCCGGCGCGGACCGAGCCGGAAGGTCGGCTGGGCGTTCTCCCAGACGGTCGAGCCCGTGGTCGAGTAGCGGCAGTGGGCGATCGCCAGCCGGCCGCGCAGGCTGGGCAGGCGGCGCTCGTCGAGGACGCTGGCGACCATCCCGAGGTCCTTGTAAAGCATCAGCTCGCCGCCGTCGCTGACCGCGACCCCGGCCGACTCCTGGCCCCGGTGCTGGAGGGCGAACAGGCCCAGGGCCGCCACGGTGGCGGCCTCCGCCTCGGCCCCCGGCGGCATCACCACCCCGAAGACGCCACACATCGTCAGGCGCCCCCCGCGTCGACGCCGAGCGCGCGGGCCAGGCCGTGCTCCCAGGCGTGGCGCAGGTCCGCGATCGGGATGTCGACCGCATCGGCGACGCGCGAGCCACGCTCCTCGGCAGCGCCCGTGGCGCCGCTACCGGCCATCTCGATCTCGAGCCGGTCACCGCCGACGACGCCCAGCTCGTCGACCGGCAGGCCGTGCTGGCGGGCCAGCAGGACGAGCGCCGGGCCGTGACGCGGCCGGCAGCTGAGGACCAGGCGCGAGGGGCTTTCCCCGAACAGGTCGACGGCCGGCGCTCCGCCGATCGGCAGCCGGAGCCGAGCGCCTCGGCCGCCCCAGATCGCCGACTCGGCGAGGGCCACCGCCAGCCCGCCGCCGGAGACGTCCTGGGCGGAGGCGACGATGCGGCGCGCGATCGCCTCACGGACGAACGCCTGGAGCGCGGCCTCGCGGGCGAGGTCGAGCGACGGCGCTCCGTCCTCCGGGGCGACGCCCGCCAGGGCGGCATAGGCGCTGCCCGCGAGGCCCGGGGTCGAGGCGCCGACGAGGAGCACGGTGTCCCCGTCGGCCGCGAAGGCCGGGCCGGTCAGGGTGGCCACGTCGTCGAGGAGGCCGACGACGCCGATCTCGGGGGTCGGGGCGATCGCCCCGGCCGGCGATTCGTTGTACAGGGAGACGTTGCCGCCGGTCACGGGCAGGCCGAGGGCACGGCAGGCGTCGCCGAGGCCGCGGACGCCCTCCTTGAGCTGCCAGAACGCCTCGGGGCGGGTCGGATCGCCGTAGTTCAGGCAGTTCGTCACGCCGAGCGGCCGGGCCCCGGTGATCGCCACGTTCCGGGTCGCCTCCGCGACGCTCAGCGCGGCGCCCAGCCACGGATCGAGTGCACCGACCGCCTGGTTGCCGTCGGTCGCGGCGACCAGCGCTTTGGCCGTCCCCTTGATCCGCAGGACCGCCGCCCCGCGGCCCGGGCCGGCGACGGTGTTGGCCTGGACGTTCGAGTCGTACTGCTCGTAGACCCAGCGGCGCGAGGAGAGGTTCGGTCCGCCGATGAGGGCGACGAGGACCGCGCCCGGATCCATCCCCCGCTCCGGCAGGAGATCCGACGCTTCCGCGGGCGCGCCCGAGGCCGAGCGCCGGCGCGCCGGCGGCGCCGCGAGCCGTTCGTGGACGATCGCATCGGAGGTGAGCGCCGCGGCCGGGATCCGGGCGATCTCCGCGGCCGCCGGGTTCGGCCGGCCGTCGGCGGCGAGGCCGCCGGTCACGACCGCGATGTCGCCGTCGGCGGTGACCCGCCCGATGATCGCGACCGGCAGGCCCCACCGCTCGCAGACCTCGCGGACCTCGGGCCACCGGACGGGCGCGACGATCGCGCACATCCGCTCCTGCGATTCGCTGATCAGGACCTCGAACGGGGCCATGCCGGGCTCGCGGCGCGGGATCGCATCGAGATCGACCAGCATCCCGGTGCCGGCCCGATCCGCCATCTCCGAGGTGGCGCAGGTGATCCCGCCCGCGCCCAGGTCCTGGAGCCCGACGACCAGGCCTCGTTCGATCAGCTCGAGGCTGGCCTCGATGAGCAGCTTCTCGGCGAACGGGTCGCCCACCTGGACCGACGGTCGTTTCGAGGGGTCGTCGTGGGTGAACGTGGCCGATGCGAGGACCGACGCCCCGCCGATCCCGTCGCGGCCCGTCGTCGAGCCGAACAGGACGACGAGGTTCCCGGGACCCGGGGCCGCGGCGAGGGTCAGCCGATCCGTCTGCAGGAGCCCGATGGCCATCACGTTGACGAGCGGATTGCCCTGATAGGTCGGGTCGAAGACGAGCTCGCCGCCCACCGTCGGCACGCCGACGCAGTTGCCATAGCCGCCCACGCCGTGGACCACGCCGTTCACGAGATGCCGGGTCCGGGCATCCGCCGGGTCGCCGAAGCGGAGCGCGTCGAGGACGGCGATCGGGCGAGCGCCCATCGTGAAGATGTCGCGCAGGATCCCGCCGACGCCGGTCGCGGCCCCCTGGTAGGGCTCGACCGCGGACGGATGATTGTGGGACTCGATCTTGAACGCGACCGCCAGTCCGTCGCCGATCTCGATGACCCCGGCGTTCTCGCCGGGCCCGGCCACGACGCCCTCGCCGGCCGTCGGCAGCGTGCGCAGGAGCGGCTTCGAGCTCTTGTACGAGCAGTGCTCGCTCCACATCACGCTGAACATCGCGAGCTCGAGGTCGTTCGGGGCCCGGCCGAGGCGCGCCTCGATCGCGGTCAGCTCGTCGTCGGCGATCCCCAACCGCCGGTGGAGCGGCTCCTCGAGGGCCGGGGCCGCCAGCTCGTTCATCGGGTGGCGCCCACGACCGTCGGCCCGCCGCGCGACACACGCTCGGCGGCGCTCTCGACCAGGCTCCGGATGAGCGCCAGCCCGTCGTCGCTGCCGAGGATCGCCTCCGCGGCCCGCTCCGGGTGGGGCATCAGGCCGGCCACGTTGCCGGCCCGGTTCGCGACGCCCGCGATCGCCCGGAGCGATCCGTTCGGGTTCGCCGGGTCGTCTTCGGGGGCCGCCGTCCCATCGGCCCGGACGTACCGGAAGAGGACCTGGCCGTCGCGCTCGAGCGCGTCGAGCGTCGCCGCGTCGGCGAAGTAGCAGCCCTCGCCATGGGCGACCGGCATCCGGAGCGGCCGCCGCTCCCCGACCGACCGGGTGAACGGCGAGTCGAGCCGCTCCGGCACGATCGCGACCTGCCGGCAGACGAAGCTGAGCGAGCGGTTCCGGAGCAGGGCGCCCGGGACGAGGCCCGCTTCGGCCAGGACCTGGAAGCCGTTGCAGATGCCCAGGACGAGACCGCCCTCGGCCGCGAAGGCGGCGACCGCCCGCATGACCGGGCTGAACCGGGCGATCACCCCGGCCCGAAGGTAGTCGCCGTAGGCGAACCCGCCCGGCAGGACGATCGCCGAGGCGCCCCCGAGATCCGTTTCCTCGTGCCACAGCCGGACCGGCTCGGCGCCCACCAGGCGCAGGGCGTACTCGGTGTCGTGATCGCAGTTCGAACCCGGGAACACCACGACGCCGACCCGGACGGTCACGCCGGCGCCCCCGCTCCGGCGCCCGTCGTCGTCGATGACGCGGCCCCGAGGACCTCGATCGCATAAGCCTCGATGAGCGGGTTGCTGAGCAGCTCCCCGGCCAGCCGCTCGACGACCGCGCGGGCCTCGGCCTCCGACGCCGCCTCGACCGATAGCTCGACCCGCCGCCCCACCCGAACCCCGGACACACCGGCGATCCCGAGGTGACCCAGGCTCCCCTCGACCGCCCGTCCCTGCGGGTCGAGGATCCCGGGCTTGGGGGTGACGTTGACGGCGAAACGGAACGACGATCCACTCATCAGGCGATGACGTCCTCCGACAGGTAGCGCGCGAAGCTCGCGCCGGTGATCCGCTCGTACGCCTCGATGTAGCGGGCGCGGGTCCCCGCGACGACCTCGAACGGGAGCTCCGGTCCCGGCGCCGTCTTCGGCCACGGCTGGGCTTCGAGCCAGTCGCGGACGAACTGCTTGTCGTAGCTCGCCTGGGGACCGCCGGGCGCGTAGTCCGCCGCGGGCCAGAAGCGTGACGAGTCGGGGGTCAGCACCTCGTCGACGAGGGGGAGCCGCCCGTCGTCGTCGAGCCCGAACTCGAACTTCGTGTCGGCCAGGAGGATCCCGGCCCGCTCCGCCACGGCAGCGCCGTACCGGTAGAGGGCCAGCGCCGCATCGCGCACCTGCTCGGCGAGGCGGCTGGCCGCGCGGCGGCCGCCGGTCAGCGGGACCAGCCGCTCGACGAACCCGTCGAAGTCGATGTTCTCGTCGTGGGTCCCGGCCTCCGCCTTGGTCGAGGGCGTGAGGATCGGCGAGGGCAGGCGTGCGGATTCGCTGAGGCCGGGCGGCAACGGGATCCCGCAGATCGTCCCGCTCCGCCGGTAGTCCTTCCAGCCCGAGCCCGAGACGTAGCCACGGACGATGACCTCGACCGGCAGGACCCGCGCCCGCCGGCAGATCATCATCCGGCCGCGCAGGGCGACGGGATCGAGGTTCGAGATCTCGCGCGTGACGAGGCCGCTCGCGGGCTCGAGCCGCTCTACGACGATCGAGCCCGCCGGGAGCATCGCCGGGTCCGTCGCGAGGAGGTGGTTCGGCACGATCCCGGCGGTCTCGGCGAACCAGAACCGGGAGAGCCCGGTGAGGACGCGGCCCTTGTCCGGGATCTCGGTCGGCAGGACGACGTCGAAGGCCGACAGGCGATCCGAGGCGACCAGCAGGAGTCGCTCCCCGTCGAGCGCGAAGAGGTCGCGGACCTTGCCGGACCGGATGAACGTCGGCGCGCTCATCGAGCCGTCCCCTCGAGCCGGGCGGCGTCGGCGGCGCGCTCGGCCGCCCCGAGGCTCGCCGAGCCCGCGCCGGCCCCGCCACCGACGGCCTGATCGCCGACCGCGGCGCCGGCCCGAGCCGCCAGCTCCGCCTCCAGGCGATCGAGTCGCGCGATCGCGACGGGAACGTTGCGCAGGAACGTCGCTTCGTCGAAGCACGCGTCGAGCCGGCCCAGGCTCAGCCGGGAGGCGACGGTCGCGTCGGTCGCCAGGAGCTCGCGCAAGGGGGTCCGCTCATCGGCGGCCCGGAGCGCGGACCGCTGGACGATCGCATAGGCGTCCTCCCGCGAGAGGCCGCCCTCCTCGACCAGGGCGATGAGCACCCGGCTGCTCGCGTGGAGGCCCAGCCCGCGCTCGACGTTCTCACGCATCCGATCGGGCCGAACGATGAGGCCCTCCACCAATCCGGCCATCCGGACCAGCAGGTAGTCGAGCAGGATCGTGGCATCGGGCAGGAGGACCCGCTCCGCCGAGCTGTGGCTGATGTCGCGCTCGTGCCAGAGCGGCTGGTTCTCCATCGCCGCACCGGCGTAGCCGCGCAGGAGGCGGGCGAGCCCGGCGACCCGTTCCGAGAGGATCGGGTTCCGCTTGTGGGGCATCGCCGACGACCCCTTCTGGCCGGTCCGGAACGGTTCCATCAGCTCGCCGATCTCGGTGTGCTGGAGGTTCCGGACCTCGGTCGCGAACCGCTCGAGCGTCCCGCCGGTGATCGCGATCGCGGCGATGAGCGCGGCGTGCCGGTCGCGTTGGACGATCTGGGTGCTGACCGGATCGGCATGCAGGCCGAGTGCGGCGAGAACCTCCGCCTCGAGATCCGGATCGAGGTGGCTGTAGGTCCCGACCGGGCCGCTGATCTTGCCGGTCCCGATCTCGTCGACGGCCGCGGCCAGGCGGACTCGATCCCGGTCGAGCTCGAACGCCCAGCCGGCGATCTTCAGGCCGAGGGTCGTCGGCTCCGCGTGGACGGAGTGGGTCCGGCCCATCATCACCGTCCCCGCCTCCGCTCGGGCCCGCGTCACGAGCGCCGCGAGGAGTCGGTCGGCGTCCGCGAGGAGGCGCTGCCCGGCGGACCGGAGCTGGAGCGCCAGGGCCGTGTCGACGACATCGCTGCTGGTCAGGCCCAGGTGGAGGAAGCGGCCTTCCGGCCCGACCGACTCCGCGACCTGGCTCACGAAGGCGATGACGTCGTGGTCGGTCGTCGCCTCGATCTCGGCGATCCGGTCGGGGTCGACCGTCGCCCGGGCTTCGATGGCCGCGAACGCCTCCGCGGGGACGAGCCCCCGGCCGACCTGGGCGCGGGCGACGGCGAGCTCCACCCGGAGCATCGCCTCGAACCGGGCGCGCTCGCTCCAGACCGCGCCCATCTCCGCGAGCGTGTAGCGGCGGATCATCGGGCGACTCGGGCCGGGATCGACCCGCCCGCCGCGACCGACGCGTCGAGCCCGATGTCGTGCCGGCGCTGGAGGCCCGGCCAGGTGATCGCATCGGCGGCGCGCTCGGCCACGTCGCGGGCGGTCGCCAGGTCGGGCCCTTGGCCGACGACCGTCAGGACCCGCCCGCCGTTCGTGCGAGCGCCGCCACCCGGGTCGGGCAGCGTCCCGGCGTGGAAGACGAGCCCGCCGATCGCGGAGGCGGCCTCCAGCCCGGAGATCGCATGCCCGCGCTGGGGCGTGCCCGGATAGCCGGCCGCCGCCAGGACGATCCCGACCGTCGCGCCCGGCCGGACCGGCAGCGCCGAGACGTCTGGACCGAGCGCGGCGGCGACAGCTCCGAGGTCGCCCGCGGCGGCGGCCGCGAGGACCGGACCGAGCGGACCGGCGAGCCGGGGCAGGATCACCTGGGCCTCGGGATCGCCCAGTCGAACGTTGCATTCCAGGAGGGCCGGACCGGTCTCGGTCAGGATGAGCCCGGCGTAGAGGAAGCCGCGGAACGGGGTGCCGCGGTGGGTCATCTCGGCGAGGATCGGCCGGTGGACAGCGTCGATGATCTCGAGCGCGAGGGCCTCGTCCACGTCGGGCAACGGGCTGTAGGCTCCCATGCCGCCCGTGTTCGGGCCGCGGTCCCCGTCCCCGAGGCGCTTGTGGTCGCGCGCCGGCGGCAGGGCGAGCGCGAGCCGTCCGTCGGCAAGCGCGATGAGGCTCGCCTCCGGGCCGCGCAGTCGCTCCTCGAGGACGACCCGGACGGCGTCGGCCGGCTCGTCGGCGGCCCGCGCTCCGAAGTGCTCCGGCAGGATCGCCTCGGCCGCCGCGAGGTCGTCGCACACGGCCACGCCCTTGCCGGCGGCCAGGCCGTCGGCCTTCACGACGAGCCCGTCGCCGGTAGCCGCGAGCTCGGCCGCGAACGACCGGGCCGCCTCGAGCTGGTCGGCCGCGAACGGCCGGGCGCGGGCCATCCGGACTCCGGCGGCCGCGGCCACCTCGTGGCAGAACGCCTTGCTCGTCTCGAGTCGAGCCGCCGCGCGCGTCGGGCCGAAGACGGGGATCCCGGCCTCGATCAGCGCGTCCACCACGCCGGCCGCCAGCGGCGCCTCCGGGCCCACGACCACGAGCTCGGCGGCTTCCGCCCGGGCTGCCCGAACGACCGCACCGGGGTCGAGCTGGTCGACCTCCGGTCGGCAGCGGACCCGCGGCTCGCGACCGATCGCCCGGCTGCCCGGCGCGACGATCACCTCGTTGATGCCCGGCTCGCCAGCCAGCTTCCAGGCCAGCGCGTGCTCGCGTCCGCCGCCGCCGACGACGAGGATCCGGGTCGGGGCGAAGAGCGGACTCACGCGGGGCCCGCCCCCAGCGTCGGCGGCGCAGCGAGGGTCGGCCGGTGGCGCATCGGGCGGAACGCCCGCTCGATGGTCTGCGTCCGCTCGGGCCCCACCGAGACGAGCACGATCGGGACGCCGGCCAGCTCCTCGAGCGCGGTCACGTAGCGCCGGGCGTTCTCGGGCAGCTCGCCGAGCGTCCGGGCGCCGTGGATCGCCTCCGTCCAGCCCGCGAACCGCTCGTAGATCGGCGTCGCCCGGCCGAGGAGCTCGGCGCTCGACGGCCAGGCCTCCACCCGCCGCCCGTCGATCTGGTAGGCGACGCACAGGAGGAGCTCGTCGATCCCCGACAGGATGTCGAGCTTGTTGAGCATGATCGAGCTGACGCTGTTCACGGCCACGGCATAGCGGAGGGGCACCGCATCGAACCAGCCGACCCGGCGCGGCCGCCCGGTGACGGTCCCGAACTCGCGGCCGCGTTCGGCGATCCCGACACCGACGGCGTCGGTCAGCTCGGTCGGGAACGGGCCGGAGCCGACCCGGGTCGAATAGGCCTTCATCACCCCGATCACCTCGTCGACCTGGAGCGGGCCGATGCCGCCGCCCGTGCAGGCGCCGCCCGCGATCGGGTTCGAGGAGGTGACGAACGGGTAGCTGCCGTGATCGAGGTCCAGGAGCGTCCCCTGGGCTCCCTCCAGAAGCACGTGGTCGCCCCGCCCGAGCGCGTCCTGGACGATCCGGGTCGTGTCGGCCAGGTGGGGCCGGAGACGCTCACCCCAGGCCATCGCCAGGGCGAGGAGCGGCTCCACCTCGAAGCGGTCCGCGCCCGGCATGGAGCCGAGGAGCAGGTTCTTGTCGGGCAGGACGAGCTCGAGGCGATGACGGAAGGTCGCCTCGTCGAGGAGATCCTCCATCCGCAGCCCGATGCGGGACGCCCGGTCGGCGTAGGCGGGCCCGATGCCGCGGTTCGTCGTCCCGACCTTCTCGCCGGCCAGCCGGGCCTCCATCGCCCGGTCGAGCGCGATGTGGTACGGCATGATCACGTGGGCGCTCGTGCTCACCCGGACCTTGGAGACGTCGACCCCCCGCCCGGAGAGCATGTCGAGCTCGCCGATGAGGGTGGCCGGGTTGACCACCACGCCGGGGCCGATGATGCACGAGATGTGCGGGTAGAGGACGCCCGACGGCGTGAGCCGGAGCTTGAACACCTCGTCGCCGTGGACGACCGTATGACCGGCGTTGTCGCCGCCCTGGTAGCGGACCGCGAGGGCGACCTGCTCGGCCAGGAAGTCGGTCGTCTTGCCCTTGCCCTCGTCGCCCCACTGGAGGCCGACGATCACGGTGGCGGGCATGTCAGCGGTCCCTCCCGGGCCAAATGAAAAGGTCCTCGGCCGGCTGGCCGGGGACCCGGATAGACTGCTCCCCTCTTCGAGCCACCGTGGCGACGGCTGGCTCCGGGCCGAAGGTCGTCGCTCGCCTCACCGGGCGAACGTCTCTCGAGCGATCGGTCGATCTCCGTTGCGTGCGGGGCTGGCCCGCGGGCCGGGGATGGGCGCAGTATAGCAGCGGACCGCACCGCCGACCGACGTCCCCCGGCCGAACGAGCTGCCCGGTCGCGAGGGGACTTCGCCCCTGCCGCGCCGCTCGATGCGAACCGCACAGTGACGAGCAGGAGGGCCGGATCGAGATGATGTCCTGGCTTCGGAGCGACCGTCGGCGGGCGGCGATCGTGATCGGCGGGATGCTCGCCACGGAGGCCGTCTGGGGATTCAACGCCCTCGAGGAGGACAGCCCGTTCTTCTTCGACAAGATCCTGCCGGTCGTGCTCATCGACCTCGCCGCTGTCGCAGGCGGTCTGGGGCTCCTCGGGCGCCGCGACTGGGCGCGCTGGCTGGCCGGGATCTGGGCGGTCGTCGCCGGCCTTTCGGCTGGATTCTTCGCGCTGGCCGCGCTCCTGCTGGGCGGCCCCGGGAAGTTCCTCGTCACCAGCGGCCCCGAGCCCGAGGCGATCCGCTGGTTCCCGGCGATGAACGCGATCGTCCTGGCGGGAGCCATCCTCACGATCGCCCTGCTGGCCCGCGACGGGCCGCCGGAACCGAGCTCGCCGGGCTGATCCCCAGCACGCGGTCGGGGCGCGGTCGCGGCGCCCGCTCGTTCGGGGGCGACCCTCGGCGTGGTCGGTGAGCCGTAGGTGAGCGCCCGGTGATGCGTGGCCAAGCGGCCGATGATCCCGGGGTGAGGGAGCGCCGCTAGCCTCCCGTCCACGTCGGTCGGCCCGCCCCGGTCGACGCCACCGTCCCGCCGGACGCAGGGTCGGGACCGGCGCCGCCGGCCGACCGAGAAGGAGACCTGGACCGATGAACAAGGTCCTGCTGACCGGGCGCCTGACGCGCGACCCGGAGCTGCGCAGCCTCGCCAGCGGCAAGAGCGTCACGACGTTCAGCGTCGCCACGAACGAGTACGCCGGCAACGGCAAGGAGAAGGCCGAGTACCACACGGTCGTGACCTGGGACAAGCTCGCCCAAGTCTGCGGACAGTACCTCGGCAAGGGCCAGCAGGTGGCCCTCGAGGGACGGATCCAGACTCGCAGCTGGGACGATGACCGGGGCGTCAGGCACTGGAAGACGGAGATCGTCGCCAACCACGTCGAGATGCTCTCCGGCCGCAAGAAGAAGGACTACGAGGCGCAGGCCGCGGCCGACGCGCTCGAGACCCAGGCGGAGTCGCTCGACGACGCGCCG
>JBGPFS010000025.1:0-17866 GCA_041483455.1 Candidatus Limnocylindria bacterium | reverse complement strand
GGCGCTGCGGATCGTGATCGCCGTGTCGAGGTTGCCGTCGTAGCCGAGGTAGCCGACCGCGCCCCCGTAGAGCCCACGTCGCTCGCGCTCGGCCGCGGCGATCAGCTGCATCGCCCGGACCTTCGGCGCCCCGGAGAGCGTGCCGGCCGGGAAGACGGACCGAAGCGCGTCGAGCGCGTCGAGCGCCGGCGCGAGCCGTCCCTCGACATGGCTGACCAGGTGGAGGACGTGGCTGTAGCGCTCGACCTCCATGTACTTCGCGACCCGGACCGTCCCCGGCCGGCTGACCCGACCCAGGTCGTTGCGGCCGAGGTCGACGAGCATCACGTGCTCGGCCTTCTCCTTGGGGTCGCGCTGGAGCTCCTCGGCCAGGAGCTGGTCCTCGGCCGGGGTCGCACCGCGCGGCCTCGTCCCGGCGATCGGGTGGGTGGTCAGGCGGTCTCCCTCGACCTGGAGGAGGAGCTCCGGGCTCGCCCCGACGACCTCGAAGGCCGGCGTCCGGACGAAGAAGAGGTACGGGCTCGGGTTCACCCGGCGGAGCGAGCGATAGAGGGCGATCCCGTCGAGCGTTCGGCCATCCGGGCCGGCCGGGAGCGCGAACGACTGGCGACGGGCGAGGACCACCTGGATCGCCTCGCCGGCGGCGATCGCATCCTTGGCGACCTCGACCGCCCGGATGTACTGCTCGCGCCCGAGGCTTGTCTCGATCGGGGCGCTGGACAGGCCGGCCGGGGAACCGAGACCGCCGTCCTGGCCGCCTCCAGCCGTCGCCCGACCGGGCCCGCTCGCCGTCCCGGCCATCTCAGCCGCCGTGGGTCGGCCGCTCCGTTCGAGCGCCTCGAAGATCGCTCGCTCGGCGATCCCGTAGCGCCCCTCGAAGTCGGGCGCGTCGGTATGGAGGCTGGCGAGGGCGCTGATCGTGTGGGTCAGGTGGTCGAAGACGATCACGAGGTCCGTCTCGATGAAGCTCGCCGTCGACACGCCGACCGGGTCCGCAGCGGGGAGCCGGACGGTCGGCTCGAACGCCGAGATCGCGTCGTAGGCCAGGGCGCCCACCGCCCCGCCGGTGAAGCGTGGCATCCCGTCGACCGGCAGGACCCGCCGGCGCGGGACGAAGGCGCGGAGGGCCGCCAGCGGGTCCGCGGCCGGCGCGGTCACCGTCGGGAGGTCGGGAGCGTAGCGGTCGACGCTGAGCGGTCGGGTCTGGACCGTGGTGCTCCCGGCTCGGACCTCCAGCAGCCGGCGTGGCCCGACGCCGAGGAAGCTGTAGCGACCGAGCCGCTCGCCCCCCTCGACCGATTCGAGCAGGTAGGCCGGACCGCCGTCGTCGAGCCGGAGGAACGCGCCGATCGGCGTCTCGAGGTCGGCGTCGCGGGTGGCGCGCAGGACGATCGTGTCGGCGCTGCCCGCCAGGCGCTTCGCCTCGGCCAGGCTGAGCGGATCGGTCGAGGTCATCGGTGCGTCGCCTCCGGGCGGTGCGGCTTCGTCGCGAGGTCCGGTTCGTCGCGAGGTCCGTGTGGCTGGCCGCCGGTCCGCGACCCGGCGGAGAATCAAGAACGACCTTCGTCCGTCGGGACGAAAGGTCGTGCCTTCCGCGGTGCCACCCTCATTCGGCGTGTGCCGCACTCTCGTGACCGACGGGCCGGTCGCCGGGCTCGTCGCCCGCCGCCGCCGATCGGCGCTGCCCGTTATCGCTGGCGCTCTGCGCCGGAGCCTACTGGGGTTCGGGGCGGCTCGCGCCGTTTCCTCGTCCGTTCGGTCCGGAGGCTCCCGGGTCCATCCCCCGCCGTCGTCGCCCCGGTTTCCACCAGCCACCGGGTCTCTGTGCCGACGCGCGACGGGTACTCGTCCCGTTCATCGCCCGTTCTTCGTGCTGTGGGCGGGAGTCTAGGGGCGACAGCCCGAGGGCGTCAAGCGCAGCTCAGCCCGGTGTCGAGCTCGGCCCGGCGATCCGGCGGGCCCGGGGAAAAGGGGACGGCCCGCTGGAGTCGGCGGGACATATCACGCTCGTTCCACCTCTTCGACTCCGCCCCGGGCCCGGGGCAGGTGGAACGGCCCTGCGTCGATCTCCTCGGCGGCTTCGATCTCCTCGGCCTCGCTGGCGGTTCCGACGCGAGGCTCGAAGAACGTCGTCGCGATCAGCGTCGGGACCACCGCGGACAGGATCACCGTCGTGACGAGGATCGTGTAGGTCGCCTGGTCGATATAGCCGTTCGTCAAGCCGAAGAGTGCCGCGATCGTCCCGAAGGTCAGGCCGGTCGCCATCAACAGGGTGGTGTAGTTGGCTTCGCGGACCGGCATCCCGAAGGCGCGACTCGTGGGCCAGACCCCCACCACCTTCGCCACGATCTTGATGACGAGGAAGGTGGCGATCAACCCGGCTCCGGCGACGACCGCCGGCAGCGAGACGTAAAGCCCGGCCTTGATGAAGTAGAACGGCGTCAGCAGGCTGAACGCGATCGAGCGCATCCGGTTGACGAGGACCCGGTCGCGTACGAAGACGCCCGCGACCGCCAACCCGACGAGGTAGGCCGGGAGGACGGCTTCGCTGTTCGCGCTCGTCGCCAGCCCGCCGAGGATGAACAGGATGAAGAAGAGGAACTTGATCTCGGGTTCCGAGACCCGGTCCGGGACGTGGACGACGAACCAGCGAGTCCAGCGCGGCATGAAGTAGAGAGCCACGGCCGTCACGAGGATGAACAGGAGCAGCAGCGGGCTGAAGTCCGCGAAGAGCACGCCGAGGGCGAGGACGGTCCCGAGGTCGGTCACGAAGCATGCCGCGAGGATCGTCTTGCCGAGATCGCGGTCAACGAGCCCCGTCTCGATCATCACCGCGTAGACGACGGCGACCGAGGTGGTCGACAGGGCGATCCCGGCGATCTCGGCTGCCTGGAGCTTCCAGCCGGCGACGAAGTAGGCGAACGCGAAGGCCGCGAGGCACGGGATCAGGAACGAGATGAGCCCGATCGACAGCGACGCCTTCGCGTGGCGGCGCAGCGACTCGGGGTCGATCTCGGCACCGGCCAGGAATGTCAGCAGCCCGGCCCCGAACGTCGCGAAGAAGTCGATCCATGGCGTCGTCTGGAGGTGGAAGGCGTTCCCGGCGAGGATCCCCATCGCGATCTCGATCAGCGCGACCGAGATCCCGAGCCGGATCGAGATCAGGCTGGCGACGAGGGCGAGCCCCATCCACCCGGCGGCGATCAAGTAGACGTTGTCCACACCGCACCTCCTGGCTCGGGGCAACAAGAAGGCCCCAGGTCTGCTCGGCAGTCCAGGGACCATCAGCCCGAATCGGGCGGTTCAGGTGCTCGCGTGGGGAGCGCCTCGGCGGGAACCATCGCCGTTGGCGGCAGGTTAGGTCGGGCGAGGTGGAGGCGTCAAACCGAAGAGGCGCTCGCCGCCCAGCCGGACCCTCGCGCCGATCCTCTCGGCTGCCGGGCGCCGATCCCGCCCAGCGTCGCGCCCCGACTGCTCGCGCTGGCGGAGAGGGTGGGATTCGAACCCACGGGGCTCTCGCCCAGCGGTTTTCAAGACCGCCGCAATCGGCCGCTCTGCCACCTCTCCGGCACCCTCAGGATAGCGTGCCGGTCCGGTCGTCCGGCCGGGCTGCGCTGACACCTGCTCGGCTCCCAACGCCGTCGGCGCGGGCGCCCGCGGGCGCACCGGCGCCCCGACCCACTCAGCGGCGCTTGACGACCACCGTGCTGGCGATCAGGTCGTGCCAGCCGCGCTTGCGCTTGTCGAAGAAGATCCAGATGTAGCCGAGGTAGAAGACGAGCCCGGACACGTAGTACCCGAGCAGACGCAGGACGGCCTGGCCGGACGAGATCGGGCCTCCGTCCGAGTCCCGGACCACCCGCAGGCCGAACATCTTCATCCCCGGCGTCTGGCCGGATCGCGCCCAGAAGTACGGGAAGTAGGCGAGGGTGACGACGAGGATCGCGGCGACCGTGAACAGGATCCCGGCACCGGCGGCCAGCACGTTCCCGGTGACGGCGCCGCCCGCGATGACGAGGCCCCCGACGATCCCGATCAGCGTCCCGACCAGGCCGACGATGACGATGTCGACGATGTAGGCGACCAGCCGTTCCCCGAACCCGCCGAAGGCGAAGCCGGGCGCTGGGCCGACCTCCTCGGGCGGCGCCTCCCAACGGACCGGTGGCGGGCTCATCGGCGGCGGGGGGACCGATGGCGGGCTCGCGGGTGGCGGGACGACGGGTGGCGGGCCCGCGGGCGGCAGGCCCTCTGGCTCGGATGCTGAGTCGAACGACTCGCTCATCGCGGGGCCGCTGCCCTCCGCGTCGACCGGACCGCCGGACGTCTCCATCGCGGAACCTCCTCGCCGGCACGGGCCCCCGCGGGGTCGATCAGGCCGGCCGGTCGATGGTAACGCGGCCAAGGTACGGCTGGAGCACCTCCGGGACCGCCACCGAGCCGTCCGGCCGCTGGTAGGTCTCGATGAGGGCGGCCACGATGCGGGCGAGCGCCAGGCCGGAGCCATTGAGGGTATGGACCAGCTCGGGCTTCGCGCCCGGCTCGGGTCGATAGCGGATCGCCATGCGCCGGGCCTGGTAGTCGCGGAAGTTCGAGCACGAGCTGACCTCGAGCCAGCGCTCCACGCCCGGCGACCAGACCTCCAGGTCGAACTTCTTGGCCTGGACGAAGCCCATCTCACGGGTGCTCATCAGGAGCACCCGGTAGGCCAGGCCGAGCCGCTGGAGGAGGATCTCCGCTCGGCCGGTCATCCAATCGAGTGCGGCGTCCGAGTCGGCCGGGCGCTCGAACAGGACCATCTCGACCTTGTCGAACTGGTGGACCCGAAGGATCCCCCGCGTTTCCTTGCCGGCCGCCCCGGCTTCGCGCCGGAAGCAGGGCGTGTAGGCCGCATAGCGGACCGGCAGCTCGGCCGCCTCGAAGATCTCGTCGCGGTGGAGGTTGGTGACCGGAACCTCGGCGGTCGGGACCAGGTACAGCTCGTCGCGGGTCACGACGTACATCTGGTCTTCCTTGTCCGGGATCTGGCCGGTCCCCCGGGCCGAGGCGGCGTTCACGACCGCGGGAGGCCAGACCTCGGTGAACCCGTTCTCCCGGGTGTGGACGTCGAGGAACCAGCTGATGAGGGAGCGCTGGAGCGTGGAGCCCAGGCCGACGTAGACCGGGAAGCCGGAGCCGGCGATCTTGGCGCCGCGCTCGAGGTCGAGGATCCGCAGGTCCGCGGCCACGTCCCAGTGCGGCCGGCGCTCCCAGTCGCCGTCCGAGCGGGGCAGCTGTTCGCCCCAGGTCCGGACCGTGACGTTCGCCTCCTCGCCGCCGACCGGGACGTCCGGATCGGCCGGGTTCGGGATCAGCAGGAGGAGGTCCGCGACCGTCCGCTCGACCTCGGCCAGCTCGGCGTCGATCGCGGCGATCCGCCGGCCGGCCGTCGTCGAGGTCGCCCTGAGCCCGGCGACCGCCGGACCGTTCGGATCGGCCCCGCCGCGGACGGCCTCGCCGATCGCCTTCGAGGCCTCGTTTCGCTCGGCCTTCAGCCGGTCGCCCTCGGACAGAAGCACGCGCCGACGGGTGTCGGCCGCCAGGGCGGCATCGACGAGCGATGGGTCTTCGCCCTTGTCGATCGCGCCCTGGCGGACGCGGGCGGCGTCCTGGCGGAGGCGCTGGAGCCCCACGCTCATCGGATCACCTGGCGGACCGGGGTGCGATGGGCTCGGACGCGACGGGCTGGGACACGGCGGCGGCGGCACGCAGCCGCCCGGCGACGAAGGCCGGGTCGAGGCTGGCCAGGAGCCAGCCGGCCCGCGGTCCGTTGGGGCGGCCGAGGAACGCCAGGTAGAGGGCGGCGAAGGCCCGCGCCGCCGGCAGCCCGGCGGCCGCCGCGACCGAGAAGATGAGCGCCTGCCAGGCATCGCCGGCGGCGGGCGGCCCGGCCTCGGCGGCCGTGGCCAGCGCGGCCAGGTAGGCCCGCTGGTCGGCCTCGAGCGCGCTCGCCTCGGCCGGCAGACCGTCGCGCCGGACCTCGATCCGCGCACGCTCCGGCGCGTAGGCGGTCAACCAGCTCCGGGCAGCTGCCACCCGCTCGTCGAGGAGCGCTCGCTCGCGCCCGCTCAGCGGACTCCCCTTCTCCGCGGCGACCCGGGCGGTCACGTCCACGCCCGGGATCTGGGCGAGCAGCGCCAGGTGGCCGAAGGCCGGGCGGAAGGCGGCTGCCTCGGCAGCGACGTCGGCGGCCGGGTCGAACAGCGAGTAGCGGAAGACGTTCTCGAAGCCGGCCGGCAGCTCGCCCCGGACCTCCTGTCCGGCCGTCGCGGCGGCGAGCCGGTCGAACTCGTCGAACAGGCGCGGGATCGCGTCGGTCCCGTCCGGGTCGAACTCGATCGCGGTCTGCGGGCGCGGCCGCAGGAAGAGCAGGCGGAGCTGCTCCGGCGGCACCGCCTCGACGATCCGGTGGGCGGCCGCCCCGCGGCCCTTCGAGGTCGACATCTTCCGGCCGCCGATGTTGAGGAACTCGTAGGGCACGTTGATCGGCGGTTCGCGCTCGAAGATCTCGCGGGCGATCGCGTCGGCCCGATCGCGCGAGCCGCCGGCGGTCGAGAGGTCCTTGCCGCACGGTTCGATCGTCACCCCGAAGAGCGACCACTGGGCCGCCCATTCGAGGTTCCAGCCCAGCTTCCCGCGGCCGGCGAAGGGCGATGTCCAGCCCGACGACCCGCAGCCGCGCGCCCAGGCCACGAGCTCCGGCCGGCACTCGAAGAAGACCCGCTCGCCGTCCCATTTCGTGACGATCGTCGTGCCGACCTTGCCGCAGGTCGGACAGACCACCTGGAGCGGGTGCCAGTCGGCCGGGTGCTGGACGTTGGCGACGCGGCGGTAGATCTCACGGACCGCCTCCGCCCGATCGAGTGCCGTCCGGATGAACGGGTCCAGCGCGCCGGTCGGGTAGATATCGCTCATCCAGTAGTAGCGGTCCGGTCGGATCCCGAGCCCGGCGAACGTGTCGATGAACGTCTGGGCGTGGTGGCGGGCGTAGGAGGCGTGGCAGTCGCCGGCCTGATCCGGCACATGGGCCAGCGGCCGGCCCATCTCGTGATCGATCGCGTCGGGCGTGAGGAGCGCCTGGGCGTCCATCGGGTCAAGGTCGTCGACCCCGTAGAGAAGCGTCGTCTCGAGGCCCCGAGCCCGCAGGGCCCGGGTGATCACGTCGAGGATGACCGGGCCGCGGAGGCTGCCGACGTGGACCGTCCCGGAAGGCGTCTTGCTGTCGTTGACGACCTGTGGGCCGCTGACCGATGCGGCGAGCTCGTCGGCCCAATCCATGGCCGGACTCCGGCTAGCTGATCTCGACGATCTGGTACGTGAAGTCGCCGGCGGGGACGCGGACGACGACCCGGTCGCCGGTCCGCTTGCCCAGCAGCGCCCGGCCGACCGGCGATTCGTTGGAGATCCGGCGCTCGCGCGGGCTCGCCTCGGTGGAACCGACGATCGTATACGTCTCGCGGCCGTTCGCGCCCTCGACGAGGACCGTCGAGCCGATCTGGACGTGCTCGTTCGAGCGCTCGTCGCCGATGAGCGTCGCGTTCTTGATCAGCGCCTCGAGGAGCTGGATCCGGCCCTCCACGAAGGCCTGCTCGTTCTTGGCGTCCTCGTACTCGGCGTTCTCGGACAGATCGCCGTTCTCCTTCGCGTCGTGGATCCGGGAGGCGACCTCCGCCCGCCGGTCGTGGGTCAGCGCCTCGAGCTCCAGGTGGAGCTTCTCGAGGCCTTCGCGGCTGAGGTAGGTGGGCTTCGCGTTCATCGTGGCCTTGGCCCCCAGTGGGACGCACGCAGGTGCTGCGGGTCCGGGTAATGGAACGAACTCCGGGCCTCCGCGCTGGGCGGACCCGAAGTTCGACCGCGCGAATGGTAGTCGCGCGGCCGTCCGCGCGTCAAACGAGGGAGCGGCGCACGGGCGCCCCGGCAGGCTTCCCCTGAGGCGCCCGGCGGGCGCCCCGGCAGGCGCCCCTCAGGCGCCCTCGGCGAGACGCGTGAGGCGGCGCTTCAGGCGGGTCAGCGAAGGCCGGTCCGGGCAGGCGACGAACAGGGTGTCGTCGCCGGCGATCGAGCCGACGACCTCCGGCCAGCGAGATCGATCGAGCGCCGCGGCGATGGCGTGGGCCGAACCGGGCAGGGTCCGCACGACGATCAGCAGGCCCGCCTCACGGACCTCGACCGGCAGGTCGCGGAAGAGCTTCCGGAGGCGGTCTTCGCCGCTCGTCTCGGCCTCCACGAGCCGGGGCGGCAGGCCGTAGGCGACCGTCCCCTCGCGATCGATCTTGATCAGGCCGAGCTCGCCGACGTCGCGGCTGATCGTCGCCTGGGTCGTCCGGAAGCCACGCTCGCGCAGGGCGGCGGCGAGCTCCTGCTGGGTCCGGATCGTGCGCTGCTCCACCAGATCGCGGATCGATCGCTGGCGCAGCTGCTTCATCACCTCCATCGCGCGGCCGACCTCCTCGCGTCCACGTCAGGGCGCGAGGAACCAGACGAGCACGACCGCCGCGAGGACGATCCGGTAGGCGACGAAGAGGTCGTACGAATGGTTTCGGAGGTAGCGGAGCATGAGGTGGATCGCCGCCAGTCCGGCCACGATCGAGGCGAGCATCCCGATCGCCAACGGACCGGCCTGGATGGCCGCGCCAGCCTCGCCGCGGACCAGCTTGAACGACTCGAACGCCCCCGCCAGCGCGATGATCGGGGTGGCCATCAGAAAGCCGAAGCGGGCCGCCTCCTCGCGGGTCAGGCCGGCCACCAGCGCCCCCGCGATCGACATCCCGGACCGGCTGATCCCCGGGATGAGTGCCACCGCCTGGGCGGCGCCGATGCCGAGGGCGATCGGGAAGGTGATCCGACCCATCGGTTCCGTCTTGCGGCCGATCCGGTCGGCCGTCCACAGGATCGCCCCGCCGACGACGAGGGTGATCGCGACCAGTTCCGGCCGCCGGACGGCCGCCTCGAGCGTGTCGTTGAGGAGCGGGCCCAGGAGCACGGCCGGGACCGTCGTCGCCACGAGGAGCCAGGCGAGGCGGCGGTCCGGGTCGCCCCGGAACGAGCGATCGCGCAGCGCGGCCAGGCCGGCCGGGATGAGGATGTACCAGTCCTCGCGGAAGTAGACGAGCAGCGCGGCCAGCGTCCCCAGGTGGAGCATGACGCTGAAGGCGAGCGAGTTGATGAACGGGTCGTGCCAGCCGAGGAGGGCCGGCAGGATCACGAGGTGCCCGGAACTGGAGATCGGCAGGAACTCGGTCAGTCCCTGGACGAGGCCCATGACCGTGGCCTGGATGAGCGTGTCCATGGTGGGTTCCGGGGCGACGCCGACGTCGCCGCCGATGCCGCCCCCAAGTCCTCCGGCTAGCGGATGAAGAGCGGAGCCATGACCAGGGTCAGGGTCGCCAGGAGCTTCACGAGGACGTGGAGCGACGGGCCGGCCGTGTCCTTGAACGGGTCGCCCACGGTATCGCCGACGACCGCGGCGGCGTGCGCGTCGGTCTTCTTGCCGAGCACGTTGCCCGCGGCGTCGAGCAGGTGGCCCGACTCGATGTACTTCTTGGCGTTGTCCCAGGCCCCGCCGCCGTTGTTGAGGACGGTCGCGAGCAGGACGCCGGCGATCGTACCGACCATCAGCAGGCCGGCGACCGCCTCGTAGCCGAGGAGGACGCCGACGATGATCGGCGTGGCGACCGCGACGAGACCGGGGGCGACCATCTGGCGAAGGGCCGCCTTGGTGGTGATGTCGACGACCCGCGCGTAGTCCGGGCGGACCGAGTAGTCCATGATCCCGGGCATCTCACGGAACTGGCGGCGGACCTCGACGATGATCGCCTGGGCGGTCGTGCCCACGGCGCGGATGGCGAGCGAGCTGAAGAAGTAGACCAGCATCGCCCCGATGAGCCCGGCGATGAACACGTTCACGTTGGCCAGGTTGACCGACGTGAGGAGGTGGACGCCCTGCTGGCCGGCGGCGATCTGGCGGCCCAGGATGAGGTTGACCTTGTCGATGTAGGCGCTGAACAGGAGGAACGCGGCGAGCGACGCCGAGGCGATCGCGTAGCCCTTGGTCAGGGCCTTCGTCGTGTTGCCGACCGCGTCGAGGCGGTCCGTGATCTCCCGGGCGCCGGCCTCGGCGCGACTGAACTCGGCGATCCCGCCGGCGTTGTCCGTGATCGGGCCGAAGGTGTCCATCGCCAGGATGTAGGCGGTGGTCATGAGCATGCCCATCGTCGCCACGGCGGTCCCGAAGACCCCGCCGACGTTGACGCCGTCGGCGTTCTTGATCCCGGCCTGGTCGCCCAGGTAGTGGCTGGCGAAGAGGGCGATCCCGATCGTGATCGCGGTCGCCAGCGTCGTCTCGTAGCCCACGGCCGTGCCCGCGATGATGTTCGTGGCCGGGCCGGTCCGCGACGCCTCCGCGATCTCCCGGACCGGTCGGTACGAGCCCGACGTGTAGTACTGGGTGATGTAGACGAACGCCACGCTCGTCGCGAGGCCGACCACGCCGGCCCCGAAGAACCAGGTCCAGGCCGGGATGCCGTTCGCGCCGAGCTGGCCACCGGTCTGCATCAGCACGTTGGTCGTGATCAGGAGACCGACGACCGACAGGGCCGTGGTGACCCAGTAGCCGCGGTTGAGCATGTGCATCGGGTTCTCGTCCTCGCGGCCGCGGACGAAGAAGATGGCCACGATCGTCGACAGCAGCCCGAAGGCGCGGACGACCAGCGGGAAGAAGATCCAGGCCTCGGGGTGCGCCCAACCTGCGTTCTTCGCGATGGTGTAGACCGCGACGCCCAGGATCATCGCCCCGATGTTCTCGGCCGCGGTCGACTCGAACAGGTCCGCGCCGCGGCCGGCGCAGTCCCCGACGTTGTCGCCGACGAGGTCCGCGATGACGCCGGCGTTCCGTGGGTCGTCCTCGGGGATCCCTGCCTCGACCTTGCCCACGAGATCCGAGCCGACGTCGGCGGCCTTGGTGTAGATCCCGCCGCCCAGCTGGGCGAAGAGCGCGACGAACGAGGCTCCGAAGCCGAAGCCCACGATGAGGAACGGCGCCTGCTCCGGATGCGTGAAGCCACCGAAGGTGACGAAGATCCCGTAGACGCCGAGCAGCGACAGGGCGACGACGAGGAAGCCCGAGACGGCCCCGCCGCGCATCGCGACCTGGACCGCCTCCACGAGGCTGCGCCGCGCAGCGGCTGCCGTGCGGACGTTGGCCTTCACGCTGATGTACATGCCGATGATCCCGGAGGCCATCGAGCAGGCGGCGCCGACGAGGAAGGCGAACCCGGTCCGAAGGCCGAGCTCGGCCCCGAAGATGTCCGTGTCTGCGACGGCCTTGGTCTCGACGACCGAGATGAGGACGCCGATCCCGACCGCCGCCACCAGGGCGAGGATGGCGATCGTGGAGTACTGGCGCCGGATGAACGCCACCGCGCCCTCGAAGATGGTCCCCGCGACGTCCTCCATCTCCTTCGTGCCGGTGTCCCGGCGCAGGACGTCGCGGGCGAGGTAGACCGCGAAGAGCACGGCGATCAGCCCTGCGGGCAGGATGATCAGCTGCAGCGTCGAGGCATCCATGCGGGTGGGGCTTCCTCCTGTGGGCGATCCCCGGGTGCGGCGCATCCGGCCGCGGGCTCGAGACACTCCGGGGAGAAGTCGGCGAGGCGCTGGCCCGCACGTGCGAGTGATCCGGCCAGGCCGCGACGGAGTGTAACAACTGCCGGAGAAGCGGGTCAAACCGCAGCCGTCGGCCCGGCTATGCACCCGGGAGCCGTCACGGACCGTGGGCGGCCCGAACCCCAGAGCCCGAAGTCAGGGCAGCCAGAACGGGTCGGTGCCGTCCGTCGAGACCTGGCGGAGCTCGCGCCCGTCGGGACCCACCAGCCAGATCCCGGACGAGTGCTCCGGGGCTGCGGCCGGGACGCGAACGAAGACGATCGTGGAGCCGTCCGGGGCGAATCCGGGCGACCGGTCGACCAGGTCCGGGGCCGTCGTCAGGATCGCGAGCGTCGCGCCCGGGCTCGCCGCCAGGGCGAGCCTCGCGGCCCCGTCCCCCCCGACCAGCGTCACGGTCCTGCCCGAGCCCGCGACCGCCACCGAGCCCGTCCCATCGCCGAGGCGCGACGTCTCGCCGGTCAGGCGGACCATCCACAGCCCGCTGCTCGAGTCGCCCGGGCCTCGACCGGCGACGATGAAGCCGGCGCCGCCGGCGGGTGCGCGAACCGGGGCGCCGTTCGAGGTGAGCGTCGGACCGAGCGGCAGCTCGAGGGTCCCGGCGGCTGGCGCGGCGCCCAGGTCGACCAGCCGGGGGCGCCCGGTCCCGTCGACGATCAGCAGGTAGCGACCGGTCGGGTCGAAGACGCTGCGCCGGGCCCAGGTGGTCGTCCCGGGTCCGGGCGGCAGGCCGTCCGGACCGAGGCCCAGCGAGCCGAGCGGCGGCGCCCCGTCCTTCAGGACCTGGCGCTCGCTCCCATCGGCGCCGGGCAGCGCCACGACCACATACCCCAGGTCCCGCCCGTCCGCACCGCGGCGCGCGACGAGCACGCCGTTCCCGTCCGGGGTGAGGACCGGGGCGTATTCGAAGACCCCGCGGGCCGTGAGGGTCACGAGCCCGGTCCCGTCGGCGCTCATCGAGCGGACGGCGCCCCCGGCCGCATAGACGATGGTCCGCCCGTCGGCGGAGATGTCGTACGCGGTCACCCCGACCAGCTCCGTCGTGAGCTGTCTGGGGTTCGAGCCGTCCGGGTTCATGAGCCACAGGTTCCGGATGCCGCCTCGAGCCGACAGGAAGGCGATCTGGTTCTGGATCGTGGTCGTCGGACCGCCCGTGGTGAACGCCCAGGTCAGGCCGGCGGCCACCTCGGCCGGGTCATCGAAACGGGCGACGACCGGGTCGAGCGTGACCGTGTAGGTCGTGTGCGGCTCGAGCGGGGCGGTCGGGGTGAACAGGAGCACCCGGCCGGTCGAGCCCGGGCCGCCGACCGATGCCGCCGGGGACGGCGAGGCCGTGGCGGCCGGCGCGACCGCCTCGGTCGGCAGGTCGACGACCGAGGCGCTGCCGGCCACGGCCGGACTGATCCGGATCGCGCCTGAGGCGGTCGACGGATCGATCGGTGCGTCGAACAGGACCGCGATCGGCGAGCGGGTGCTGATCCCGGAGACGCCGCCGGACGGGACCGCCGAGCGGATGCCCAGCCCGGCGGCCACGGTGCTGAACGTGGTGATCGACGGGACCGAGAGCGAGCTCCCATCCGTGTCCGCCGCGCCCGGCCCGATCTGGACCGAGTAGCGGGTCCCGAAGCCGAGCGGCCGGTCGAACACGATCGTCAGCTTCCGGCCACTCCAGCTCTGGTGGAACGGGATCGCCGGGTCGACCGAGAGCTGGGAGCCGACCGAGCCCGTGTCCATCAGCCGGTCGAAGGTCAGCACGACCTGCGCGTTGACCGGGACGCCGATCGACCCGTCTGGTGGGGTGACGCTCGCCACGACCGGTGGGCCGACCGTCTGGAAGGCCCAGCCGTCGAGGCCCTTCGGGGCCGCGTTGCCGGCCAGGTCGGTATAGCCGGCCTCCAGGCTGATCGTGAAGGCGGTCGCCGGGGGGAGCTTCTTCGATGGGGTGAAGATCGCGACCGTGTCGCGATCCCACGAGAACGTGCCGGCCACGTACGGCTCGATCCGGAACCGCCGCTCGACCGAGCTGCGGTCGACCGGCTCGCTGAACTCGAGGTCGATCGCGGTGAGTGTCTGGCCCGAGCGGTCCTGGCCCTCGAGCGACGCGCTGAGGCGGACGCGCTCGAGGGTCGGGGGACGCCGGTCGACCAGGGTGGCGTTGTAGAGGACGACGGCGAGGGCGGGGATCGCGATGAACGCACTGATCGTCTGGACGGTCCGTCGGCGCATCGCTCAGCGCCCCGCCCGGATGGTGACCACGGGGCGGGACGATAGCACAACACCTATACTGCGCCACTCATGAGACAACGTCCGCTCGGGTGTCTGTTCGAGGTCGTCGAGACCCTCGTCCTGACCCTCGTCATCTTCCTCGTCATCCAGAACTTCGTGGCCCAGCCGTACCTCGTCCAGCAGATGTCGATGGAGCACAGCCTGGAGCCGGGCGACTATGTCCTGGTCGACAAGCTGACCCCGCGCTTCGACGACTACAGCCGGGGCGACGTGGTGGTCTTCCATCCGCCGGCGGGCTACGACCAGGGTGACGGGACCCCGTTCATCAAGCGGGTCATCGGGCTGCCCGGCGACCACATCGTGATCCGCGACGGGCGGGTGACCGTCAACGGCACCACGCTCACCGAGCCCTATCTCTTCGAGGATCAACCCACCGCCGCACCGCCCGATCGATCCGAGTGGACGATCCTGCCGGGCGAGCTGTTCGTCCTGGGCGACCACCGCGAGCTGTCGCAGGATTCGCGCGTCTTCGGGCCGGTCAAGCGCGATTCGGTGATCGGGCGCGCCTGGCTCCGCTACTGGCCGTTCGCCGGCTTCGGCATCCTGCCGACGCCGACCTACGGGGGGATCACCCTCAGCGCGCCGTGACCCGCGAGCGGTGAGGTCGGATCGATGAGCCCGTTCGCCCTCGGGATCGGCGTCCTCGTCGCACTCGGCGCGCTCCTGGCCGTCTCCGTCCGGGACCCCCGGTTCGCCCTCGGCGGCCTGGTCCTCGCCTTCGCGCTGGGGCCCCTGGTCGCCGAGCCCCTTCCCGGGCTGGCCGCCCTGCTCGCCCGGGTCGTGGCGGCCGCCATCGGCGGCGAGCTCCTGGTCATCGCCCTTCGCGGTCGGGACGTTCCGGCTCTCGGCTCGCCCCTCGGGATCATCGCGCCCGGCCTAGCTGCGGCCGCGGCATTCGCGATCGGGCTGGCGGCGCCCGGCCTGGGTGGCGACGCCCTCGGATCGCCGGCGGCCGGCGCTGCCGGGGCGGCCGCGATCGTACTCGGGCTTGCGCCCCTGATGGCGGCCCGCGACCTCGCCCGCAGGACGGTCGGGGCGAGCGTCCTCGTCCTCGGGGCGACCCTCGTCCGGGTCGGCCTGGCCGGGACCCCCGGCGGACTCGAGCAGCTCGCGACGGGCGCGCTCGCGATCGGGCTGCTGGGGTCCGTGGCGCTCATCCTCGGCCGGCTCTCCGGCGGGACCATGCCGACCGGCGAGGGCGGTCGACCATCGCTCTCCCGGACGGCGCCGCCGATGCGCCGATACGGTGCCCATCCGATCGTCGACCGGAGCCCTGCCGTCGAGCCGGCTCCGGCCGTGGAGCCGGCTCGAGCCGCGGATCGCCCGAAACGCGCCCGATGAGCATCGTCGCGTATCTCGCGCTCACCTTGGGCGGCGCCGGACTGACCCTGCTTGCCAGGCCCCGGCCGAGCGTCGCGCAGGCGGTCGGCCTCGTCGCGCTCGCCCTCGCGACCCTGGCCGCGTTCGCGATCGTGCCCGGAGAGCGGCTCACCCTCGGATCTGGCGACATCCTCGGGACGACGGCCTATGGTCGTGCCTTCCTCGTGCTCGGGACGGCGAGCGGGCTCCTGATCGCCCTGTTGGGCGTCGTCACGAATGCACCGCGCGATCTGCCCGTCGTCCTGCTGGGCGGATTCGGCGCGCTCGGGCTCGGCCTGTCGATGGCGTCTCCGGTGGGCGCGGCCGTCGCCGTGACCGTCGGGGCGCTCGGGGGGGCACTGATGACGCTCGATGGGCCGCCGGCTCCGCGTCGCACCGAGGTCGCCGTCCTGGAATTCCGGGCGGTCGCCGTGGCGGCCGCGCTGGCCCTGGTGGGTCTCGCCTGGACGGCCCGACCGATCGGCCCGCTGACGCTCGCCCCCGGGGCCTTCGGGCTGGCCTTCGCGGCGGTCCTGTTCGCGGTCGCGATCCGGTTCGGGGCGATCCCGTTCCACCTGGCCACCGCCCGGCTGGCCGATGCCGTGCCCGGGCCGGCCCTGCCCATGCTAGCGGCCTGGGCCCCGGCAGGTCTCGCGGTCGTAGCCCTGGGCTGGATCGAGACCGGGGTCCTGCCCGCCGGCCTCGACCTCGGAGCGGAGCGGGCGGTCGTGGTCACGATCGGGCTGGCGACGATCGTTCTCGGCGCGGTCGCGGCCTGGATGCAGGACGACCTGGAACACCTCGTGGCCTACACGATCGTCTCCGACGCCGGGTTCATCCTGCTCGGCCTGACGGTCCTCGAGCCGTCGGCGGGCGGCCCGACCCGGATCTTCATCCTCGTCTACCTGGCCGCCAAGACCGCCCTGGGCGGCTGGGCGGTCGCGCTCGCGAGCCGGTTCGGGACCCGCCGTCTCGACGACCTCTCGGGCTGGGCCCGCCGCAGCCCGGCCCTCGGGATCGGCCTCGCCCTCGTCGTCGTCGCGACATTCGGGCTGCCGGGCCTGCTTGCCTGGACCGTTCGATTCCGCCTGCTCGAGCTATCGATCGGCGGCCCGCTCGGGGTCATCGCCCTCGTCGGCGCCAGCGCGGCCCTCGGCGCCTACGTTCGCCTCGCCCGGATCGGGCTCCGGCCCATCGGCGAGGCGGTCGCTGCGGGACCCGGCGATCGCCCGGTCCGGGGTGGAGGCCCGGGCGGACTCGCTCCCGTCTCGATCGCGGCCGCCCTCGTCCTCGTCCTCGCGCTCGTCGCGGTCGCCGTTTCGGGCGGGGTCGCCGGAGCCGCGGAGGCGAGCGGAGCCGGAGGCACGCCAGGCGCCTCGCCCGGAACGTCGGGCGAGCCGGGAACGCCGCCCGGGGATGGCGCTCCGTCGCCCGGCGTCAGCGACGGATCGGAGACGAGCCCGCCGACGGACAGCGGCGGGCCGTCGTTCCAGCCTCTTCCGACGCCCTGACGGACGTCCCCCGCCCTTCGGTCAGTCGGCCGGCTCAAGCGCCCAGCGGTCGATCTCGCGCTCGTAGACGAGGAGCTCGCCGGGGGCGAACCAGAGGGCCAGCTCGACGGCGGCCGTCTCGGGAGCATCCGAGGCGTGGATCAGGTTCTGGGCGGTCTCGAGCGCGAAGTCGCCGCGGATCGTCCCCGGCGCGGCCTCGTTCGGCCGCGTGGCCCCCACCATCGAGCGGACCACGGCGATCGCGTTCGGCCCCTCCAGCGCGAAGGCCACCAGCGGGCTCGAGGTGATGAAGTCGACCAGCGATCCGAAGAACGGCCGTTCGCGATGGATGGCGTAGTGGCGCTCGGCCAGCGCCCGGTCCACCTGCACGAGCTTCAGGCCGACGAGCTTGAGCCCGCGCTCCTCGAACCGGGCGAGGATCCGCCCGACGAGGAGCCGCTGGACGCCGTCCGGCTTGATGAGGATCAGGGTGCGTTCGGTCACGAGGTCTCCTGGCTGGTCGCGGGCGGATCCGCGTCGACCGGCGGCTCGGGCGACGTGGCGCCCGGGACGACCGTCGGGCCGGGGGTCGTCGCGAGCCCGCCGGCAGCGGCAGCATACGCGACCCGGGCGTCGCGCTCGTGCCCGACCAGCCGGTACGCGTCCCCGCGGACGAGGTCCATCGCTGGGCCAGCGTGTCCGGCCGCGACGTCGAGCACGGCCGGAGCGAGCGCCGGACCGAACCGGAGCGCGACGGCCAGCCTGACCGCCGCCGCGTCGATGCGACCCGCGACCAGATCCGCCCGAGCGGCGTCGAGCTCGAACGCGGGATCGGGCAGCCGGGCCGGGACCGGATCGGGCGCGCCGGCCGTCGAGGTCCAGAGGGTCTGGCCACTCGTGCCCGGACCGCCGCTGACCTGGCCATCGGGGAGACCCGGCGAGGCTGGGGCCGCGGCCCGAACGGCGACCACGGGATGGGCCGGACCGCCCGCGCCGAAGAGCGTCGCCGGAGCCTGGGCCGCGATCGTCGGGTC
>JBGPFS010000024.1:0-19747 GCA_041483455.1 Candidatus Limnocylindria bacterium | reverse complement strand
CTGGGCTCGCGGGTCGTCGGGAGTCCGCGCCTTGGCCGCCAGATCGTCAGAGATCCGCTCGACCTTGTCGGCCTGGCGGGCCGCCTCTTCGCGGAGCCGGCGGTCGTCGGCGATCCGCTGATCCTGGGGGTTGGGGAGCAGCAGGAGAGGCACGAGGAGGACGAGGCCGACGGCGGTGGCCGCTGCGGTGCGGAGCGGGACCGGAGGGCGGAAGATCGTCGGAACCGCGATCCGCAGGGCACGGAGGGCGTCGCTGCGTTGGCGCGCGACGAACCCCGGATCGAGGTCTGGCTCGGCGGCCAGGGCCAGCGCACTTGCCGTCCGGTCGCGCAGCCCCGCCTCCCGATCCAGCGCGAAGGCCGTCTCGCCGACCGAGGGTCGGGCGCGTGCCGCGAGGATTCCGAGGACGGCGCCGCTGATCAGAGGGATGGCCAGTGCGATCGACGGAGCGGCTGCCAGCGGCGTCGCCCGGGCCAGGGTCCACAGGGCGATCTCCGAGCCCACTGCGAACGCGCCCACGATCCAGGCGCGCCGGACGGTGCGTCGGATCCAGAGGCGGCGTCGGAAGGGGAGGAGGCCGGCCCGGATGGCGGCGAGGTCAGGGTCGGCGACCTGGGCGCCCGTCCGCCGCGCTTGAGGGTCCGGCGGCGGGGTCGGCACGGGGAGGTGCCGGGCGGGTCGGCGACCGGATCGGCCGAGGCCGAGGTTGAGGCGGAGGCGGATCATGAACTGGCTTCTCTCGCCTCGTCCGGCCCACGGGCGACCTCCGGGTCGGTCGCTGGGGGCTTGCGCCGGAACGGCCGACCCGGTCGCCACCGGCGGGTCGGGCTGACGAGCTGGGCGCTGGCGGCGATGAGCAGGAACGAGACCACCAGCCAGGCGAGCGCGGCGTGCGGCCAGAACGTGTCGTGGGCGACGCCGAACTGACCGTTCGGAGCCACGCCGATGACGTTTGGCACCGGGGCGACCACGACGCCACCCTTGGCGATCGGCATGGGGGCCGGGCCGGCGACGGCCCCGCCACCGAAGGTGCCGTTGCCGCCGGTCACAAGCACGTTCGGGTCACGCCCCGTCACGGTCGCGATGATCGAGCAGGTGCCTCCGAATCCGGTCTCCGTCCCGCAGAAGACATCCGCGATGCTGACGAACGGGTTGAGCCAGAGCAGAGCCTCGGGCGGCCGCACGGGCGCCGCGACGGCCTGGTTGACGTCGACGACGCCGGCCCCGCTGCCATCGGCCTGCTGCGGCGCCGACTGGGCCACGGGCGCCTGGCTCCCCAGGGACGTCCAGAGGACCCATACGAGGCCCGTGCCGAACGTCACGAGGAGGACGAGCGCGTAGGTGATGACCGTCGCGGCCTGGGTCCGCCGGGCGAGCGAGGACAGGAAGACGCCGACCGAGCCGAGCCCGAAGCCGGTCACCATCAGGACCAGGTAGCCCTTCACCAGGTCCTCGGGACTCGCCCCGCCGTAGACGAAGACGAGCGCCGTCAGCGGGACCGAGGCGACGATGATCAGGAACACGTAGACCAACGCCGATAGCAGCTTGCCCAGGACGATCGAGAGCGACGAGATCGGGGTCGTGATGAGCAGATCGATCGTCTGCTTCTCGCGCTCGAGGCTGATCGCGCTCGCCGTGAAGGAGGGAGCGAGGATGATGACGATGACCATCTCGAGAAGGAGAAGGACCCCGAAGATCGCCTGGCCGATCTGGGCGGAGGCGTAGGTGGATCCGCCGAACGAGCTGGCCAGGTTCCGCTCGGAGACCGACTGGATCGCCCAGGCGACGCCGGCGATCAGGGTCAGGTAGAGGGTCAGGACCACGAACGCCCGCCGGCCGCGCATCCTGCCCCGGAGCTCCTTGACCCCGATCGCCGCGATCCCGCCGAGGCGCCGGCTCACCGACCGGCCGAGCCGGACCGCGAGCCGTCCCGCGCGGGCCGGTGCGACCCCCATCGTCGCGCTCATCGGTCCCTCCTCATGCCGTCGTCCCGTTCGCTGCCGGGACCGGCTCGTCCACCGCCGTCACCTGCAGGAAGAGCTCCTCGAGGTCGCTTGCGGCCCGGGCGAACGTGATCACCTGCAGGCCCGCCGAGACCGCCTCGGCGAGGAGCCGAGCCGATCCGGCATCGTCGCCGCGGAACCCGATCTCGACGGTCCCGTCGTCGAGGACGCTCGCTGCGGCGACCTCGGGGTCGCGCTCGAACCAGGCCCGGGCCGCCGCCTGGGCCTCGCCATCGCCCAGGACACGGACCCGGAGGACCGCCCCGACCCGCAGCCGTTGCTCCATGTCGGCGACGCGTCCGGAGGCCAGCACGCGGCCGCGGTCGATGATGGCGATGCTCGTGCACAGCTCTTCGAGCTCCGGAAGGATGTGGCTGCTGATGAGGATGGTCTTGCCGAGGTTCCGGAGCTCGCGGAGCAGCTCCCGCAGCTCGACCCGGGCTCGCGGGTCCAGGCCGGACGCGGGCTCGTCGAGCAGGAGGACCTGCGGGTCGTGGACCAGGGCGTGGGCCAGGCAGAGTCGCTGCTGCATCCCGCGCGAGAGCGTCTGGACGTAGGCGTCGCGCCTGGGGGCCAGGTCGACGAGCTCGAGCAGGTCGGCCACCACGCGGCGCCGGCGGGCAGCCGAAAGCCCGTAACAGCGCCCGAAGAAGTCGAGGTACTCCCAGACCTTCATGTCGTCGTACACGCCGAAGCTGTCGGGCATGTAGCCGAGGGCTCGTCGGACCGCGTCGGGGTTCCGGCGCACGGAGAACCCGACGATCTCCGCGTCGCCGGCCGATGGGACGAGCAGCGTGGCAAGGATCCGGAGGGTGGTCGTCTTGCCGGCCCCGTTCGGTCCGACGAGCCCGAAGATCTCGCCCTCGGCGATGTCGAGGTCCAGGCCGGCGACGGCCAGGGTCTTGTCGTACCGCTTGGTGAGGCCCATCGCCCGGACGATGTGGCTCATCGGACCTGGCCCTCGATCCGGACCGCGAACTGGAACCCCACGCCGTCGGTCCGGTCATTGACGAAGCGGACCAGGACGCTTCCGCTCGTCGGGTCCACGTACCGCTCGGGGTCCTTGATCGACGTCGCCACGCCTCCGGCGAGGTGCGGCAGACGGACCCAGGACCCAGCGGTCCGATCGAACAGGTCGACTTCCGGCAGGCCGTCGAAGTTCGGGCCTGTCGCGGGGGCGGCGGTCGGCGGCGGACCGACCGGCTCGACCGTACCGCTTCCGACGCCGATCTCGGAGCCCGCGTTGAACTCGAACGTCAGGCCCGTCGCCTGGAGGGAGCCCTCGAACGCGACCGGCCGGTAGGCGACGGTAAGGCTGCCCTGTCCGAAGTTGAGATCCATGGGGCTCTTGTTGAAGACGGCCGCATCGCCCGCCACGACCGTGCTCCGGATGAGGTCGAGCCCGAACGAGACCGCACCCTGGACGCGCATCGAGGCGGGGATCACGTACAGGACGTTGCCGGTGCGACGGGGCTCGCGGCCCTCCACCCGGACCGCGAGCGGGTCACTCGAGGCCCAGCCGAGGACGACCGGGCCGTCCGCATTGAGCGTGCCCGAGATCCCGGAGGTCGGGTCGAAGGTCAGCTGATCGATGATCGCGTGCCGGGTCACGGCTCGGCTCGTCGCGTCGGTCGAGCGGGTGGGATCGCCGAAGAAGGCCTGTCCGACGAGCTTGTCCGAGAGGGACTGGCCCAAGGGGTCGCCCTTCGCTTCGACGTCGACCGTCGCGGTCGCGCCCGGCGCGAGGTCGCCGAGCTTGGCGACGCTCGCTCCGAGGACCACCGCGACGCCTTCGACCGTGCTCGCCGAGTGATTCGTCACGGTCCCCTTGAGGTGGCGGTCCTCGAGCCGGAGGTCGATCGCCAGGTTCGGGGCAGGCAGCGGCGTGTCCGCCCGGACGATGCGGATCGAGCTGAAGGAGACAGCCAGGTCGCGGATGCGGGCGGGATCTCCCTGGAGGACGTCGAGCGAGCCGGCCCCCACCGCGCCGCTGATCTCCTGCGAGACCGGGACGGAGAGGAGGGCGCCCCCCGGGATCTCGAGCTGGTAGGTGCCCCGACCCGGCGAGAAGACGCCCAGGTAGACCTGGCCCTGGCCGGCATCCGTGCCCGGGGCGCCGCGGACGATCGCGACCTCGTTGACGAGGAGATCGGTCCCGCGCAGCGAAGCCCCGAAGACGTATGCGGCCACGGCGAACACGCCGATCAGGGCGGGCATCGTCAGCCACGCGAGCTCGCGCCGCCCGAGGCGGCGCAGGACGAGGTAGTTGACCGGGCCGATGAGCACGATGTAGGCCGCCAGCAGGATGAACAGCCCGCCGATCGGGGGGAGCGCGGCGGCCGGCAACGACGCGACCGCATTCACGAGCTGGCTGTCGTCGTTGCCGCTGGTGAAGATCGCCGAGCCGGACCGGGCCGGGAGGACACGCCTCCAGAGAGCGGCGTCGGCCTTCGAGTCGGCGATCCAGGGGGTCGTCGGGTCAAAGCCGAGGATCGTCACCGATCCATTCCCGAACGCCAGCTCGGCGGCAACCACCCGGTCGCCGACGGCAGCCAGGGTCCGGCCGGCCCCGGCCGATCCGCCGAGCGCGGTCAGGTCAGTGGCGGTCGAGGGCAGGTCGGCGAGCAGCGGCCCCAGCGCGCTTGCGGGCAGGTCGACAGTCGCGCTCGGCCGATAGGGGAGGAGCTCATCGGGGAAGGCCGACAGGAGGCCCGGGCCGCCGGTCCCGCCGACGATGACAAGACGGCCCCCGCCCGCGACCCAGCCGCGCAGCGCCGCGAGCTGGGCTGGGCTGAGATCGCTCGCGTCGACGTCCTGCCAGACCAGCCGGTCGATGGCGCTGAGCGCCTCGACCCGCTCGGGGAGGGTATCCACGGTCAGGGCGACGATCGTCGGTGGGACGGTATTCGGGTTCGTGAGGACGCCGAGATCGCCGATGATCCGATCTGGGTGCTCAGCGATGACGCCGACCAGGAGCTGCGAAGAGTCGGCCACGACGAACGCGACCTGACGAGTGGCGACGGGCTTGCCGGCCGCCACGACCGCGACTTCGAGGCGATCGCCGAAGGCCGGCGGCTGCGCGTACAGGGTATAGCGCTTGCGGCTGCCGGTCGGAAGGTCGACCGGGGTCCCGAACCGGGTCTGGCCCTGGACGCCGCCCGTCAGGCGGAGCTCTCCGCTCACCGGTGGGCCGGCATTCTCGAGGTCGACCTGGATGGCCATCCAGGTGCCCAGCCGGGCGTGCCCATCGAGCAGGACTCGGGCCGTCATCGTGAGCGGGTCGGCCGCGACCGCCGAGCCGCCGCCGAGCCCGGTCGCGGCGATGAGGAGTGCGGCGAGGGTCGACCGGACGAGGACGTCGCGGCCGGCCCGCAGGGCGCGGGCGAGGCTGGAGGCGCGGCGACCGGACACAGGTACCTCACGACCGGTTGACGACTGCTCGGTCTCAGGACGTCGGCGACCTCCCAGAAGTTGCGCCTGGTCCGACGTCAGCCTAGTCTGCCGGCATCGCCAGCGGGTCTCGACGGCGCGCGGCGATCCACACTCACCTCGTGCGCCGCTCCCCGAGCGAGCGAGTCGGCAGCGCCCGGCGGCCTGCTGTCGTAGGATTCCCCCATTCCCCCGGATCGACCGCCTCGAGGAACCATGTCCGAGATCCGTCCGTTTCGCGCCCTCCTGGAGGAGCCCGATGGTCGTCGAAATCGGCACGCCGGTGGCGACGATCCCGGCGGTCGCGGTCTCAATTCGCGCGCCCGACGGCGAGGTGTAGCATGCCCGACGTGACACCGGACCCGATTCCGGGGTCGGGCGGAGAGGCGGATCCCCCCCTCCGCCTCTCCGCCCGACCGGCCCCTTCCTTCCCGACTCGACCGGTCCGCAAGGATGAGATCGAGCTGGTCGAGCGCGGGATCTACATCGAGTCCTGGCTGCCCGAGCGACGGTCGCGCCGTCGGCCGCTCCTGTTCGTCCACGGCGAGCTTGCCGGCTCGTGGGTCTGGGAGCGCTTCCTCGGGTACTTCGCCGGACGTGGCTGGGAGGGCCACGCGCTCAACCTCCGGAATCACTACTGGTCCCAGACCGCGGACCCCGCCGAGCTCTCGTTCGAGACGTACACGGAGGACGTGCTCGCGGCCATCCACCAGGTCGGTGACGGGACCGTGGTCGTCGGCCACGGGCTGGGCGGGCTGCTCGCCCTCAAGGCGGCCGAGCGCCACCCCGTCGGCGGCCTGGTCCTGCTGTCCTCGGAGCTTCCGCGGGAGCTCCGACCGGCGGCCCGATCGCACGAGGTGCGCGAGATCCCCGATGCCTACGGGCGCGATCGGCTGGGCTGGGAGACCCTCCCCGAGCGTCTCCAGCGCGATCACCGCGACCTGACGATCCCGGACATCCTGCGGATCCAGCACCTGCTCGGCCAGAAGCCGCGCGAGTCGGGCCTCGCCCGCCGGCAGGTCGTGACGGGTGTCGCGATCGAGCGTGCGTCGATCGGCGATGTCCCGCGGCTCGTGGTGGGTGCGGGGCTTGACCGGTACGTCAGCGAGGCCGACAGCGAGCGCCTGGCCGAGTGGCTCGGAGCGGAGTACGAGCCGTTCGGCGCGCACTCGCATTTCGGGCTCATCGCCGGCGAGCAGAGCTACGTCCAGGTGGCCGACGCGGTTCGCGCGTTCCTCGAGTCCAACCGGCTCTGACCGCCCGCCGCCCGGCTGGCTGCGGTTGCCGGGATCGGCGGGCGACTGGTATCATCCGCGCCGGTCCGGCCACCTCTGCCGCGCCGTCCGAGCCGCATTCGTCTAGAGGCCCAGGACACCGCCCTCTCAAGGCGGAGACCACCGGTTCGAATCCGGTATGCGGTACCAACCGAGCGCCCCGACGCCCCCGGCTCGCGTCCCGGGGGCGTTGCTCATTCCGTAGACTCGACGTCCATCGCAGCACCCGCGGCCAGCGGCCGCCCGGAGGAGCGCCCATGCGACCGTCGCCGGAGCGCCGGCTCGTCGTCCTGACCGAGGGCCAGTTCAGCGTCCACGAGGCCAAGACGGCACTCGGCGTGATGCGCTACGGGCGCGACACCGTGGTCGCGATCCTCGATTCGACGATCGCCGGCCGGAACGCCCAGGAGTTCACCGGTCCCGATCCCCGCTTCGACGTCCCCGCGGTCGGGACGCTGGAGGAGGCGCTCGCACTCCGCCCGGACGCGCTCCTGATCGGGATCGCGCCGACCGGCGGCCGCCTCCCCGGCGAGTGGCGGACGACGATCCTGGCGGCGATCCGGGCCCGGCTGGACGTCCTGTCGGGACTCCATACCTTCCTCGGCGACGACACCGAGTTCGCCGCGGCGGCAGCCGAAGCGGGGGTGCGGATCGTCGACTATCGCCGCCCGCCGGAGCGCGAGGAGACCGCGGTCGGGCGTCGGCACGGCCCGGGCAAGCACGTGATCCTGACCGTCGGCACGGACTGTGCCCTTGGCAAGATGAGCGTCGCGCTGGAGCTCCGGGCGGCCGCCCTGGCGGCCGGCGACGCGGCGGTCTTCGTCCCGACCGGTCAGACCGGGATGATGATCGAGGGCTGGGGCGTGGCCGTCGACCGGCTGGTCTCGGACTTCCTGAACGGCACCTGCGAATGGCTGGTGGAGGAAGGCGAGACGCTCGGCGACTGGCTCCTCGTGGAGGGCCAGGGCTCGCTCGACCACCCCGCCTACTCGGCAGTGACGCTCGGGCTCATCCACGGCACCACGCCCGACGCCATGATCATGGTCCACAAGCCAGGGTTGACCGACCACGACTTCGATCACCTGCCCGACCGCACGTTTCCGCTCCAGCCGTTGCCCGAGTTCATCCGGCTCCACGAGCAGGTCGCCGGCCTGGTGGCTCCGTCGAAGGTCGTGGCGGTGGCCCTCAACACATCGCTCTATCCGGACGAGGCCGAGGCCCGGGCGATCATCGCCGCGACCGCGGTCGAGACCGGCCTGCCGACCGACGATCCCTTCCGCTTCGGCGGCGATCGGCTGTGGGAAGCGATCCGCTCGAGCCTGGAGGGCCCCCGATGACGTTCTCGCTGCGAACCGAAGTCGCCCGGATCCCGATGCGGGACCCGTTGCGGATCGCCCGCCACGTTCAGCACGAGGACGCGCCGGTCTCCGTGACCGTCCTGGTCGAGTTGACCGCGACTTCGGCGCCGGACCTGGTCGGGCTCGGCGAGGGGTGTCCCGATGCCTACTACGGTGAGACCGGGGCGACGGTCGAGGTGGTCCTGCCGGTCCTGCTCGCGGCCGTCGCGCCGCTCGAGGAGCGGCTGGTCGGTCGGACGACCGACCTCGCCTCGGCCCAGGCCGCGCTCGCTGCGACCGCCGACAGGATGGATGCGGCGATCGGCAACAACGGGGCCGCGAAGTGCGCGCTCGACATCGCCCTCCACGACCTGGTCGGCCGGCGGTTCGGTCTGCCGGTCCACCGTCTCCTCGGGCTCTCGAGTGCCATCCCGCCGACCGACTTCACGATCGGGATCGACGAGCCGGCGATCGTCGCCGAACGAGCCGCCCGGGCGGCCGCCTTCCCGGCCCTCAAGATCAAGCTGGGCGGCCCGGCCGACCTCGAGACCCTCGAGGCGGTGCGGGCGGTCTACGGCGGCCCGATCCGGGTCGACGCGAACACCGGCTGGACGCTCGAGCAGGGCCGGCGGCTCGTCCCGGAGCTGATCCGGCTCGGGGTCGAGCTGATCGAGCAGCCGTTCCCGGCCCACCGGCTGGCGGACCTCGCCGCCCTCCAGGCGGGATCGGCCCTGCCGATCGTCGCGGACGAGAGCGCGGTGACGATCCGCGACCTCGGGGGACTGGTCGGGGTGGTCGACGGGATCAACGTGAAGGTCGCGAAGTGCGGCGGAGTCGGGCCGGCCGCCCGGATGCTCGCCCGGGCGAGGGAGCTCGGGTTCCGGACGTTCATCGGCTGCATGGAGGAGACCTCGCTCGGGATCGCGGCCTCGGCGGCCGCCGCGTCGCTGGCCGACTGGGTCGACCTGGACGGCTGCCTGCTGCTGGCCGAGGACCCCTTCTCCGGCCTCGAGCTGGGTCCCGACCAGCGCTGGCAGCTGACGGACGCACCGGGCCTGGGGGTCGCCAGGCGGGTCTGACCGCAGACCGGGTCCGCGGATCGCCCGGGTCCGCGGATCGCCCGGGTCCGCGGATCGGTCGCCGGGAGGTCGCGCGCCTGCTTCGGGCGCGCTTCCGAACGCCCGTCCGACGAACGTCCGTTCGTGTGGACAAGTTGGTGGACGAGAACGTGGACAACCCCCCTTCCGCCGATCCGGGTCGCTCTCTACCATGGACGGAGTACGGATCGCCGGCCCCGGGACCGGTCAGCGAACCCCCGATGAACGCGGCCTGACCGCCCGCTTCCGCGGTCGAGCGCGGCCTGGAGCACCCCTGGCGAGGGGGAAAGGATGGGTCTATCGATGGATTCGCGCACCCTTGCGGTGGCAGCCCTATCGCCCGAGGCGATCGAGTTCGTGCGGTTCTGCTATCGCCGCCGACGGGTCGGCTGGCCGGAGCTCTACGACGAGATGTGCGCGGTCGCGAGCCGAGGGCTCTACCTCGGCTGGGGCTTCACGGAGCTGGCGGACCACGGGATCGGGTTCTCCCTGTTCGAGACCCCCACGCTGGCTCGGATCGCCGCCGACGTGGCCCGTGAGGACGTCGACCGCGGCGGCCGATCGCGTGACCGGGCGGCCAGGGCCGAACGGTCGGCGGAGGTGAGCTCGACGTCGGTCGTCGAGCGGCCGGAGGGGCCCGACGAGGTCGGCGGAACGCGGGGAAGTCAGGCGGACGTGACGCTGATCGGAGCGACCCTCGGGGCGAACTGAAGCGTCAGCACTCATCAACGGGCCCCGGCCATCTGGCCGGGGCCTCATCGTGTCCGAGGTCTGTCGGCGTCCGGGGCCTTCAGTCCCACCGGGCGCGCGACGATCCGCGGGCTTGGTGTCCGGCGAGCCGCCCGGCCGCGCTAGGCGCGGATCCGGCGGCGGGCCATCTCGCCCTCGATCTGGCGCTCCGCCTCGACGTACCGGTCGATCTGGTCGCGGATCTGGTTCGCCTCCGGGGTGTAGAGGTGGACCTGCTGCTGGAGGATGTAGCTCAGCCGACGACTCGTCATCCGCACGTGGTCGAGGTTCTTCATGAGCACGAGCGGGTCCATCGAGGCGAGGTCGGTCGGGTCGTACATCTGCTGCATGGCCGCATTCTAGCCGCGGGCGCCTGCCGGGACCGCGGCCAGGCGAAGCGGCCTGGCCCGGTCAGATCGCCCGGAGCCGCCGGGGCGGCCAGTCCCAGTCGATCGGGAGGCTCGCGGCGGAGACCGCCCGGCGTCGGCCGGCCTCTGAGGTCGCCAGGACCAGCAGGCGGTCGAGCTTGGTCGCCCTGCCGGCTTCGTCGCCCCATAGCTTCGTCATCTTCCGACCGGCCGCCACGTCGTCGAGGGCGATCCCGGCCAGCCGGTAGCCGGCCGGGGCGGCTGCGGCCTCCCAGACGGTCTCGGCCAGCCCGATCCCGCCGCTGATCCGGCGCCCGCGGTCGAGCTCCACGTCCCCGATCACGAGGACGATCACGGCGTCGTCGGCCAGGGCGACCCGGAGGCCGGCCAGGACCTCGCCCATGAAGCGGAGGTACTCGGCGGGGTGGTGGGCGTCGTCGAGGACGGCGTCGATCGCGGCCGGATCCTCGCCCAGCAGCCAGGCCCGGAGCCAGTTGTAGTAGCCGTACTTCACGACTCGCAGGTAGGGCGGCGAGCTCACGACCAGCCGCGCACGGTCCGGAAGCGAGTGGGCCCGCAGCGCGTCGCGGGCCCGGACCCCGGCATCGCGAGCGTCACCGAGGAGGGCGATGCCGCGCGCCGCCGGCGGCGGCTGGCGGTAGAGGCGGTCGAGCTTCGCGTCGAGGCCGGCGAACAGGTCCCGGTCGGGTGACCGGAAGTCCGTCCGGGCCACGAAGTCGCGAACGTAGCGGGGCGCCATGCTGAACGTGTTCGGCATCACCTCGGACAGGTAGCTGGCGCTCTTGCCATGGAGGATCCCGGTCAGGGCTGCGGCCAGGAACCGGTCCACGCGCTCGTCCAGCCGAAGGGCGCTCCGGACGAACAGCAACTGGGCGAACGTCGCCGGATGGAAGCTGACCGCCACTTCCGGTGGGATCGGTTCGCTGCCGGCTTGGGGGCCCCGGCCCGAGCCGGCGGCTGGAACCAGGCCGCCCGATCGGTCCGCCGACCCGGCCACCCGGAGCGCGAGCGAGAGCCAGCCGGCGCTCTCCGTCGCCCAGCGCAGGCGGAGGGCCGTGAGGCGCGTCCGCGCTTCGGCCGGGCCGGCGGGATCGACCTTCGCCGCGGTCAGCAGGTGAGCGAACGGGTTGAGGTCGTTGCCGACGCCGATCCGACCCTCGGCGCACGCCTGGAGCGGTGTCGTGCCGCGCCCCGAGAATGGGTCGAGGACCACGTCCCCAGGCCGCGAGTAACGGGCGATGAACGCGTGGGCGAGGGACGCCGGGAAGCTCGCGAGGTACGAGCACATCGGGTGGAAGCTGTGGCCCCACAGTCGTTGCTGGGCCTTCCATTCGGGCGCGATGCCGAGGACCGGCAGCTCGGCGGGGAGCTCGAGGGCGAGCTGGCCACCGACGGTCGCGGGGCGCGGACGAACGGGCGGGCGGACGCTGGCGGCGCGGCTGGCGCCGGTCTCGCGCGGCACGGTTCGGTGGGCCTCCGGGGGTCTTCGCCGCGATCCCGGCGCGACGGGACGCGGAGTGTAGCACGGCGATTCGGGGCCTCGACGGGGTACGCTTGTCGCGGTCCCCGTAGCTCAGTGGACCAGAGCAACCGCCTTCTAAGCGGAAGGTCGCAGGTTCGAATCCTGCCGGGGACGCTTTACCAGCCAGGGCGGCACCGCCACCGGTTTCTCAGGCAGCGCGATCGCGAGCCCGCAGCCGCCAAGGCCATCGGCGTCCTCGATCGCGCCGGCCAGGACCCGCGGCGAAACGTGTTGGCCGACCCACTCGAAGTCGGCTGCAACGCGCCGCTGAGCGAGGACCAGGATGGCGGCTTCGCGCTGCTCGGTGAGGACCCTCAGAGCGAACTCGCGGCCAGTCTCACGATGAGTGATTCCGGGCCTTCTGCCTAGCCAGCCTGGCCACGATCTCGGCGAGTTGCTCCTCCGTGATCATCGCCGCGGGTTGACCGCGTCATCGTCGATCGGGCGCTGCTGCCCGTCGGACCGTTCTGAGTCATCGAACGAAGGATCGGTGTCAGTCAGCGTGCCCCGATATCGCCCGACACAGGGCCGTCGGCCGGTGCGCTCCCATCCCGCGAACGGAGCGGAGCGCCCGGTGCGAGAGCCGGGGTGACGAAAGCCTCTGGCGCCCGCATGCACCACGGCACATCCTCAGCGAGCAGGAGATGGGTGATGCGCGCACATCCCGGGCGAACCCTGAGCATACTGGTCGCAGGCGTGGCGCTGGTGGGAGGCGTGCTCGTGGCATGTGACAAGGCGACGCACATCCCGCCCGGTGCCCAGCAGGTCCACGTCGTGGGGACCGGCACCGAGGTGCGCCTGGATCCGCCGACCGTGCACGCCGGAGACGTCTACCTCGTGATCGACGGGAGCGCCCTCTTCTTCCAGGCCCAGCGGAGCGCTGAAGAGTCTCCCGGTCCCCTGGCCGAGGACGAGCTGACTCGGATCGCCCAGTCCGGCGACACGTTCCACACCTGGAGCACGGAGCTGTCCCCCGGGTATGCGGGGAACGTCTACAAGTACACGCTGGCCGCGGGGAAGTACGCGTTCGTCCCCGTTCCTGACGAGAACGCTCCCGGCGACGAGCTGATGGTCCGCGCGGAGCTCTGCTATCGAGATCCTCAGGCGTGCGCAGCACTCCCGCCACTTTCGATCGTGGTCCTCGACGTCGTGCCCTGACGCAAGGGCGGCGAGTCGCTCCGAGGCGTCCGGGATCCTCGCAAACGGCCCGCAGTCGCCCGGTGCGCGTCCCGTCCCGCGAACGGAGCGGGGCGCCCGGTGCGGGCAGGGCGATGATCGTCGGTGGATCAGGACGGGAGGCGGGGCCCCCGTCTACGAGGGTCTCCTCATGCGTCATCCAGGATGCGGCGGGAGCGCGGCGCAGGCATCCGCGTCCTGGTGGCAGAGCCCAGCGTGAGTCATCAACTCCGCGTTCGCGAACTTCGAGGCCGGCGCTGAGAGTCGCCGATCACGGGCTCGCCGATCCGGAGGTCGTCGGGGAGCCGAGGCTCGCCGTGAAGAACGCGACGAGCCGCGCCTCGTAGTCGTCGGGCCTGAGGAGCACCCCCTCGGTGTGCTCCGCCCCGGGGATGATCCACGGCTCAACGCTCGTGCCACCGGCATAGGCGGCGGCGGCGAGGTCCACCGCGTGGTGCGGGCGGACCGTCCGGTCCGCGAGGCCGTGAACAATGGCGAACGGCCGGCCTCCGAGCCTCGCGACCTCGTCATCCGGGCTCCTCGTCCCGAGCTCGGCATCTCCGATGAGGCGGCCGATCGGGACAGCCGCCGATGCGACCCAGTCCGGGTACCCCTTGAACGACGCGTACTCGGCGCTGGCGACGCCGACGTTGGCGTAGCTGCTGTCCGCCCAGGTGGCCGCGACCCGGGGCTCCTCTCCGGTCGCGATCGTCACGGTCCCCGCCCCTAGCGAGGCGCCGACCAGGCCGATCCGGGCGGGATCGTGGCCCGCCGACACGAGCCAGTCCCACGCGCCGAGGACGTCGCGGTACTCCTTCGCCCCGCCCGCCCAGCGACCGTTGTCGGTGTCGGAGTCGCCGTGGTTCCGGAGGTCGATGAGGAGGATGCCGAAGCCGGCGCGATGGAGCATCCCGGCAGGGAGCATGACGACCGGGTCGCGGCGGCAGCTATCCCAACCGTGGACGACGATGACCGTCGGGGTGGCGGGGCCAGCCGCACCCGGCGCATACCAGCCACGGATGGTCACCGCCGGGTCCCGTGACGGGAAGGCGACCGTCTCGTAGTCGGTGAAGCGGTAGGGCGTCGTATCGACGGAGAGGCTGTGGTTCCCGTCGTAGGCGGTGAAGTCGGCCGGCGTCTGGGCCCGGAACTCGCGCGTCCCGCAGCCCGAGTGGACCGACGACAGCTCCTGGTAGGCGACGTAGCCGACACCGACGTAGCCGCCGACCGCGACCAGTGCGACGAGCAGGAGCGCGGCGACTGCCGCGCCGAGCCACCGCCGCCGACGGGACGTGGCGGGCGGCGTGTCGGGCTTGGCGAGACTGTCGGCCTGCGTGACTGACATCCCGAGTCCCCCTTTCGGGATCGAGGGTGCGTCGGTCTCGCGGGCCGCGCCAGAGCCAATGGTCGCCTGTCTCGGGCCCTCGCTCCGCCGACCCCGCAGCACGACCCTCCATCTCCCCGGGGACGCCATCTGCGATCCGCACCGCGACGGTGCCTCGAGCGCGATCGGCCTCCTGGCCGCCGCGGTCGTGGTCGAGATCGGCGGCATCGGGCCTCACGAGGGGACTTTCGGGGGGTCGAGATGCGCCATTCGTTCGTGGCCCCGGGGCACCGAATGGGACCGCCGGCTCCTTGACTCGATGGACCGCGCACCGCTACGGTGACCTCGCTGACGCGGCGAGGCGCGCCGTGCCGGCATCGCGATCGCCCCGTATCTCGGGGATCCGCTCTTGAAGGACTCAGCTCCCGCGAGCGGGAGACTCCACCCGGAAAGGAGGTGGAACGGATGACTCGGCGCTCAGTCGTCAGGGTCCGGCGGACCCGTCGGCAGGAGGCCGGCCAGGGGCTCGTCGAATATGGACTCATCCTTGTCCTCATCGCCATCGTCGCCATCCTCTCGCTCATCTTCATCGGCGGCGACGTGAGCACGATGCTCAGCCAGATCGGCACCTCGGTCTGATCCTGCGTCGGATGACGCGGACTGACGCCCTCGCTCCGGCTCCGGCCCGGCGGGGGCGTCGTCGCGTCCGGGGCAACCCGGCGGCGCCGGAGGGACCAGGGAGGCGCGGCTCCAAACCTGGAGACACGGGCCTGAACCAGTGGCCCAGGTCACCCGTGGTACCAGCGGCCGGGACCTTCGTACGGCTTGGAGTCGACCCCGCCCCACCACTACGCTCTGCCCAGCAGCAGGCCGGACCACACCATCCCCCCTCGGACGGGCGCCGGCCGACCGATCACCCAAGACGAGGCAAAGACCAAAACATGGCATCGATGGCCGCCACCGCGATCGGGCCCATGCTCACGGCGACCGAGGTCGCCGAGATGCTCCATCTCCACGTCAACACCGTGAAGCGCCTGGGCGACCGGGGGGAGCTGCCGTTCTATCGCGTCTGCAAGCGCGGCGACCGACGGTTCCGCCTCGACGACGTGCTGGCCTTCCTGAACCGCAACCGCTAGCTCCGGCTCGGCCCTCGCCCTAGATCCCCGCGGCCTCCGGGTGTGGCTCGAGGCCGCCGAGGGCCCGGTCGAAGATCCGGAGCGCCTCGCCGACTTCCTCGCCGCTGACGTCGAGTGGCGCGATCCAGCGGATGACGTTGTGGTCGCGGCCGCAGGTGAGCACGAGCAAGCCCTCGTCTGCGCAGCGGGCGATGAGCGCCTCCGCCATCGCTCCGTCAGGCTCGCGGGTGACCCGGTCCTTCACCAGCTCGACCCCGATCATGAGGCCGGGCCCGCGGACGTCCCCGATCCGCTCGTCCTCCGCCGCGATCGTCCGAAGGCCGGCCGTCAGCTCGGCGCCCCGCGCCGCCGCGTTCGCGACCAGGCCCTCGGCGCGGATCGTCTCGAGCACCGCCAGCCCGGCTGCGCAGGCGACCGGATTGCCGCCGTAGGTGGTGCCGTGGGCGCCCTTGCCCCAGCGGTCCTGGAGGTCGCGCCCGCTCACGATCGCCGAGAGCGGTAGCCCGTTCGCGATCGCCTTGGCGACGCAGACGACGTCCGGGACGATCCCGGCGTGCTCGAAGGCCCACATCCGGCCGGTCCGCCCGAAGCCCGACTGGACCTCGTCGGCGATGAGCAGGATCCCGTGCTCGTCGCACAGCGCCCGGAGCGCCCGGAGGAACGGGGCCGGCGCGGGCGCATAGCCGCCCTCGCCCTGGACCGGCTCGATGAGGATGGCCGCGACGCTGGTCGGCGGGATCGTGCTCGACAGGAGCTCATGCAGGGACGCCAGGCAGGTGCGGGTCGCCCGCTCTTCGTCGCCGTCGAAGTCGCGGTAGACCGCGGGGTACGGCGTCAGGAAGACGTCCGGGAGCAGCGGCTCGTAGCCCAGCCGATAGTTGAGGCTTGAGCTGGTCACCGAGGTCGCCCCGAGCGTTCGACCGTGGAAGGCGCCCAGGAAGGCGATGATCCCGGGCCGGCCGGTCGAGCGCCGCGCGAGCTTGAGCGCGCCCTCGATGGCCTCCGAGCCGGAGTTGAGGAAGAAGACCGTGTCGAGCGGCTCCGGGAACGCGTCGGCGAGCTCTTTCGCCAGCCGGACCGTGGTCTCCGAGTAGCCCATCGCGCCCGTCGGGACGATCAGCCGGTCGACCTGCTCGTGGATCGCCCTGGTCACGGCTGGATGGTGGTGCCCGAGGGCCGAGACCGCGATGCCGTTGGCGAAATCGAGGTAGCTGCGGCCCTCCGTGTCGAAGAGACGGTGGCCCTCTCCGTGGCTCCAGCTCCGCTCGAAGTAGCGGCCCAGGACGGGGGAGAGGTGAGGCCGCGCCAAGGCGGCGAGATCGGCGGTCAGGGTATCCATGGGCCCGAGTGTAGGGGACCCGGCGAGCCCCCCGAAGGGCCGTCCGTCACGGGCGTGCCCGGGCCGCCCGGCCCCCCAGCGCGGCGGCCATGTCCGGCCCGCCGCCGCGACCCGCCCGGCCTCCGCCCGGCCTCCCGCCGCGACCCGCCCGGCCTCCCGCCGCGGCGCGCCCGTAGAATGGCCGCGACCACCCCGACCCGCCGGGTCCGCCCCGGCGCCCACGCGGACGTCACTCACCGAAAGGATCGCCGCGCCCGTGATCGACTTCACGCTCACCGAAGAGCATCGCCTCGTCCAGCAGAGCGCCCGGGCGTTCGTCGAGGCCGAGATCCTGCCCCACATCCGCGAATGGGACGAGCGCGGCGAGACCCACCGCGAGGTCTTCGCGAAGATGGCCGAGCTGGGCTTCCTGGGCGCTCCGATCCCGGAGGCGTACGGTGGCGCGGGGATGGACTACATCGGCTTCGCGATCCTGTGCGAAGAGCTCGAGCGCGCCGACACGGCCTTCCGGGTGGTCCAGAGCGTCCACGTCGGCCTGAACTCGCTGACGCTCCTCCAGTGGGCCAACGAGGAGCAGCGCCGCAAGTACCTCGTCCCGCAGGCTCGCGGCGAGAAGCTGGCGACGTTCGGCCTGACCGAGCCCGGGGTCGGCACCGACGCGGGCGCGCTTCAGACGACCGCCCGGCGCGAGGGCGACCGCTACATCCTCAACGGCGCCAAGATGTGGATCAGCCTGGCCGACATCGCCGATCACTTCCTCGTCTTCGCGACCGTCGACCGGGCCAAGAAGCACCGTGGCGTGACCGCCTTCATCGTCGAGCGCGGCTTCCCGGGCTTCTCGACCGGCACGCTCCACGGCAAGCTCGGGATCCGGGCCGGGAACACCGGCCTGCTCAACTTCGACGCCTGCGAGGTCCCGGTCGAGAACCGGGTCGGCGAGGAGGGCGAGGGATTCCTCATCGCGATGAGCGCGATCGACCAGGGCCGCTACACGGTGGCGGCCGGAGCGGTCGGGCTCGCCCAGGCCTGCCTGGACGCGAGCCTCAAGTACGCCCACGAGCGCCAGACCTTCGGCCAGGAGATCGGCCGCCATCAGCTCGTCAAGCAGATGATCGCGAACATGGCGAAGGGGACGGAGATCGGCCGGCTCCTCGTCTGGCGGGCCGGCTGGCTGAAGAACCAGGGGCTCCGGAACACCCGCGAGACCAGCCTGGCGAAGTGGCACGCGACCGACCACTCGGTCCAGGCCGCGCTCGACGCCATCCAGATCCACGGCGCGAGCGGCTACAGCAACGAGTTCCCCGTCGAGCGCTACCTGCGCAACTCGAAGGCCGCGGTCATCTACGAGGGCACCAGCCAGCTCCACACGCTCATCCAGGCCGACTACGCGCTCGGCTACCGCGAGGACCGGCCGATCCGCTGCGAGCCGTGGCCCGCCCAGGGCTGGGAGCGGGGGGCCTCGCGGCCGACCGGCTCGTGAAGGCGATCCGCGCGATCGGAGCTGGATCCCGGAGCAGGATCGGGACGGCCTGGGCGGACGGCGGCCCGCGCCAGCGGTTCGTCATCAGCGCCGGGCTGGTGGTGGCGGCCGCGCTCAGCGGAGCGTTCCTCTTCGGAGCCTGGCACGTCCTGTTCGGGGGGTTCGTGAAGGGGAACTGGCGGGCCGGCGGATTCGGCGTCGCGCTCGCGCTCGTCGCCGGGACGCTCCTGTGGATCGAGGCGGCGCTCGTCCGGCGTTCCACGCCCCGCTAGGTCGGTGGCGTTCCCGTCAGTCGGAGGTGGTCGACGAAGGAGCGCTCGCACTCCCGCGGGGCGACGGGCTCGACGCGATCGCGGGGCTCGGGCGGAACGCGCCCGCCTCCTCGGCCGCCGTCTCCACCGCCGCCGCGCGAGCGGCCCGTCCCCGAGCGGTGACGATGAGAGCGACCGCGAACACGATGACGGCGGCCCCGACGAAGGTCCTCGGCTCGACGCGTTCCCCGAGCAGGAGCGCGCCGAGCGCGACCGCGACGACGGGGTTGACGTAGGCGTAGGTGGCGATCTTCGGGAGCGGGGCCACCCGGAGGAGCCAGACGTAGGTGGTGAAGCCGACCAGGCTGCCGACCGTCGTCAGGTAGGCGAGTCCGAGCAGGGAGCGGCTCGTCACGGCCGCCGGGTCGAAGCCGTTCAGCTCCCCGACGACCACCCCGCCGACGACGAGGAGCGCCCCACCGCAGAGCATCTGGAGCCCGGTGGCCAGCAGGGGTCGCCGGGGCAGGACCGCCCGGTGGGTGGAGAACAGCGAGCCCGCCCCCCAGCACAGCGGCGAGAGCAGGAGGATGAAGATGCCGAACGGGTCGAACCCCGGACCGCCCGAGCCGCCGAACGGGCCGACCAGGACGACCACCCCCACCAGTCCGACCGCGATGCCGAAGACGACCGCCCGGGGCAGCCGCTCGCCGAAGAACACTCGGCCCAGGACCGCGACCCAGAGCGGGAGGAGGGCGACGAGGATGGCCGCGATCCCCGACGGGACCGTCTTCTCGCCGAGTGCCACGAAACCCATCCCGCCCAACAGGAGCGCGCCGCCGACGATCGCCGAATCGCGCCACTCCCGGGCCGTGGGAAGTCGAGCGCGGTCCGCCTCCGGGATCGTGGGATCGCCGCGCCGGCGCGCCGCCAGCGCCAGCTCCACGGCGACGAGCGTCAAGCCCGAGATGAGGAATCGGACACCGGCCATGAGGAACGGCGGGATCGTCTCGACCGCCACCCGGATCCCGAGGTAGGTCGAGCCCCACACGAGATAGAGCGTGAACAGCCCAGCCCAGATCGCCATCGACCCGGCTGCCGGGCGGGCAGGCAGGGTCGTCATCACGGAACTTGGCCGAGTCGCCTGGTCCAAGTCATCAGCATACATGGCCATGGGCGAGCGGGTCCCGGCGCGTCGCCGACCCTCGGATGGTGGCCGGGCATCACGCGGCGATGGCAGGCCGGCACTCGAGGCACGCCCGGT
>JBGPFS010000023.1:0-19988 GCA_041483455.1 Candidatus Limnocylindria bacterium | reverse complement strand
GGTCGGCCCGACAAGGAGGACGTTCGACTTATGGAGCTCGACCTCGTCAACGGCATGGCCCGCGTTGATCCGCTTGTAGTGGTTGTAGACCGCCACCGAGAGGACCTTCTTGGCCCGCTCCTGGCTGATCACGTACTGGTCGAGCGACGCCTTGATATGGCGCGGGTTGGGGAGCTTGGCCGCCGTCGGCCGGGCCTTCGGCGCTTCGAGCAGCTCTTCCTCGATGATCTCCTGGCACAGGTTGATGCACTCGTCGCAGATGTAGACGCCCTGCCCGGCGATCAGCTTGCGGACCTGCTCCTGGCTCTTGCCGCAGAAGCTGCACCGATACGGGACCTTGGGCCCCTTCGTGCTGCTCGTCGTGGTCACCGATGCGCCTCCGCCGCGGTCCGTGGACTGGGCCGCGAGGCCTAGTCCTTGGCCTTCTTGGTCTGCGGCGCCGCGCCGCCCTCGTCGCCGCCCTGCGTTCCGCCGGCACTGCCGCCGACGGCCGCGTCGTGGGCCTGGGCGATGAGCGAATCGCCGGTCACCGTATAGACCGCATCGATGATGCCATAGTCGAGGGCCTCTCCACCCGACATGAAATAGTCCCGGTCGGTATCCCGGACCACCTTCTCGAGCGACTGGCCGGTGTGGCGGGCGAGGATCTCGTTGTTGAGCTGGACGAGGCGCTCCCATTCCTTCATCTGGATCACGGCATCCGGAGCGTTGCCCCGGAAGCCGCCCGAGCCCTGGTGGATCATGATCCGGCTGTTGGGGAGCGCATAGCGCTTGCCCTTCGCGCCCGCCGCCAGGAGGACCGCGGCCATGCTCGCCGCCATCCCGACGCACAGGGTGCTGACCGGGGCGCGCACGTACTGCATCGTGTCGTAGATCGCCAGACCGCTGGTGACGATGCCGCCGGGCGAGTTGATGTAGAGCGAGATGTCCCGCTCGGGATCCTCCGACTCGAGGAACAGGAGCTGGGCGATCACGAGGTTCGCGACGTGGTCGTCGATCCCCTCGCCCAGGAAGATGATCCGCTCCTTCAGCAGCCGCGAGTAGATGTCGTAGGCGCGTTCCCCGCGGCTCGAGGATTCGATGACCATCGGCACGAGCATCGTCGGTCTCCCTGGTTCGGGGTCGGCTGGGTCGGAGTGGCGGTTCGGGCGGTGGACGCTTCGGGTCACGCGGGCTCGGCGGTCGCCGGGGCGGACGCGCGGTCGTGGTCGTCGCGGTCGTGGTCTTGGTCGTGGTGATGGTGGCCGATCGCCTCGGACTCGAGGGCGGTCGGCTGGAGCACGATCGACGGATCGGTCGCCCCGATCGCGGCATTCGACCCGGCCGTCCCGTCCGGCAGGGCGGAGCGGTCGTCGTCCTCGATGTGCGGGATCGGGGGGTGCTCGGGGTGGGCCGCCAGCCAGCGGTCGACCAGCGTCTCGACGACCCGGGTCCGCCGGAGGGTGCTCCGGATGAAGTTGCGACCGCGCTCCGACTCGAAGTAGGAGATCGTCTTGGGGTCGCCCGCGTAGCGTTGGCGGGCCAGGCCGATCTCGCCATCGATCACCTCGTCGCCGATGACGATGGCCTCGGCCTCCGCGACCTTCGAGAGGACGAGCAGGGTCTTGACCCGGCTCTCCGCCCGCGGCCGGAAGTCGGCATGGAGATCGGCCTCGGTCTTGGCGGTCGCCTTCAGGTAGGCGGGCTCCGAGATCCCCTGGCTGGCGAGGGTCGCCCGGAATTCATCGTGCATGACCTCGACCTCCTGGTCGACCAGGATGTCGGGCAGCTCGACCGTGGCGTTCGCGACGGCGTATTCGATGATCCGATCGGCGAACCCATGGCGCGCCCGGTCGAGGGCGTTCCGCCCGAGTCGGGCCCGGACCTCCGTTCGGAGCGCCGCCAGGTCGGCGAACGCGCCCATCTGGCGGGCGAACTCATCGTCGAGGGCCGGCATCTCCTTCTCGCGGAGCTCCTTGAGCTCGACCGCGAAGTGGGCGACCTGACCGGCGAGCTTCGCCTCCGGGTAGTCGTCCGGGAAGGGGATGTCGAACTCGGTCGATCCACCCCGCTCGAGCCCGACCAGATGCTCCTCGAAGCCGGGGATCAGCCGCTCCTCGCCGAGGACGAGCGGCATCCGCTCGGCCGAGCCGCCCTCGAAGGGCGCCCCGTCGTGCGTCCCGGTGAAGCCGATGACGACGTAATCGCCCTTGGCTGCGGCCCGCTCGACCGACCGGAGCGAGGAGTTCTGGTCGCGCAGCTCCTCGATCACCCCCTCGACCTTCGGGTAGTCGACCGGCTCGATCTCGGGGGCGAACCCGAAGCTCGTGTAGTCGCCGAGCGTCACCTCGGGCGGCACCTGGACGGTCGCCTTGAAGATGACCGGCTTGCCCTCCTCGGCCTGGACCACGTCCACGCTGGCCTGGGTGAGCGGAACGATGCCCTGCTCCGCGATCGCGTCGCGGTAGGCCGACGAGACGAGGAGGTCCACCGCCTCGTCGAGGACCGAGCCGGGACCCAGGACTCGCTCGAGCATGAAGCGGGGCGCCTTGCCGGGTCGGAAGCCGGCGACCTTGGTCCGCCGGGCCAGGCGGCGGGTGGCCTCCTCCATCGATCGATCGAGTCGCTCGGACGGAAGCTCGATCTCGAGGAGGATGGAGGACTTGGGGGCGGGCGTGCTGGTGACGTTCATCGCCGCGGATTATAGGTGGGCGGGCCGGCTCGGGCCCTTCGACCCCGGCGACAGCCTCGTCGGGCGGGGCGCAGGCGAGTCGGAGGGTCCGCTCCGGAGGTTGCAGGCGAGGTCGGGGTCGAACCGACACGCCGCTCGCGCGGCACCGGCTCCACGTGTCCGACCAGGTGCCTGTGGTCGTCGTCTCCGGCCGGTGAGTGAGACCTCCGGCTACCCCTTCTCCGCCGGTCCGTCCGCTGTGACCCCGATCCTGACCGGCTGTCCTTTCATCGAGAGGACGTTGAAGGCGGCTACGGGCCTGCCGAAGCCCTTGAGCGTCAGATCGCCGACCGGCTCGGCCTCGATCCGGTCCGCCGCCGAGGCCAAGGTACGGGCACTGATCAGGACCTGACCGGGCCGTGCCTCATCGGACAATCGCGAGGCGAGGTTCATCACGGTGCCGACCGCGCCGTAGTCATTGCGTCCCTCGAAGCCGATCGTCCCGAGCGTCGCGTAGCCGAGGGCGATACCTGCTCCAAAGTCAAGCTCATGACCGCGCCGCCGCCAGCCGGTCGTCAGGGTGGCCATCACGTTCCGCATCTCGACCGCCATAGCGGCAGCACGGGCGGCCGGGTCCGGACAGGGGAACGGATCGTTGAACCAGGCCATGAGTCCGTCTCCGGCGAACCACCCGACCGTGGCCTCGAAGTCGCGGATCAGGCCGCCCATGGCCTCATGGAACTGTCTGATGACGCCCATCACCTCCTCTGGCTCGTTGGTTTCGCTGAACGCGGTCCAGCCGCGAAGGTCTGCGAACAGCACGGCGATCTCGCGGCGGTGCGACTCGAGCAGGTTCTCGTGGCCCGACGAGATGATCAGGTCCGCGAGCTGGGGGGAGAGGAAGCGGCGGAGGCGTTTGAGCTTGTCGAGCTCCGCGACCTGCGCGGCCACGCGCGCCTCGAGGTCCTGGTTCCAGTGGGCCAGCTGCTGCGCCTGGCTCTCGATCGTGTCGTGGTACTGCTTGATCCGGATGAGCGACCGAACCCGCGCCAGCAGCTCCTGCTGGTTGAAGGGCTTGGTGATGAAGTCGTCGGCGCCGGCCTCGATGGCCGACACGCGATCCTCTCCCTCGCTCGAGGTGACCATGATCACGGGCAGGAAGCGAGCGAGCGGATCGGCTCGGATCCGCCGGCACACCTCGTAGCCGTTGAGGTCCGGCATCTGGATGTCGAGGAGGACGAGATCGGGCGCATCGCGGGCGACGGCATCGAGCGCCTCCAGGCCCGAGAACGCGGGCACGACCTCGTAGCCCTGGGCCGTCAGGACAGCCTCCATCAGCCGGACGTTACGGGGAACGTCGTCCACGACGAGGATCCGCGACGGGTCTGCCATCACCCCTCCGGGACGGCTGGCGTGCAGTACCCGAGCACCTGGTCGGGGAACTTCAGGACGTCGATCGGCTTGACGATGGTGCCGGCGAATCCTGCTTCCACGAAGCGCGTCCGGTCGGCCTGCATCACGGACGCGGTCAGGGCGACGATCGGGATCGAGGCTGTCGACTCGTCGGCTTTGAGCTGCTTCGTGGCGTCCACGCCGTCGATGCCGGGCAGCGCGATGTCCATGAGGATGAGGTCCGGGAAGTGTTCCCGCGCCAGCGCGATGCCGTCCTCGCCGCGGGTGGCTTCCACCGTGCGGAAGCCGTGGAACTGGAGGACGTCGCGAACCAGCTTCATGTTCTTGTCGTTGTCTTCGACGATCAGGATGAGCCTGCCGGCCCCAGCTCCAGTCACAGCGCGACCGGCTCCTCGCCGATCGCCGGCGCCAGCGCGGGATCGGCTTCCGGCTGGCGGGAGGGCAACGTGACGGTGAACGTGCTCCCGACGCCTGGCGCACTTTCCACCCGAAGCTGGCCGTGATGAAGCCCCACGAGGCTCCTGGTCAGGGCGAGCCCCAGACCCGTGCCTTCCTGGGTCTTGCCGGGGCCGGCCTGATAGAACGCCTCGAAGATCCTCGTCTGATCCTCGGGACTGATGCCAACGCCCGTATCGGACACCGAGATCTCCACGTCATCACCCACAGCGCGAGCGGCCAGCGTCACGCGCCCGCCCTCGGGCGTGAACTTCACCGCGTTGGACAGCAGGTTGAACAGGATCTGCTTGACCTTTCGTTCGTCGGCCTCGAGCGATCCTATGGACGGATCGATCTCCGTCGCGAGGCTCACCCCATGCCGGGTCGCACGCTCCCGGACCATGACCATGGCGCTCTCGAGCGTCTCGGCGAGCGAGAACACGGCCGGCCGGAGCTCCATGCGACCGGCCTCGACCTTCGACAGATCGAGGATGTCGTTGATGAGGTTCAACAGATGCTGACCCGACCCGAGGATGTCGTCGAGATACTCGGCCTGCCTGGGGTTGACCTCGCCGAACATCTGCTCTTTGAGGACCTGCGAGAAGCCGATGATGGCGTTCAGCGGCGTACGCAGCTCGTGCGACATGTTGGACAGGAACTCGGACTTGTGCCGGCTGGCGGTTTCGAGCTCCTTGTAGAGGCGTCCCAGCTCGTCGTTCATCCGGTTGATGTTCGCGGCCAGGGCTCCGAGCTCGTCCCGGTTGGCGACGTCGAGGTGGCCCGAGAAATCACCGGAGGAGATCTCGGCCAGGCGAGTCTCCATGCGCCTGATCGGCCCGATGACCGACCACGACAGGACGTAGCCGAGGAGCACGGCCAAGATGATGCTTCCTGCCGCGACCGCGATGAAGAGGCGCTGCGAATCGGCCAACGAGGTCCGGTTGTCGGCGATCAAGGCGTTGGTCTTGGACTCGATGACCCCGACGAGGCTGCCCGTGCTGGTCAGGAGGTCCTGTGCGAGAGGCTCGGCACGAGCACCCTGCACCTGCATGCCATCGATCCAGTTCCCGGCGGCGTCGAGGCTCCGGATGCTGGCCATGATCTCCGACAACTGTGCGTAGTCGAGCCTGATCGCGGCCAGCAACGCCATCTCATCCGAGGGAGGTGCGAATCCGAGCTGCGCGGTGTCAGACGACTGGCCGATGCGTGCGAGAGGCAATGTGAAGATCGTCTGATCGATCGCGTGCATCCCGCTCGCTTCCGAGGTGCCCCCCACCCGAAGACGGAGGAGCTGGCGAAGCTCCTGCGCGTCCGTCTGGAGCTCGAGGAACACCGTCGCGCGCTGCTGCAGCGCCCCGAGTGCCTCGACTCTCCGGTTCGAGTCGCCGATCACCTGGAGACCGAGAAGGCCGACCGCGACGAGCAGGACCACGGTGCTCGCGAATGCGATGAGCAACTTCACGGCGACCGGGACCGGCAGCCGGCCGACGGCCCGAACCAAGGGATTGTCGACCCGGCTCAGCACCCGCCGCCGCCTGGCCGGCGGTGCGCTACCTGCGGGACCGGCGTCACGATTCACGAGCGACCGGCCCGAACCGCGGCGTCAGGCTGGGTGACGCCGGACACGGGATCCGCCTGGCGGATCGCGTAGAGGTCCGTATCCTCCAGCACCGCCCCGGACGGCGATGCCGGAGTGGGCGCCGATGGGCAGGCGACCAGGGATACCCCGAGTGCCCGGCCAGGAACGAGGTCTATGAGCACTCGCCGCCTCCCACCACCGGCGTCCGCGGGATGCCGCATCTCCCCCAACCTGGCGACATAGTGCACTCGTTCGAAGGCCCGTTCAAGGACGGGGCGACGCGATCCCTGTCGGCCACATGACGCCTGGTGGTTCAGGTCGCTTCCGCCGCTGACGAGCGCCACGGACCGATGAGAGTCGTGGACGACGACCTTTCACGTAGAGGTGTAGGCGAGGTCGGGGTCGAACCGACACGCCGCTCGCGCGGCACCGGCTCCTAAGGCCGGCGCGTCTGCCATTCCGCCACTCGCCCGCGGCGGAGTCTACCGCGCCGGGCGGCGTCCGCTACGCCGGCGGGTCGGTGGTCGCCGTGGGCGCGCCCGTGCCGCCCGCGTCGGCAGCCGCGGCCGTCGGACCCGGACCGGGCGTCGGGCGCTCGATCCCGGCGTCCGCGAGGGCCCGTCGGACGGACCCGAGGGCCCGCCGGAAGTCCTCCTCGTCGTACTGGGCGAGCTGCTTGGCCAGGCGGATCCCCAGCGTCCGGCTCGTCGGCCGGATCACGTTCGTGAACGCGCCGGCGAGGGCACCCTGGACGTCCCGCTCCTCGCGCCGCGAGCGGGACTGATCGAGGTAGGCGGCGAACTCGCGCTCGAGGGTCCCGCGGACCCGATCGCCGTCGTCGCCGAGCTCCCGGAGCGCCCGGTCGATCTCGGCGGGCAGCATCGACTTCGGCAGCGGGCTCGACCCGAAGACGGCCGTCCGCAGGCCGCGGAGGACGCGCCCTGGACCGCCGCCGATCAGGAAGAGGCTCCCGGCGGCGAGCGCGGCGGTCTTCCCGGGGTTCCGACGCGCCCTGGCGGGGATGTCGATGGCGGCCCGACCGGCGGCTCCGAGACGCTCGACCTCGTCGACGAGCGCCTCGCGGCTCGCTACGACTTCGGACCGCGCGGTGTCCGTGCGCGCACCCACTCGATGGTCTCCTTCGTGGTCTCGATGGTCGCAGTCGGCCAGAAGCGGTTCTTGAGCGCCTCGACGTCGACCCCGCGCCGGTAGACGTCCGCCAGCGCGAGCGTCGGCCCGCCGACCAGGAAGACGGTCACGCCGAGGGCGGCCGCGGGGCGCCAGCCGAACGCGATCGCGGTCAGAGCTCCGAGAAGGGCACCCCCCAGTCCCCCGAGGACGAGGCCGCCGATCCCTGCCCCCGCGCTCCGCCCGCGGGACGCACCGACGAGCAGGCCGAGCAGGCCGAGCAGGCAGGCCGTCGCCAGGACGGCGATGGCGAGCGGTCGCACGCCTGGCTCGAAGCCGACCGCAAGTCCGTCACCGAGGGCGGTCCAGCCGCGATGGCTGAGCTGGGCTCCGAGGACGAGCGTGACGACCAGCCCGATCGCCGCCGCGATCGCGAAGGCCCGAACGAGGCCGCCGCTCGGGGCGTAGATCGCGACGAGACCGAGGATCACGCCGATCGCGACCGCCCCGAGCACGCCGTGAAGGACCCCCCAGCCGATCGAGCCGAAGATCAGGTCGCCCAGGAAGAGGGTGGAGCCCACGGCTGCGACGAGGCCCGCGAACAGGAGCAGCCCGACGATCCCGAGACCGAGCGCGCCGGCCCGCTTCACCTCGCCCAGGATCTCGGCCAGCTCGCCCCGGGCGAGATCGAGGTGCGCCTGGATCACCCGCCGGACGGCGCCGAACGTCGCGTGCAGCTGCTCGCCCAGGCCAGGCGGCGGCGGGACGCCTTCGGATGTGCCGTCGCGCCCGGCAGCGTCGTCCGGCGCGCCGTCGGGCGGCACGGCTGCGGGATCGACGGGCGGGTCGCTCGGCCCGGCCGGCGGGCGGGTAGGGTCGTCCAGGGTCGATGCCTCGGGTGGGGGCTGGTGGTCCGTCCAGTCTATCAAGTGCGCTACCCTCCGCCGGTGGACACGACCGCGCGGACCGCGCCCACCGGGACGGCTCCCGTCGCTTCGTCACCGGCCGGGCGCGATCTCCTGACAGCGGAGATCCTCGCGCTCGGCTCGGAGATCGTCGCGGGCGAGACGCGCGACACGAACTCCGCCGAGCTGGCCCGCGCGCTCGGCGACGCCGGGGTGGCGGTCCTCCGGATCACGGCCCTCCCCGACCGCCGGCCGGCCGTCGAGGAGGCCTTCCGGGATGCGCTCGGGCGGGTCGATCTCGTGATCTCGACCGGCGGCCTGGGCCCGACCCCCGACGACCTGACCCGCGAGGCCATCGCGGCCGTCTGTGGCGAGGTGCCGTTCGTCGACCCGGAGATCGAGGCATGGCTTCGCGGCCTGTGGGCGCGGCGGGGACTCGCCTTTCCCGCCCTCAACCTGAAGCAGGCCTGGCGGATCGCCTCGTCGACCACGTTGCCCAATCCGAACGGGACCGCCCCCGGCTGGTGGGTCGAGCGGCCCGACGGCCGGATCGCGGTCCTGCTGCCGGGCCCCCCGCGCGAGATGCGGCCCATGTGGCAGGACGAGGCCCTGCCGCGTCTCCGGGCACGCGGCCTCGGGCGGGACCATCGGAGCCGGACCTTCCGGCTGGCGGGGATCGGCGAGTCGCAGGTCGCCGACCTGCTCGGGGAAGCGCTGCTGCGGACTGAAAACCCCGTCGTGGCGACCTACGCCCGGGCGGACGCGGTCGACGTCCGGCTGTCGGCGCACGCCGAGTCCCCGGCGACCGATGACCACGGTCGACCGACCGCCGCCCGCTCGTCCGAGATGCTCCTCGACCAGCTCGAGGCGGTCGTCCTGGAGCGCCTGGGCGCCTTCGTCTGGGCCCGCGGCGAGACGACCTGGGCCCAGGCGATCGGTGAGCGGCTGGCGGCCCGCGGCTGGAGCCTCGCGATCCGCGAGATCGGGACCGGGGGGTCCGTCGGGACGCTCCTCGGCGGGGTGGACGGACTGCTGCACGTCGAGTCGATCGCGGCGGCCGCGGAACCGTCCCGCGAGCCGGTCGCCGAGGCTCGAGCCGTCGGGGCGGCCGGCGGGGCCGACGTCGGCCTGGCCATCCTCGCGCGGGTCCGGGGAGCCGATACCGGAGTAGGCATCGGCGTCACGACCCCTGACGGCACTCGAGGCGTCGAGCGGGTCGCGTTCCTGGGCGGAGACCAGGGTCGCCTCCGGGCGGGGCTGGCGGCCGCCCACGTCCTCCTCGAGACGCTCGACGGTGTGGGTCTCGAGCCCGGCTGAGCCGCCCGCCGCCCCTGCGCCTGACCGTCCATGGCAGCGGGTCGGCGTGAAGGCCGGCCGCCCCTCAGGAGATGGTCAGGACCGGCGCCTCGGCCCGGGCCGCGGCGACGCTCATCCGGGCCGCGATCGTCTTCGACAGTGCGGTCATCGCCGCGGCCGCCGGCCCGGGCTCGCGCTGGGCGACGGCCGGGATTCCCACGTCGGCACCCTGGCGGACGGTGACATCGAGCGGGATCGAGCCGAGGAACTCGATCCCGTGTTCGCGGGCGAAGCGCTCGCCGCCGCCGCGCCCGAAGATCTCGGTGACCTGGCCGCAGTGGCTGCAGGCGAACCCGGCCATGTTCTCGACGATGCCGGTCACCGGCACATTCATCCGCTGGAGCATCGCGAGCGCCTTGCCGACGTCCAGGAGGGAGACCTCCTGGGGCGTGGTGACGAGGACCGCGCCGCTGATCGGGACCGCCTGGGCCAGGGTGAGCTGAGCGTCCGAGGTCCCGGGCGGCAGGTCGATGACGAGGTAGTCGAGCTCGCCCCACTCGACGTCCCGAAGGAACTGCTGGATCGCCCCGCCGACGAGCGGGCCGCGCCAGATGACGGGCTGACCCTCGGGCACGAAGAACTGGATCGAGATGGTCTTGACGCCGTAGCGCTCGAGCGGCGTGATCTTGTTGTTCGGGCTGGCGACCGGCTGGCCGGTGAGACCCATCATCAGGGGGATGTTCGGGCCGGTGATGTCCGCGTCGAGAAGACCGACCGAGGCTCCGGCCTGGGCGAGCGCGACGGCCAGGTTGACGCTGACCGTGCTCTTGCCCACGCCGCCCTTGCCCGAGACGATCGCGATGACGTTCTTCACCCCGGGCAGGAGCTGGGCGGCCTGCTGCGGCGTCGCGCGCCGGACCATCGCCCCCCAGGCGATCTCGATCGGCTCGGCGCCCAGGCCCGCCAGGGCGGCCCGGGCGTTGCCCTCGATCTCATCCTTGAGCGGACAGGCCGGCGTGGTGAGCTCGATCGTGAATGCGACCCGCGAGCCTTCGATCGCCAGGTCCTTGACCATCCCGAGGGTCACGATGTCGCGCCCCAGCTCGGGCTCCTGGACGGTGCGCAGCGCGTCGAAGACCGCGCCTTCGGTGAGGGTCGTCATCCGGTCGGTTCCTCGGGTCAAGGGTGGCTGAGCTGCTCGCGCGACGAGCGGTCGGATCGTCGCCGGGCCGAGCGGAGTCCCGCCCGATCCGGTGACCCGGTCCGGGCGGCCTATCCTACCCCGCGCTCCCCGGACGGGCCGGCGGACTCACCCGCCCCGGGCGCGGGCGACCGAGCCCCGGCCGACCCAGGCCGCGGCCGCGGACCCTTCGGCCGTGCGTCCTACCCGCTCGGGCCTGCGAGATTCGTCGGCCCGGTGTCCGTCATCCTCGACAATCGCACGAAGAAGGGTGCGTTGACACCGCCATCCGCCGGGCGCTACCATCCGGCGCACGTCGCGTCTGAGAACGTCGCGGCGGTTCCGGCGCTGTCGGAAGCAGCGAGCCCGATCGTCCCCCCGGGTCGGACCCCCAGACACTGGAGACCGAAGCACCCGTGCCCGCTGTCGATGTCCGCCTGGTCGACGTCGTCAAGAGTTTCGGTGACGTCAACGCCGTCGACCACATCGACCTCGAGGTCGAGGACGGCGAGTTCTTCTCGCTGCTCGGTCCGTCCGGATGCGGCAAGACCACGACCCTTCGGATGATCGGCGGCTTCGAGCAGGCCACCTCGGGCTATATCGAGCTCCAGGGCCAGGACGTCACGTGGCTCCCGCCGTACAAGCGGAACGTCAACACGGTCTTCCAGAGCTACGCCCTGTTCCCCCACCTGTCGATCTTCGAGAATGTCGCGTTCGGGCTCCGACGCAAGCGCGCCAGATCCTCCGAGGTCAAGTCGCGGGTCACCGAGATGCTCCAGCTCGTCGAGCTGCCCGGCTTCGAGGATCGCAAGCCCGGTCAGATCTCCGGGGGCCAGGCGCAGCGGGTCGCGCTCGCCCGGGCCCTGATCAACCGGCCGGCGGTCCTCCTCCTCGACGAGCCGCTGGGCGCCCTCGACCTGAAGCTGCGAAAGCAGATGCAGGTCGAGCTGAAGCGCATCCAGCAGGAGGTCGGGATCACCTTCATCTACGTGACCCACGACCAGGAGGAGGCGATGACGATGTCGGATCGGATCGCCGTCATGAACAAGGGCCACTACGAGCAGCTCGGCGACCCGGAGAGCCTGTACGAGCGGCCGACCACCCGCTTCGTGGCCGGCTTCCTCGGCGTCAGCAACCTCCTGCCCGCGACGACGGTCGACCGCTCGAACGGGAATGCGGTGGTGAAGCTCGCCGACGATACCCGGGTCCTGGTGCCGGCCGCGCTGGTCGGGGCCGAGACCTCGATCGAGATCGGCGTCCGGCCCGAGAAGATCCGGATGCATGGGGCCGAGGACACCATCCCGGCCGGGCACAACCGGCTGTCCGGCACCGTCCGCGACGCCTCCTACATCGGGGTCAGCACGCAGTACATCGTCGAGACCCGGAGCGGGACCCGGATCTCGGTCTACGAGCAGAACATGGAACGAGCCACCAAGTCCGAGCTGTGGGCACCGGGAGAGGAAGTCCATCTCGCCTGGAGTCCCGAGCACTCGTTCGTGGTGGCGGCGTCCGGCAGCCTGCCGGACGCGGAGGAATGACCGGCCGCCGCAGGGGCGACCGCCCAGCCGGGGAGAACCGAAGGAGTCCGATGCACGATCTCGAGAAGCGCCTGACCGAAACCGCGATCAGCCGTCGCCGCTTCCTCCAGGGCACGACGCTCGTCGGCGTCTCGGCCTTCATCGCCGCGTGCACCGGATCGACCGGCACGACCACGGCTCCCAGCACGGCCCCCAGCGCGGCCCCGAGCGCGCCCGCGAGCGCGGTCCCCAGCAGCGCGCCCTCCGCGGCGCCGATCGCCAAGACGATCAGCGGCCCGCTCAAGTTCGCGAACTGGCCGGCCTACATCGACCTGACCGGGAAGGCCGGCGACGCCGGCGCGTACGCCCCGGGCTCCTCGCCGACGCTCGAGGAGTTCAAGAAGAAGTACAAGATCGAGGTCGACTACGAGGAGAAGATCAGCGACAACCCGACCTTCGTCGCGACGATCCAGACGGCCCTTGTCGGCGGCCTGCCGACCGGCTGGGACCTGATGGTCCTGACCGACTGGATCGCCTCCAAGCTGGTCGCCAAGGACTGGATCCAGAAGCTCGACCAGGCCGACGTGCCGAACTGCGCGACGAACCTCCGCCAGGCGCTCCGCAACCAGGCCTGGGATCCGGGCAACGATTACCACTACCCGTGGCAGTCCGGGATGACCGGCATCGGGGTCAACGCGAAGACGCTCAAGGACAACGGGATCGCCGAGCCGACGAAGCTGGCCGACCTGTGGAACATCCCGGCCGCCAAGCTGACATTCCTGTCCGAGGCCCGCGACACCTTCGGACTGACACTCCTGAAGCTCGGCAAGGCGGCCGATCCCGCGACGGTCACCGACGCGGATCTCCAGGCGTGCGCGGACGACATCCAGCCGCTGGTCGACAAGGGCCTCCGGTTCACGGGCAACGAGTACCTGACCGACTTCGGCCAGAAGAAGGTCTGGGCGGCGTTCGTCTGGTCGGGCGACCTCGCCAGCTCCGGCAGCGCTGACGACAAGTTCATCTTCCCGGACGAAGGGACGATGATCTGGACCGACAACATGCTCATCCCGAAGGGCGCCGCCAACCCGTACACGGCCGAGCTCATGATGAACTGGGTCTACGACCCCAAGATCGCGGCCCAGATCGCCGACTACGTCTACTACGTCTCGCCCGTGGAAGGCGCCGCCGACGAGATCAAGAAGATCGATGCGGCGGCGGCCAGCAACCCGCTCCTCTTCCCGACCGCCGACATCGTCGCGAAGCAGCGCAACTTCCAGGCCCTGAGCGACGATCGAGAGAAGACGCTCAACGACCTCTACTCGAAGCTGTCGGGCACCTAGGACCCGACGAGACCGACCGCCCATGACGGCGCAGGCGCGCCCCGCGCCCGGACCGCGCCTTCGCCAGCGCCTGGGGCGGGCGACGCCCTACATCCTGCTCGCCCCGGGGCTGCTCTACCTGCTCGTCTTCTACATCCTGCCCAGCATCCAGATGTTCACCTACTCGATCTCGACGGGCAGCCTCGACAGCGGGTTCAGGCTGACCGGCTCGCCCCAGGCGTACATCGACGGGTTCAGCAAGTTCGGCAAGCAGTTCCTGAATTCGATCGTCTACGGCGGCGCGGCCACGATCCTGACGTTCGCGATCGGCTTCCCGGTCGCCTACACGATCGCCTTCCGGGGCGGACGCTACAAGAACCTCATCCTGTTCCTGGTCATCGCCCCGTTCTTCACGAGCTTCCTGATCCGGACGATCAGCTGGAAGATCCTGCTCGGCGACGAGGGGCCGCTCCTCGGGCCGCTCAAGAGCCTTCATCTCGTGCCGGGCGCGTTCAGCATCCTGGGTTCGGGGGTCGCCCAGCTGGCCGGCCTGACCTACAACTTCCTGCCCTTCATGATCCTGCCGCTCTACGTCGCCCTCGAGAAGATCGACGTGCGGCTGCTGGAGGCGGCGGGCGACCTGTACGCCGACCGCTTCCAGGTCTTCCGGAAGGTCACCTTCCCCCTCGCCCTGCCGGGCATCTTCGCCGGCTCCCTGCTCACGTTCATCCCGGCGATGGGCGACTACGTCAACGCGGAGCTGCTGGGCAACCCGCAGACCAAGATGATCGGCAACGTCATCCAGAATCGGCTGCTCCTTCAGAACGACTACCCGGTGGGCGCGGCCCTCTCGTTCATCCTGATGGCCGGGATCCTGGTGGCCGTCGCCATCTATGCTCGGGCGCTCGGCACCGAGCAGCTGACGGGTTGAGCGCATGACCGCCGTCGTGAGCGCACCCACCCGTCAGGCTCCCGGGGGCAGCCGGCTCATGCGGACGATCGAGCGCCGGTTCCTGCCGGTCTTCACGGTCCTGGCGATCGTCTACCTGCTGATCCCGATCGCGGTGATGATCCTGTTCAGCTTCAACAAGCCGACCGGCAAGTTCAACTACATCTGGAACCAGTTCAGCCTCGACGGCTGGGCACATCCGTTCGATTGGCCGGGCCTGGGCGATGCCGTCCGGACGACGCTGGCGATCGCGCTCATCGCGACGATCATCGCGACCATCCTGGGAACGCTCATCGGGCTGGCCCTCACCCGCTACTCGTTCCGGGGTCGGGGCGCCCTCAACGGGCTCATCTTCCTGCCGATGGCCACCCCGGAGATCGTCATGGGCTCGAGCCTGCTGACCCTGTTCGTGGCGACGGCGCTGCCGCCGCTGGCCGGCAAGACCCCGACGCTCTACCCGACCGGGTTCACCACGATCCTCATCGCCCACGTGATGTTCAACATCAGCTACGTGGTCGTGACCGTGAAGGCCCGCCTGGCCGGCTTCGACCGCCGCCTCGAGGAGGCGGCGATGGACCTCGGCGCGAACGAGTGGACGACGTTCTGGAAGGTGACCTTCCCGCTGATCCTGCCGGGGATCATGGCGGCGGCGATGCTCGCGTTCGCGCTCTCGATCGACGACTTCATCATCACGAACTTCGTGTCGGGAACCACGAACACGTTCCCGATCTGGGTCTACAGCATCCAGAAGAACGCACTCCCGGTCCAGATCAACGTCATCGGCTCGATCATCTTCCTGGTGGCGGTCGGCTTCGCGTCGATCTCGACGCTGCGCTCCGGCCGAGTCGCGCACCGCTGACCGAGCCGACAAGGAGAACCCATGGTCGATCTCTCGCCGGCGCCGGTGCCCTCCGATCCCGCGTCTCCGTCCGCGTCCGGCGCCCCGACCGAAGGCTTGGCCGGCTGGCCGGATCGGTCGGTGGTCCCGCCGGTCTGGAGCCGGATCGCGAACGTGCCGGTCGAGCGCGGCGAGGGCAGCTGGCTGATCACCCCGGATGGCGAGCGCTACCTCGACTACAGCTCGGGGATCGGCGTGACCAGCACGGGGCACGCTCACCCGCGGGTCGCGGCCGCGATCGCCGCCCAGGCCCAGAAGCTCCTCCACGGCCAGCAGAACATCGTCTTCCACGAACCCGGCCTGCGCCTCTACGAGCGCCTCCGGACGATCCTGCCGGGCGACGGCTGGGGCGCCTTCCTCTCGAACAGCGGGGCGGAGGCGGTCGAGGCAGCCGTCAAGCTCGCCCGGATCGCCACCCGGCGGCCCGTCGTGATCGGGTTCCGGGGGGGCTACCACGGGCGGACGGCCCAGACGATGGCGCTCACGACCGCCAAGGACGTCTACCGCGGCCATTTCGAGCCGCTCCCCGGCTCCGTGTACCACACCGCGTATCCGTACTGCTACCGGGCCGCCCGCGGCGCCCACGACCCGGCGGACTGCACCTGCGACTGGGAGGAGCAGCTGGACCTGACGTTCCACCAGCTGATCTACCCGGAGCACGTCGCGGCGATCATCGTCGAGCCGGTCCTCGGCGAGGGTGGCTACATCGTCCCGCCGCCGGACTTCCTGCCCCGCCTGCGCGAGATCACCCGGCGGCACGGGATCCTCCTCATCGCCGACGAGGTCCAGACCGGCTTCGGCCGGACCGGGAAGATGTTCGCCGTCGAGCATTGGGACGTCGAGCCCGACATCCTGACCGTGGCCAAGGGCATCGCCTCCGGCCTGCCGCTGTCGGGGATCATCGCCAAGAGCGAGCTCATCGAGACGTGGTCGCCCGGTACCCACGGCGGGACCTACGGCGGCAACGTCGTCAGCTGTGCGGCGGCGAATGCGACCCTCGACGTCATCCGGGACGAGGGGCTGGTGGAGAACGCCGCCACGCGCGGGGACCAGTTCCTGGCGGGCCTGCGGCGACTCGGGGCGAAGTACGATTCGATCGGCGACGTCCGCGGCCTCGGGCTCATGCTCGCCCTCGAGTTCGTCAAGTCGGGCGAGGGCGATGGCCGCGTGCCGGATCCGGACCTGACCAAACGGGTCCTGGCCGAGGCACTCAGCCGCCGGCTCATCGTCCTGTCGGCCGGCACCTACGCCAACGTAACGCGGATCATCCCGCCGCTGGTCACGACGGCCGCCGAGGTCGATCTCGCCCTCGGGATCCTCGACGAGAGCCTGGCAGCCGCGGGCGCCTAGACCGCCACGGGCGCGCAGGCGACCCGCCGCGGGCACACCTCGAGCGCGCGGATCGACTCGGCCGACGCTCAGCCCCTGAGCCTCGCCAGGAGCTCCTCGTGCATCAGCCCGTTGGTCGCGAGGAACGTCCCGGAGTCGATGAGCCGGGCGCCCGCGAAGTCGGTCGCCCGGCCGCCGGCCTCTTCGACCAGCACCAGGGGCGCGGCCACGTCCCAGGCCGACAGATCGACCTCGATCATCGCCTCGGCGGCGCCTTCGGCCAGAAGCGCGTAGCCCCAGAAGTCGCCGAAGCCGCGGTCGCGCCAGGCATCGGCGATCAGCGAGCGAAACCCGGGGGCCCGCCCGGAGGCCTCGATGTCGCGCGGCGAGCCATAGAGCACCTGGGCGTCGCCCAGCGCCGCGACCCGCGAGACGTGGATCCGGCGGGCTCCCGGATCGCCGGCCGCGCCCTCGGCCCAGGCGCCGGCCCCGCGCGAGGCGTACCAGCGCTCGCGCAGCGCGGGAGCGCTGATGACCCCGACCTGGAGCTCCCCGTCGACCTCGACGGCCAGGAGCGTCCCGAAGAGCGGGACGCCGCGGATGTAGTTGTGGGTGCCGTCGATCGGGTCGATGAACCAGCGGACCCGCGCCTCGGCCGCCTCGACCCCGAACTCCTCGCCCACCAGGCCGTGGCCCGGGTAGGCCGCCCGGATCCGCTCTCGGACAAGCCGCTCGATCTCGTGGTCGGCCGCGGTCACGAACGAGCGGTCCGGCTTCGTGATGATCTCGAGATCGCGCCGGAAGTGCCCGAGGGCGATCGCGTCAGCCTCGTCGCAGACCGCCGGGCGAAGGTCAGCCAGTCGGCCAGCTGAGCCTCGGGGACCCGGCGCCGCGACGCACTCCAGGCGGGGCCCGCCGCGACGGCCGAGGCGACCTCGGCCGGCGGCCGGGGCCCGGGGATGCGGCCCGCGCTCACGAGCGGATCCGCTCGCCGGTCGGGTCCCAGAGCGGCTCGGCGACTGCCGTGAAGCCGATCCAGCGCCCGAAGACCTCGATCTCCCCGCGGGTCCCGATGGCCGCCATCTCCGGCGGCAGGTAGGCGTAGGCGATCGAGCGCTCCACCGCGAACCCGTACCCGCCGGAGGTGACCCGTCCCACGATCCGCTCGTCGACCCGGACCGGCTCGTTGCCGAGACAGACCGAGAGCGGGTCGTCGAGGACGAGGCAACGGAGCCGGCGGCGCGGACCGGCGGCCTTCGCCACGACCAGGGCGTCGCGGCCGATGAACCGGGTCGGCCGCTCGAGTCGGACCGCGAAGCCGAGCCCAGCCTCGAACGGCGTCTCGTCCGGGGTGATGTCGGTCGACCAGACGCGATAGCCCTTCTCGAGCCGGAGCGCGTCGATCGCCCGGTAGCCGCAGGCGACCAGGCCGTGCTCGCGTCCGGCCGCCCAGAGGACATCCCACAGCGCCGCGCCGTACTCGGTCGGCGGGTAGAGCTCCCAGCCGAGCTCGCCCACGTAGGTCACCCGGAGCGCCATGACCGGAACGCTCCCGACCGTGATCCCACGGGCGGTCAGGTACGGGAAGCCGGCATCCGAGACGTCGTCCTTCATGCAGGCCGCCAGGATGTCGCGGGCCCGCGGTCCCCACAGTCCGAAGCAGGCCAGCGAGCTCGTCACGTCCGAGATCCGGACGCCGGACCCCGCCGCGCGGGTCGCGTCGGCGTCGGCCGGACCGTCGTCGTCGAGGTGGCGACGGAGCCAGCCCAGGTCGTGATTGCCGAAGGCCGTGCCGGTCACGATCAGGAAGCGGTCCTCGGCCAGGCGAGTGACCGTGAAGTCGCACTCGATCCCGGCGCGACGGTTCAGCAGCTGGGTGTAGACGATGGCGCCGACCTCACGGGCCACCTGGTTCGCGCTGAGGCGGTCGAGGAAGGCGGCGGCGCCCGGCCCGGCGACCTCGATCTTGGCGAAGCTCGACTCGTCGAACAGGCCCGCAGTGGCCCGGGTCGCGAGCGCCTCCGCGCCGATCGCGGGCGACCAGTTCTCGCCCGCCCAGCCGCGCGGCCGGAGCTCGGCCAGGGCCGCGGCGGCCACCACCCCTGCCCCGGCGGAGTTCGGCTCGAACCAGTTCGGCCGCTCCCAGCCGGACTTCTCGCCGAAGACGGCCCCCAGCTCGCTCAGGCGCGAGTACGCCGGCGAAAGCCGGAGCGGCCGCCCGGACTGACGCTCCTCGTTGGGGTAGTGGATGTCGTAGTACTGCCGATAGACCTCGACGGTCCGGGCGAGCGTGTATCCCTGGGCCCGGTACTGGGCCCCGAACCGGCGGATGTCCATCTTCCAGAGGTCGTACTCGGGTTCGCCCTCGACGATCCAGTGAGCCACCTGGCGGCCGAGCCCACCTGCCCCGGCGATCCCATGCGCACAGAACCCGGCCGCCACGAAGAAGCCCCGGACGTCGCTCTCGCCGAGGATGAACTCGTTGTCGGGGGTGAACGCCTCGGGACCGTTGATCATCCGGTTGATCCCCGCGTCCGCGATCCCCGGGACCCTCCGGATCGCCCCGGCCATGATCTCCTCGAAGCGCGGCCAGTCCGGCGCCAGGAGCCGGCCGTTGAAGTCGGCGGGCACCCCGTCGAGCGACCACGGCGCCGGGTGTCGCTCGTAGCCGCCCATGCACAGGCCGCCGACCTCCTCGCGGAAGTAGCACAGGTTGTCGGGGTCGCGCATCGTCGGGAGGTCGGGCCGGACGCCCGCGATCGGCTCGGTGAACAGGTACTCGTGGGCGATCGGGATGATCGGGACGTCGACCCCGGCCAGCAGGCCGATCTCGGGGGCGAACATCCCGCCGGCGTTGACCACGACCTCGGCCGCGATCGAGCGCTCGACGCCGTCGCGGACGACCCGCACGCCGGCGACGCGGCCTCGGGCGACCTCGATCCCGACGACCCGGGTCCGCGTCTCGATCCGGGCGCCGCGGGCCCGGGCCCCGGCCGCCAGCGCATAGGCGAGACCGGATGGGTCGAGCCAGCCGTCGGTCGGCAGGAAGACCGCACCGAGGACGCCCTCGGTCGTCATCAGCGGGAACCGCGCCTGGGCCTGGGCGGCGGAGATGAGCTCGAGCGGAAGGCCGAACGTCTTCGCCCAGCCCGCCTGGCGGGTGAGCTCCTCCAGCCGGGCGGGCGTCGAGGCGAGCCGGAGCGAGCCGACCTCGTGCCAGGCCGGGTCGACGCCGGTCTCGTCTCGCAGCCGCCGATAAAGGGCGACGCTGTCCATCATCATCCGGGTCAGGGTCACGCTCGAGCGCAGCTGGCCGACCAGGCCGGCCGAGTGGAACGTCGAGCCCGACGTCAGCTCCGCCCGGTCGACCAGGAGCACGTCGGTCCAGCC